>CACLCL010000005.1 GCA_902605445.1 uncultured Bacteroidota bacterium | reverse complement strand
TCTTAGAAAGATATTTTATTTTATAATATTTTTGATTTTTGCATATTAAACGTATATTGAGCTATATTTAAATTTCATTGCCTATAGAATAACATTACACAAAAACAAAAAAATATTTTTTTTAACCTTAAATGTAATGTTATGAGTAATTTTTCAATTTCTGATTCAATTTTAATTTCGAGCTTCATTTCTGGTGATGAAAATTCATTAGAAAAACTAATTATCAGACATAAACATAAAATATTTAGTTTCATTTATTCTAAAGTCCTAGATAGAGAACTAACCGAAGACATTTTTCAGGAAACCTTCATTAAAGTGATTAATACTTTAAAAAAGGGAAACTATAACGAAGAAGGAAAGTTTATTTCGTGGGTGATGAGAATTGCACACAATTTGGTTATTGACCATTTTAGAAAAAAATCTAGGATTCCAAAATTTAATAACAACAAAGAATTCGATATATTTTCAATTATAAAAGATAATAGCGCTGATATAGAAACAGCTCTAATAAAAAAACAGACACTAAAAAAAGTAAGGGAAATAATTGAATTTTTGCCTGATGATCAAAAACAGGTTTTAATATATAGATATTATAATGATTTGAGCTTTAGGGAGATTTCTGAAAAAACCGGTGTAAGTATAAATACCTCACTAGGTAGAATGAGGTATGCACTTATAAATCTAAGAAATATTATTAAAAATAAAAAAATACAACTCGCATACTAATTTTATTTTTTTATCGTTTTAAAAAATAAAACTGCATGGGGGAAAACTACTATTCTCAAGAAAAGTTTAAGCTTGAGCCTGAAGAAAAAACGATAAAACTTTTACTGGATTATTCAAAGTCTATAAAAGCAATATATTTAAAAAATAAATCTTTGATTATAGACTTAAATTAGTTTATTAATTATCGATTTTCTACCAATTTTTTTACTTATAACATCTTTGTCAATATTCCAGCCTCTGGCTGGAGAGTATTGTCTTGCATAATAAATTATTTGCAAGTGAAGTTTATTCCATTTTTCAATTGGAAACAGTCTTTTAGCATCTTTTTCAGTTTGTTTAACATTTTTACCATTGCTGAAGCCCCATCTATACATTAGCCTGTGAATATGTGTGTCAACAGGGAAAGCAGGATGGTCAAAAGCTTGTGACATTACAACAGCTGCTGTTTTGTGTCCAACTGACGGGAGATTTTCTAAATCAGTAAAATTATCTGGCACCATCCCATTATGTTTTTCAATTAATATTTTACTCAAACCATATATACCTTTGCTCTTCATTGGAGATAAGCCACATGGTCTTATTATATCCTTAATTTGTTTTATACTTAATTTAACCATCTCATATGGGTTATCAGCCTTTTCAAATAAAATTGGAGTAATTTTATTTACCCTTTCGTCAGTACATTGAGCGGATAATAAAACAGCAATTAAAAGGGTGTAGGGATCATTGTGGTGAAGCGGTACTGGGACCTCAGGAAAAAGTTCATCTAATTTTTTAATTACATATAAAACTTTATTTTTTTTATCCAATTTGTGTTATTTTTATAGTTGTAAATATATTAATATGAGCATTTTAAAACAAGGAGATAAAGCCCCAAATTTTAGCTGTATGAATCAATACGGTAACAATATTTCTCTCTCTGATTTTTTGGGTAAAAAGATTGTATTATTTTTCTATCCAAAAGCAAATACTCCTGGATGTACATTGGAAGCTTGTAATTTAAGTGATAATTATGTTCAATTTAAGAGAAAAGGCTTCGAGATAATCGGGGTATCTGCTGATAAACAAAAATCACAAAAAACATTTAGTGATAAATACAGTTTACCTTATAATCTACTTTGTGACGAAAACAAAGATATAATTAAGAGCTATGGGGTCTGGGGTTTAAAAAAATTTAGAGGTAGGGAGTATATGGGTATTTTGAGAATGACATTCATAATAGATGAGGAAGGTGTAATAATTGATATTATAAATAAAGTTAAAACCAAAGAGCATTCCTCTCAAATAATTTAATCTATTTATATCCAAAAAGTTTAAGTTTTTTTATTTCTTTTGAAACTTGCTTTGGAAGCATTTTTTCCCATGAAGAATCTTTATTTCTAATTTTTTTAAGCACCTCGTGTGAAAAGATTTTTAAATAATTTTTATTAAAATTCGTAACATCAACAATTTTTCCATTAAACTTAAAAAATTTATAAAGTTCTTTCATTCTTGGATGTACCTTTAAATTGTCACTGTTAACTAAATTATCATTATCATCAAGCTGAGGATATAGATAAATTTTAAGGCTTTTGAAGAACAGTTTACCAAAAGCCTCTAAAATCCCTCCACTCAAGTGAATATAATATTTAGGATCAAAAATATTTACAAGATTTGTTACACCCATACAAATTCCTATTTTTTTCTTTGTATACAATGAGAAGTATTCTGAAAGTCTGTAATATTCTTTATAATTTGAAATTAGAACTGTTTCCCCTAATGAACTCAATAATTTTGCTCTATCAATAAAATCATTTTCATCAATTTCACCTTCAGATGTCAGATCGGCTAAAGTAATTTCAAAAATTACAATGGTTTCTTTTTTATCAACGTGTCTCTCGTTTAAAAACATATTTAGAGAGTTCTTATACATATCTTCATTAACTTTAGTAACGGGCCTGAATCTACCTCTCAGTGCAAGAATATTTTTTTTATAAAGAACTGCAGCTGGTAATAAATTATTTCCATCTGGACCAAACATAATAGCTTCGGTCATTCCATTTTTAACTAACTCAAGACTTAAAATCCTATTATCAACATTTTTAAAAACCGGTCCGGTAAGATTAACAGTATCAATTTCAATCTGATCTTTTTCTAGGTTGTCGTATAAGTATTTGATAATTTTTTTTGGCGTATTGTAATGAAAAAAGGCACTGTAAATCAAATTGGTGCCAAGTACACCAAGCGTTTCTTGCTGTTGTCTTGCAGTATTTTCTTTAAATCTTGCATGGATTATAATTTCATTGTAATTTTCGTTTGTATCAATTTGAAATCTTATCCCAACCCAGCCATGACCATTGTATTTTTTTGCAAAATCAACAGTGGCCACTGTGTTGGCATAACAAAAAAACATTTTTTTTAAGTTATTTTTTCTGTTTATCCTTTTTTCAATTAGGTCTGTTTCATGTTTTAACATTTTCCTGAGTCTATTTTCAGTAACATACCTCTGGTTATCTTCAATTCCATAAATATCATCACTAAAGCTTTTATCGTATGCTGACATAGCTTTTGCGATTGTTCCTGAAGCTCCACCAACTCTAAAAAATTGCCTTACAGTTTCTTGGCCTGCACCTATTTCAGCAAAAGTTCCATAAATATTTTCTTCTAAGTTAATTCTCAATGCTTTTTGTTTTGTACTGGGCACAGATTCAAGAGGAGAATTGTAGTATTTAGATGGACTATTCATTGACTGAATTTAAGCAATACAAATGTATTAAATAAGTGTTAGTAGTTAAAAAAATAGTGTAATTTTATTGAGATAAATATGATAAAATTAACATTTCTTGGTACAGGTACTTCTCAGGGGATTCCTGTAATTGGTAGTAAACATCCAGTTTGTCTTAGCACTAATCCAAAGGATAAGAGATTAAGAACTTCTGCTTTGATAAGTATTAATGGTAAAAATATACTAATTGACTGTGGTCCAGACTTTAGAATTCAAATGTTAAATAATAACTGTACTAAAATTGATGCAATTTTATTTACTCATGAACATAATGATCATGTTTCTGGGCTGGATGATGTTCGTCCTCTTTATTTTTTACATGGTGATATACCAATTTATGCAAACAAAAGGGTAATAGAATCCCTAAAGTACAGGTTTAACTATATATTTAATAAAAAAGAAAAAATTCCAGGCTCCCCAAACCTTTTAATCAATGAAATTAATGATAAATTAAATATTTTTGAAAACGAAATTATTGTCTTAAACGCAAAACATGGTAATCTAAACATTAATGGTTTTAGAATCGGTAAAATTGCATATTATACAGATGTCAAATATGTTCCTGAATCTGAATTTAAAAAACTTTTTGGATTGGATGTGTTAGTAATAAATTCTCTAAGAATTGAAGAACATTATTCACATTACAATTTGAAAAATGCTCTAGAATTAATAAGAAAAATTAAACCTAAAAGAGCATATTTAACTCATGTGAGTCACAAGTTGGGGTTTCATGATGATGTACAAGGAAGTTTGCCAAATAATGTCTTTTTAGCTTATGATGGTCTCCAAATTAAGTCAACTTAATTTTCATCAATCCAATGACTTAATATTTTGAAATCGTCAATTGAAATTCCATGAGCGGAATTTGTTTCAATGAATTTATTACGAATTTTATTTTCTAAAAACCAATCTGAAGCTTTTTTCCCTTCCTTAATTGGAATTATTTCATCATGTTTTCCATGTGAAATAATCAGATTATGAGAACTATAATCATAATCTTTATTTAATTCAGTAATATCAAATGATATTTTACCACTCATACCGATCACTTTTTTATAGTTTTTGGGGTAATTTATTGAAAGAGCATATGAAATCATACATCCTTGACTAAAACCTAATAAGTATATTTCATTTGATGAAAACTTAAATTTATTAGCTAATTCATTCATAATAAAATTGTTTAAACTTTTAATTGAAGATTTTGCCTGATTAACATCCATAACTAATTTCATTTGATTATCAATACTTAATGGCCACCAACAGTATGATTCTCTACCCATTTCTATGCATGCTCTAATGGAAATAATTAAGTAATTAGAATTTATATTTTCAGAAAGAGAAAATAAATCATATTCATTGCTGCCGTATCCGTGAAGCATAATAATAACCTTCTTTTCATTGTCAGTTCTTAAACTATTTCTAAATAAATATTCAAATCCGGAATTAGTCATTTAATGTCAATTTTCCATTAACAAATGTCCCATAAACTTTTCCCGTAAGTTTTTGATTTATAAAAATTGAATTTTTTGATTTTGAATGTATATTATCATGACTAAATATATATTTTCCTTGAGGATTAAATAATGTTAAATCAGCATATTCACCAATTTTTAATCTATTTTGTTTAATCCCAAATATTTTTTTACCAATTGTTAGAATTGAAATTGATTTTTTTAATGAAAAAATTGAATTTAAAGCACCGAAAAAACTTTCAAGCCCAATTGTTCCAAAGTTAGCATTGTCAAATTCTATATTTTTAAGTTCTAAATTAATTGGATTATGATCACTTGTAACCATATCAATTGTCCCATCTTTTAAGCCATCTATTAGTTCAATAATATCATGTTTTGTTCTTAATGGTGGAAGTACTTTAAAATTTGTATCAAATTGCTCAAGATTTTGGTCGTCAAAAAAAATATTATGTATTGTTGTACTACATGAAATATTAAGTTTATCTTTTTTTGCTTTTCTTATCAATTTCACAGATTCAGCAGTAGAAATTGTTGGTATATGTAAATTTCCACCTGTATATTTAAGAATTGCAATATCCCTAGCAATTTGTGTTTCTTCAGAGATTGGTGGAATACCCCTTAAACCTAAATACGTGCTAATTTTATTTTCATTCATTACCCCATCTTTAGATAAACTTTTATTATCGGGGAAGGAAAGTATAGGATATTTTAGAGTTTTTGAATATAGGAGTGAAAGTTTTAAAAGGTTTGGATTTTCAATTGACCTTTTATAATCACCAAAACCCAATGCACCAGCACTTCTCATTTCATTTAATTCTGCCATTTCTTTACCTTCAGAGTTTTTTGATAATGCACCAAAAGGATAAACATTAATAGCTGAATCCTTTGATCTTGCTTTTATAAACTCAATCTCACTTTTTTTATCTGTTATTGGAAAACAATTAGGTTGTATTCCAATTGAAGTAAAACCCGATTTAAGAGCAACATTTATAGTGTTTTTTATGGAATCTCTCTCTTCAAAACCTGGCTCTCCAGCGCTTACCAAATAATCAAACCATCCACATGAAACATGAAGGTTGTTAAATTTAATTTCTTTAAAGTTTTTTGAATTTTTTAGGTCAGATCCTATGTTTAATATAATACCTTTTTCTATTAAAATATCAACTATTTGATTGTGAAATTCACTGTTTTTATCAATTATTGTTGCAGATTTTATTAATAAATTCATTGCCAGAATTTAGACAAAAATACTAAAAATTTTGTCTTTAAATTTTAATATTTTGCAGGTACCCCGTTCGTCAAAGAACTTTCAATAAATTCTCTTAAATCATCATTTGATTTTTCTAAATCTTCTTTCCTTAAATACATCATGTGCCCACTTCTGTAAGCTTCATAATAAAATCTGTCCTTCATTCTACCACTTGGATCTATTTGCCACATAGTATATTTAGCTTGAAAATAGTTTGTTGCACCATCATAATATCCTGATTGTATAAATACTTTTAGAAATGGGTTTTGTGCCATAGCCATTCTTAGATTTTCTCTTGTGTTATCATTAGACCTGTCCCATGGATGAACATCCCCAAAAACATTATACCTTAAGTCAGTTTTAAAACCTAACTCATTTCTTAAATAATAATTAATTGCTGGAGTAAAGGAGTGATTCCATGAATCTAATTCTATGCTTGAATCTGGACTAGATCCTGCTATTTTTTTATCTAAGCCTAGGTATCTTGAATCCAGCCTTCCAACATTTAGACCTTTTTTCTTTCTTAAAACCTCCTTCCAGAAAAAATTATTAGGTACGTCTAAATTATTATTCAATATAAAATCCTCTGATAAGCCAGAATAATATGCATACTTCTCAGCAATATTGTTTTTTTCTTCTTCAGAAATAAACCCTCCCTTTGCAATAGCAGGTACTAATTTATCTATTGTAAAAGTCTCAATCTCAGGTAAAATCTCAATTAAATCTTTTGATTGAAGTTCTTCAGATAAAATTTTGTGATACCATGATGTTGCTGCATAATAGGGAAGGTATAGCGCAGAATTTACAGCATTCCCTTTCTCAAACAGTTTGTAATCCGCCGGTGAAACCATAATAACCCCATTTAGGTACATCCAATGTTTATTTTGCAATTCATGTGAAAGTCCCATTACTCTGGTTCCTCCATAACTTTCGCCAATAATATACTTCGGCGACTCCCATCTATTTTTTCTTGAAATAAATGTATTTATCCAATTTGCCAAATATTCAATATCAGCATTAATTCCAAAAAACTTATCTCTTTTTGGGTATTCATTATCTTGATTTTTTATCATTCTTGAATATCCGGTATTCACTGGACATACATATACTATATCTGCAATGTCTATAATTGAGAAAGGATTGTCCTTAACTCCATATGGTTGGATAGGATAACCTTCGTCGTCAATATTTAGAATTTTTGGTCCAGTGTATCCAATATGCATCCAAAGAGAACCAGAACCTGGACCACCATTGAATGAAATTATGATGGGACGATGAGAAGCTTTTAATTTTTCATTTTTTGGACTATTTCTTTGATAATAGGTGTAAAATAAACTAGCTATTGGTTCTCCATTTTCATCCCAAACAGGCTGTGTTCCAACTTCAGCAATGTATTTTACTTTTTCACCTTTGATTGTTGTTTCATGATAGGAATGAATCATTGTATCAACAGGTATTTCTATCAATTGTGAAAAGGATATAAAAGGTAAAAACAAAATGATAAATATTTTTTTCATTTTCATAGAATTATTTTGATATAAAATTAAAATTTTTCAAATACACCAATGCCAAAAAGAGCAAAATCATATTTTACAGGGTCATTTTTATCTAAATCCCGAAGAAATGTATCCAATTCAACAACCGCTTTGTGGTCATTTTGCATTCTTTTTAGCATACCAAGTTTTCTGGCAATATTTCCTGAATGTACATCAAGTGGACACGAAAGAAAACATTTATCAATAGATTTCCATAAACCAAAATCTACTCCATTATTATCATCCCTTACCATCCATCTTAAAAACATATTAATTCTTTTTGATGCAGATCCTTTGTACGGATCTGAAACATGTTTTTTAGCTCTCTCTGAATATAGAACCTCAAAAAATTTTTTTTTAAAAAAGTGAATTGAATTGTGTATTGAATCGTCCTTAATATTTTTTGCAAAAATAGATTCCATGCCGTTATACTTTTTATAAATATTTTTCAAACTTATTATAAATTGTATTAAATCAGAACCATTAAATGTTCTATGAACGTACTTACTTAATAATTTAAGATCTTTTTGTTTATGATTCAAAACAAAATTATAAGGGTCATTATCTAATAAATCCATCATCTTTCTTGAATTATTGATAATTGATTTTCTATTCCCCCATGAAATAGTGGAGGTTAAAAACCCAGAGATTTCGATATCTTCTTTTTTCTTAAACAGATGTGGTATTTGTATAGGATCTAGTTCAATAAATTTTTTATTATTGTATTGCTTAACCTTCTCATCTAAAAACTCTTTTATATCCGACTTATTCAATTTATTTTACCATCAATTATTTCAAAGACTCTGTCAGATTTTTTTGCATAATTAGTGTTATGAGTAGCAATCAAGAAAGTGTAGTTAAAATCTTCTCTAAGTTTAAAAAATAATTTGTAAAGATTTTCTGCAGATTTACTATCTAAATTTCCTGAGGGTTCATCAGCTAATATTATGCTGGGTTTATTAATCAATGCTCTTGCAACAGCTGCTCTTTGTTTTTCACCACCTGATAATTCATTCGGTTTATTATGTATTATTTTTTCTAAATTCAAATAATTTATCAACTCCATTGCTTTTTCTTCAGCAATACTTTTTTTTATTTTTTTTATGTAAGCAGGAAGGCAAATATTTTCAATAAGAGTAAATTCTGGAAGTAACTGATGAAATTGAAATATAAAACCAATTTCATTATTTCTAAAATCTGCTAATGAATTATCGTTAAGCTTAAAGATATCTCTACCACATAATTTCAAAGAGGACTTATCATTTTTGTCAAATTTGTCTATAGTCCCTAAGATTTGTAATAGAGTAGTTTTCCCAGCGCCAGATGAGCCAACTAAGCTCACGATTTCACCCTTTTTTACATCTAAATTTATTCCTTTGAGAATGTGTTGATTTCCATAGAATTTATGTATATTTTTGGCTGTAATCATAAATCAAAAATAAGACAATAAATTTATTTATGTCAACAATCAAGAAAGCTTATTTTGCCGGAGGATGTTTTTGGTGTACTGAGGCAATTTTTAATAGACTAAAATATGTTTTAAATGTTAACCCTGGTTATAGTGGTGGATTAACAAAAGATCCAACATATGAAGAGGTCTGTAGAGGTGATTCTGGTCATGCTGAAACAATTGAAATAATTTATAATTCAGAAAAAATTGATTTTCATTTTCTTCTTGAAATATTTTTTAAAACTCATGACCCTACAACCATTAACAGACAAGGTAATGATGTTGGACCACACTATCGGTCAATTGTTTTTTATTCCGATAATAACGAAAAAAAAATAGCGGAAAAATTTATTTATGAACTAAATAAATCAGGTTGTTACCAAAGTAAAATTGTAACAGAATTATTAAAATTCAATACTTTTTACAAGGCAGAGGATTATCACAGTGATTATTTTGAGAACAATGAAAATCAACCTTATTGTAAGGTTGTAATATTACCAAAAGTTAGAAAATTTGAGGGGATGTATAAAAAAAACTTAAAAAACAATTAAATTTTAAATCCGATTAATCGTAAAAATTTATTTACAAAACGTCTAAAAAATTTTAATTCTCCGAAAATAAATGCAATTATTATTAGTAAAATTTGATACACTAGGGTAATTAATAATAATCTTATTAACCAATATAAAGAAATATTAAAATTTGTAACACTTATACCCAGGTAATTACACAAGGGATCGGAAATCCACGCAGCTGTTGATCCAGTTATTCCAAAAACAATAAATATTTTTAATAACTGAAAGTCAGAATCTATTCCCCACTTATTTTTAAAATTTTTAAACAAACTATCTTTTGTAAATTGATATTATTTGATCAGCAAGTTCTATACCTATCCTTTTTTGAGCTTCATTTGTAGCAGCACCAATATGAGGTGAAAGTGAAATGTTATTATTCATTAAGATTTTTAAACTGGGTAATGGTTCATTTTCAAATGTATCCAATGCTGCAAAAGAAACTTTTCCATTGTGGATATTTTTAAGTAACTCATTTTCGTCAATGGTACCACCGCGTGCTGCATTAATGATTCCAACACCGTTTTTCATCATATTAAACTCCTTTGCTGAAATTATATAATTTTTTTGAGCTGGTACATGTAGTGTAATGAAGTCAGAATTTTTTAATAATTTGGAAAGATCTATACTTTTCATTTTAAATACTTTTTCACTTCCATCAAAAAAATTTAATTTAATTTCAGATTCTTTGCTGTGTAAATCGAAGTATATTACATCCATTCCAATCGCAATACCAATCTTTGCAACTTCCTTGCCAATTCTGCCAAAACCAACAATACCAAGAGTCTTTCCTTTTAGTTCGGTACCGCCAGAGTAATTTTTTTTTAATTTTTTGAAATCTTTATCACCATTTAACGGCATTTCTCTATTTGATTGATGCAGATATCGAACAGAGCTAAAAAGGTGTGCAAATACTAGCTCAGCTACTGAAATCGATGATGCTGCTGGAGTATTAATCACATTTATTCCCTTACTTTTTGCATAATCAACATCAATGTTATCCATGCCAACACCACCTCGTCCAATAATCTTTAATTTTGGGCAAGAATCAATTATATCTTTTCTGATCTTAGTAGCACTTCTAACTAAAACAACCTCAATGTTATTTGTATTTATAAAATCGATTATTTCTTCTTGCTTGATTGATTTAGTGTATGTCTTAAAACCAGATTGTATAAGTTTTTTTTCACCTTCCTCACTGATTCCATCATTGATTAATATATTCATGTATTATATTTTGGATTCTAATTCACTCATTACTTCTACAAGTAATTTAACACTGTCAATTTCCATGGCATTGTACATTGAAGCCCTGTAACCACCAACACTTCTATGACCTGAAAGAGCAACAATATTTGCCTCTTTAAGCATCGATTCAAAACTTTCTTTAAAATCATCATTATTCAAAGTAAATGTGGCGTTCATAATGGACCTGTCTTTCTCAATCGCATGTCCTTTGAAAAGTGGATTAATATCAATTTCTGAATAAAGTAAATCGGCTTTTTTCCTATTATTTTCCTCAATTTTTGTTATTCCCCCCATTTTTTTTAACCATCTCATATTAAGCAGTGAGACATAAACAGAAAAAACTGGAGGTGTGTTAAACATACTACTTTTGTCTGCGTGAACTTTATAGTTCATCATTGAGGGTGTATTTTCGTTTATATTTTTTAAAAGACTATTTTTAATAATAACCAAAGTTGCACCTGCAGGTCCTAAATTTTTTTGAGCACCTGCATAAATCAAATCAAATTTTGAAAAATCCAATTTTCTCGAAAAGATATCACTGCTCATGTCACAAAAAACAGGTGTATTTGATTTTATAAAATTATTAATTTGGGTACCAAAAATAGTATTATTTGAGGTGCAGTGGAAATAATCATATTCTTTTGACATTTTATAATCGGGTATATGATTAAAATTATCGTCTTTAGAGCTGCCAAGTATGTCAACATTACCAAAAAGTCTAGCTTCCTTAATGGCTTTTTCACTCCACGTTCCAGTGTTTAGAAATGCTGCCTCATTTTTCATAAAATTATAAGCAGTCATTAAAAATTGAGTACTTGCTCCCCCTTGTAAGAATAGGGATGTGTAATTTTGCCCATCAAGACTAAGTAACTCTAACGATAAATCTCGTGCTTCATCCATAATTTCTACAAATGCATGACTTCTGTGAGATATTTCAAGTAGTGACAAGCCAGAATTATTATAATCCTTGACAGCAATAGATGCATCTTCAAAAACCTCTTTGGGTAAAATGGATGGGCCAGCGCAAAAGTTGTGTATTTTCATAAAATATAAAATGCAAATTTCGATATTTAGATTACTAATCACATTATTAAACAAGAAAATCTTTTTAACTACTTGTTAACAGAAAATTAAGTGTGTCAACATTATCTGCATATTGATCTAAATTAGGTTTTTGAGACTCTCCAAATTTAATTGAGTTTTTTATGTTGAGATTTGAAACTACACATTGAATTAGGCTCTTATTTTTTTCAATTTCTTTTTCAACTGTTGACAATTTATCATAAAAGTCATAATATAAGATTGAAATTGGGGGGGATAGTAATTTAGATTTAGCTAACAAAAAATATTCATAATCAATAAAACTTTCATTATTCATTATTTTAATAGTCTTTTGATAGTTATAATTGTTAAAGTACTTGTTGTGTTTAATAAGATGCTTGTAAAATTTAAAGCCTTCAAATAATTTATCAAAATCATAATTTTTAGGGATGTATATTTTAGAAACATTTCTGCATCCTAAACCAAAATATAAAAATACATCCTCGGCTAACTTTGAAATCTCTTTTTTTGTTTCATTTCCGTCTAATACTGCAATCGAATTTCTATTTTTTCTGAGAAGTGATTTTTTATTTTTAAAATAGTATTCAAAATATTTATGAGTATTGTTTGATCCAGTTGCTATAACCATTTCAAAATTTGTAAGTTTATCGTTGTTGATACTTACAAAGTTTTTTGATAAAGGAAATTTTTCGTGTAAAAAATTAACTAAAAATGTTATTAAAACCCTATCCTTAGATGATGGCTTTATTACAGCTTCATTGCATGAAAGCAGCACACAGACTAAATCATGCATCCCTGCTAAGGGGAAATTACCAGCCATTATAATGGCAACTTTTTTTGATTCATCTTTAATGTTATAATTTTTTGACCAGTCAAATAATCTTTTTTTATTTAGTTTTTTACCCCAATATTTGAGATTATTTAAAATAAAGTTCTTTGTAAACCACCTATTTTCAAACTCTGCCTCATTAATTTTATTTTTTAATATTTGGCTCCATTTGTTATTATTTAAACTGTTAATTGAATTAAACAACCCCCCAATTTCAGATAAGTATATTATTCGATTCTGTAATTCTATATTTTTACTTTTGTTTTTAATGAGATTGGCTTTAATTTTGTTGCAATTTAATTATTAAATGTAGAATATGGCAATAATAATTACTGACGATTGTATTAATTGTGGTGCTTGTGAGCCAGAATGTCCAAATACTGCTATTTATGAAGCAGCTGTAAATTGGAAATACTCTGATGGTACCAAGCTCACCGGTGAGGTAAATTTGGTCAATGGTAAAATTGTAAATGCAGATTCTCCACAAAGGGCGATAAATGATGAGGTTTATTACATATCCCCTGATAAATGTACTGAGTGCAAAGGTTTTCATGAAGAACCACAATGCGCAGCAGTGTGTCCAGTTGATTGCTGTGTTCCCGATCTAAATAATATTGAATCAACTGAAGTATTGCTAGAAAAACAAAAACTAATGCATGGTTAGATATGAAAGCTGGAATTGTAGGATTACCAAATGTAGGTAAGTCAACTCTGTTTAATTGCCTTTCAAATACAAGGGCTCAGAGTGCAAATTTTCCTTTTTGTACAATTGAACCAAATCACAGTATCATTAATGTACCCGATTCTAGACTGGTTGATTTAGAGGATATAGTTAAGCCTGAAAAAGTTATACCTGCCACTGTCGAAATAGTAGATATTGCTGGTTTAGTTAAAGGTGCAAGTAGAGGTGAGGGATTAGGAAATAAATTTCTTGCCAATATTAGAGAAACAGACGCAATTATACATGTTCTTAGATGCTTTGACAATGATAATGTTACTCATGTTGATGGTTCTGTAAATCCTGTCAGAGACAAGGAAATAATAGATATAGAACTCCAATTAAAAGACTTAGAAACCTTAAATAAAAGACTTGAAAAGATTAGCAGAACTGCCAAATCTGGAAATAAAGATGCTGAAAAAGAAAAACTTGCTTTAGAGCTTGCAATTGAAACTATAAATACATCAAAAAATATAAGGTCAGCTAATTTAGATAAAAAAAGTTTTGAAAAGTATTTAAAACCACTCCAATTAATTACTGCTAAACCTGTACTATATGTGTGTAATGTTGATGAAAAGAGTGTTATCTCATCCAACAACTACGTTGAATCAGTTGTTAAAATAATACAAAATGAAGGTGCTAATTTTATTACATTAGCTGCCGGGATTGAATCTGAAATTAATGAGTTAGATGATTTTGAGGAAAGAAGAGTCTTTTTAGATGATATTGGTCTTAGCGAGCCAGGTTCTACAAAACTCATTAATGCCACATACGATTTGCTTGATTTACATACTTTCTTTACTGCTGGACCAAAAGAATTACGTGCTTGGACTATTCCAAAAATGGCTACAGCTCCACAGGCTGCAGGTGTTATTCACTCCGATTTTGAAAAAGGTTTTATCAAAGCCGAAGTTATTTCTTACAAAGATTACATAGAATTTAAATCTGAATTTAAGGTAAAAGAGGCGGGAAAAGTTAAAGCGGAGGGAAAAAGTTACATTGTAAAAGATGGAGATATTATTCACTTCTTATTCAATGTTTAGCAGCATTTTCTCTTGATATTTTGTTAATTACTTTGTCAAAACTACATCCAGTTTTTTTGTCCGAAACATTATATTAGTGCTCTTAATAAAATGTCTAAAATCAATCAATATACTGAAGATAATATCAGGTCGCTAGACTGGAAGGAGCATATACGTATGCGACCTGGAATGTACATTGGAAAGCTTGGTGATGGATCTTCTCATGATGATGGAATATATATACTTCTTAAAGAAGTTTTAGACAATTCAATCGACGAATTTGTTATGGGTGCTGGAAAGACGATTGAGGTCTCTGTTCAATCATCCAAGGTTACTGTTAGAGACTACGGTAGGGGAATTCCACTAGGAAAAATAATTGATGTAGTATCAAAAATGAATACTGGTGGAAAATACGATACAAGAGCATTTAAAAAGGCTGTTGGTTTAAATGGTGTTGGAACCAAAGCGGTAAATGCACTTTCAAATTATTTTAAGGTTGAATCTAATCGTGATGGTAAAACAGCTTATGCTGAATTCAATAAGGGAGAATTAGATTTTGAATTAACTCCAGAAAATAGTAGTAGAAGAAGAGGTACTAAAGTGGTATTTATCCCTGACGAAACCATTTTTAAAAATTATAAGTTTAGAAATGAGTATATCATCAGAATGCTTAAAAACTATGTTTATTTAAACCCAGGATTAACTATTATATTCAACAATGAAAAATTTCAAAGTAAAGATGGTTTAAAGGACTTATTGAATGATAGAATACTTGACACACAAATATCTTATCCTATTATTCATTTGAAAGGGGATGATATTGAAGTTGCAATCACCCATAGTAAAACCCAGTACAGCGAAGAATACCATTCATTTGTTAATGGGCAAAATACAACACAAGGGGGTACTCATTTAAGTTCATTTAGAGAGGCATATGTAAAAACGATTCGAGATTTTTATAAAAAGAATTTTGACGCATCAGACATAAGAAAATCTATTATTGCTGCTATTTCTATAAAGGTTATGGAGCCCGTATTTGAAAGTCAAACTAAAACAAAACTTGGGTCAACAGAAATGGGTGGAAATTTACCTTCGGTAAGAGTTTATATTAACGACTTCCTAAAAACTAAACTTGATAATTTTCTACACAAGAATAATGAAATAGCTGAGTCGTTATACAGGAAAATTCTTCAAGCAGAAAAAGAAAGAAAAGAGCTGTCAGGAATTAGAAAATTAGCTCGCGAAAGAGCAAAAAAAGCAAATCTTCATAATAAAAAATTAAGAGATTGTCGAGTTCATTTTGGTGATTTGAAAAATGAAAGAAGATTAGAAACTACATTATTTATTACAGAGGGTGATTCTGCTTCTGGAAGTATTACAAAATCAAGAGATGTGAACACTCAAGCAGTTTTTAGTTTGCGAGGTAAACCATTAAATTCATTCGGAATGACGAAAAAAATAGTTTATGAAAATGAAGAATTTAATTTATTACAAGCAGCTTTAAATATTGAAGAATCTATTGAAGATTTAAGATACAATAATATTGTAATTGCAACAGATGCCGATGTAGATGGAATGCATATACGTTTGTTGTTGATCACATTCTTTTTACAGTTCTTTCCAGAGCTTATCAGAGCTGGTCATTTGTATATTTTGCAAACTCCTCTATTTAGGGTTCGTAACAAGAAAGAAACCATTTATTGCTATTCTGAATCTGAAAGAATAAATGCAGTAGAAAAGCTTCAGCCAAAGCCAGAAATTACAAGGTTCAAAGGCTTGGGAGAAATATCACCGGATGAATTTGGGAATTTTATTGGAGATGACATTAAATTAGATCCTATAATGCTTGACGAAAATAAGAGTATAGAAGAGCTTTTAAACTTCTACATGGGAAAAAATACACCGGATAGGCAGAGCTTTATAATCGACAATTTAAAAGTAGAACTGGATATAATAGATTGATTTTGGAAGAATTTATTGATATAAGTGAAAATAACGAGCAGTCTGAATCTATAACAAGAGTAACAGGAATGTATAAGGATTGGTTCCTTGATTATGCATCATATGTTATTTTGGAAAGAGCGGTTCCTGCAATTGAAGATGGTTTTAAGCCTGTCCAAAGAAGGATTATGCAATCGATGAAGGATTTGGATGATGGTAGATATAATAAAGTTGCAAATATTGTAGGTCATACCATGCAGTATCATCCGCATGGAGACGCAAGTATTGCAGATGCTATGGTGCAAATTGGTCAAAAGGACTTGTTAATTGACACACAAGGTAACTGGGGAAATATTTTAACTGGAGATAGGGCAGCAGCTTCAAGATATATTGAAGCAAGACTTTCAAAATTTGCACTTGATGTTATTTTCAATCCTAAGGTAACAAACTGGCAATCTTCATATGATGGTAGAAAAAAAGAACCAATTAATTTGCCTGTAAAATTCCCTTTATTATTAGCTCAGGGGGCTGAAGGTATTGCTGTAGGTCTTTCAACTAAGATTTTATCACACAATTTTATTGAACTCATTGATGCTTCAATCAAGTACCTTAAAAATAAGAAATTTACTTTACTACCCGATTTTATTACTGGTGGAATAGCAGATTTTACTAGATATAATGATGGTAAAAGGGGTGGTAAAATCAGAGTTAGGGCAAAGATAAATATACTTGATAAAACTAAGCTTTTAATTTCTGAAATTCCTTATGGTACAACAACCTCTTCTTTAATTGATTCTATACTGAAAGCAAATGATAAAGGAAAAATCAAAATAAAAAAAATTGATGATAACACCTCTTCAAAAGTTGAAATAGTAATTTATTTACCGAACGGAATATCCCCTGATAAAACGATAGATGCATTATATGCTTTTACAAGCTGTGAAACATCAATTTCCCCCCTGTCATGTATAATTGAAAATAATAAACCGTCTTTTTTAGGTGTTTCTGAAATTTTAATTAAATCGACTGATAATACCTTAAGTTTATTAAAAAAAGAGCTTGAAATTCGCCTAAAAGAATTAGAGGATCAATGGCATAATTTTTCTTTGGAAAGAATATTCATTGAAAATAAAATATATAGGAAAATAGAAAATGAAGAAACTTGGGATGGTGTATTAGAAGCAATCAAGAATGGTATAAAGCCATATATCAAAACTTTAAAGAGAAATTTAAATGAAGAGGACATTACCAGACTTACAGAAATTAAGATAAAAAGAATATCAAAATTTGATATTGATAAAGCTAAAGAAAGAATTGAAAGTCTAGAAAATCAAATTGATGAAGTAAAAGATAATCTAAATAACTTAGTTGAGTTTGCCATTTCTTATTTTACAAAATTAAAGAAAGAATATTCTAACAAAAAGGAAAGAAAAACTGAGATAAAAATATTTGATGATGTTGATGTTAAAAAGGTAGTAATTAGAAATACTAGACTCTATGTAAACAGAGAAGAAGGGTTTGTGGGTACATCTCTCAGAAGAGATGAGTATGTTTGTGATTGTAGTGATATTGATGATGTAATTGTTTTTACTGAAAATTGTAATATGATTGTGACAAAAGTTGACAGAAAAACCTTTGTAGGTAAAAATATAATTCATGTTGCGGTTTTCAAGAAAAAGGACCTAAGAACTATTTATAATATGGTTTATAAAGACGGTGACAAGGGATATAATTATATCAAAAGATTTGCCGTGTCAGGTGTTACGCGTGATAAAATATATAGCCTATCATCATCAAAAAAATCAAGTACAGTAAAATATTTTTCTGCAAACCCTAATGGTGAGGCTGAAAGAGTAACGATAAATTTGCGACAAAACTCAAAGCTTAAAAAGTTTAAATGGGATGTAGATTTTTCAGAAATAATCATTAAAGGTAGGGGTAGTCGAGGCAACATTTTAACAAAAAATACGATTAAGAGTATCGAATTAAAAGAAAAAGGAGTTTCAACACTTAAGCCCAGAAAAATATGGTTTGATGAAACTGTTCAAAGACTAAATGTTGATAGCAGGGGTGATTTACTAGGAGAATTTAAGGGAGAAGATAGGATTTTGATTATTAATCAAAATGGTGAATTAAAGACAATATTGCCAGAATTAACGACTCACTTTAATGATGACATGATTTTAATTGAAAAATGGATACCAAAAAAGCCTATTTCAGCAATTTATTACGACGGAAAAAAAGAAAAATACTTTGCAAAAAGATTTTTAGTTGAGAATGAAAACAAAATTGATTGCTTTATTTCCAGCAATAAGGGGTCCTTTTTAGAGTTGGTTACTACTGACTGGAGGCCTGTTTTTGAAATCGTATTCAGCAAAATTAGAAATAAAGATCAAAGACCAAATCAAAAAACAAATTTTGAGGATTTTATTTCTGTAAAAGGTATAAAGGCTCAGGGAAATCAATTAACACCACACAAAGTAAAACAAATTGATTTGTTGGAGTCATTAGAATATATTCATGATTTACCAACAAAGAAAGATGAGACAGAGATAATTAATGAAAAAATCATTGATAATGATGAATCTTCATCCCAAACTTCATTATTTTAATATTGATTTGTTATTCTAATTTCCAATTTTAAAAGCAGATGCTTTTACTTTTTTAGCTTCTCCTAAATAAGAATATTCATAAGTATATGATGTATCAGTTGTCTCTAATATCTTAATTAGTATATTTTTCTTATCAATGTTATTTTTAGGATTTATAGTAGATAAAACCATTTCACAATTATTTATCCATCTCACCTTACTAGAGTCAGTTTTTCCATTAAATTCTTCAATCTGTAATCCAGAGGAATCTCTTTTGAAGGTAGATTTATATTGCACACCATCAATATTTGTTTCTGAAAAATATTTTCCGGTGTAAAATTTAGTACAATTTCTTTCAGTAGTTTGATTGCAAGAACTAATTATTATAATTATTAGAAAAATAAAGCTAAGCCTTTTTATATGTGCCATTTTTGTAAAGTATTAATACAGATTCAATTTCATTTGAATTATCAAACTCTTTGTTTTGACTTTTTTTCATTTCTTTTCCTGAAATTAACCAATTTAAATCAACATCAGGGTATTTGTCTTTGATTTTTAAATAGAAATCCACGCTAGGTTTATTCCTTCCGCTAAAAAAGTGGGCTAGAGAAGATCTTTGTACTCCAATTTCATTTGCAAACTTAGATTTGCTTAGTTTCTTACTTTTTATAAAAGATTCAATTCTCTTTATTACACTCATGTTTACAAATGTAAACAAATCCTTCTAAAATATTACTAAAAAAATAATATATATATATAAATTTTTACTTTAATATTATATATATAAAATGCTCATTTTCAGTACATTATACTAATATAATTATAAAAAAAATAAAAAAAGTTAAAAATTTAACCGAATAATCTATAAATGATAATTTTTCGTTTGTTTTTATGTGTATAATGTATAATTTTATATGTTTTTTTAATAATTATTTAAAGATGGTATTATATTTGTAAAAAATTTATAGAATAATTAAATAAACCTCTTTTGTTATGTCAAAAATGAAATTAGACGACTTAGATCACCAGATTCTTGATTTGCTTATTGAAAATACCAGAACTCCATTTACTGATATTGCAAAAAAACTACTTATCTCTGCTGGTACTGTGCACGTTCGTGTTAAAAAAATGGAGGAGTACGGTTTAATTAAAGGTTCCTCCCTAATTTTAGACTATGATAAGCTTGGTTATACTTTCATAGCATATGTAGGGTTGTATATTAATGATACATCAAAAATCAAATTTATCGTAGAAAGAATTAATGAAATTCCTAATGTAACTGTTGCGCATATCACCTCTGGAAAATTTAATATTTTTTGTAAGATAAGAGCAAAAGGCACCACAAGCGCTAAAAACATAATTTTCAAGCTTGATGAGATAGATGGTGTATATAGAACCGAATCAATGATTTCGTTGGAGGAGAGCATTAATGATAAAAAAAGATTAATGCATTCTATATTTAAAGATATGAATTAGACAGCGTAAAATTTGAAAGCATCTAAGATATTCTTATTACTTACTTTCTGATTAATTACAGGCTTTCCTATATCCTCAATAAGTACAAAAAGAGGAGTTTCAGATTTATTTTTTTTATCATGTTTAAGAAGATTAACAATTTTGTTAATATTATTGTCTGTAAACTCAATTTTTTTGAAGAATTTAAATATCAATTTTTTCACTTCTAAAGCATAATTTATATCTAATTTTAAAACAACATGTGAAATGTAGGTTTCTAATATCAAACCAACAGAAATGGCTTCACCATGTAAAATTTCTTCTTTTTTATTTAAAAAGTATGATTCAATTGCGTGACCTAATGTATGCCCATAATTTAAATATTTTCTTATATTTTTTTCATAAGGGTCTTTATTAATAATATGATTTTTAATAATTACTGAATTGTAAATGATTTCATCTGAAATAGCATTTATATCATCGATTTCTTGAATTATTTTCCATTCATTATTTGAACTGATAAGACTGTGCTTAATAATTTCGGCAAAACCAGAAATAAGTTGTTTTTTTGAAAGAGTCTTTAAAAACCTTGAGTCTACGATTGTAAAATCAGCAAAATTAAATGTACCTATCAAATTTTTTATACTGTTAAAATCTATGCCATTTTTACCACCAATACTAGCATCTACCATCGCAAGAAGGGTAGTAGGGATATTAATAAATTTCAAACCTCTCATGTAAATAGAAGCTACAAATCCCCCAATATCAGAAATCATTCCACCTCCTAAATTAATAACTAATCCATTTCTCTTAAATCCACATTGCAACATATATTTTATAATTTTAGTTGACTCAGAAAAATTTTTTGAAGCTTCACCTGATTTTATCGAAAAATCATGTATAAATATATTCTCTTTGCAGTATGATAATAAATCATTTCTAAATTGTTCTAAACAGAAATTTTTAGTGTTATCATCTGTTAAAATCAGTATTTTATTAATCTTTTTTCCCTGAATATAATGTGCCAACTTCTTATAACCCTCAGATTTAAAATAAATCGAATAATTATTATTTTCTATTGCTTTCAACATAAAAGTGTTAATAATAAATTAATAAACAAGATTTAACAAATATATTATTTTTATATTTTGATTTTTAAGCTAGTTTAATGGAATTTAACAACACAGAGGTAGCATTTAAACATAAATCAAATTTTGAATTAAAAAGGGCATATTGGCTTTTTAAATTACTTTCTATGGGGTATTTGTCAATATTAGGTAGAAAGTTTTTAAATCTTTTATTAACTCTAAAATTCCCAGTTGATTTTATAATACTTAAAAGTGTATATCCTCAATTTTGTGGAGGAAGAGATATAGCTGAATGTACTCCAGTTATCAAATCTCTAATTAAAAATGGAGTTTACTCTACTCTTGACTATTCTGTAGAGGCATGTAAAAATGAAAACGATTTCGAAAAATCAATGCAAAAATGTCTTAATATTTTAGATGATATTGACAGAAGTAAATCATCTAAATTTATAGTTTTTAAACCGAGTTCTGTTGGAAGTTTAGAATTGTATAGAAAAATCGGTTCAAATGTTAAACTTTCTGAATTAGAAGAACGTCAATTAGATGCAGTAGAATCCAGATTTAATAAAATATGTACTCAAGCAAAAGAAAAGCAAATGAAAGTTTTAATTGATGCTGAAGAAAGCTGGATTCAATCTGCTATAGATAAACTTGTGATAAATCAAATGTTAATTTTTAATAAAAAAGAGGCTTTGGTTTTTAACACTGTACAGGCATACAGACATGATAGGTATGATTATTTAATTAATCTACACAAAAAGTATAAGGGAAAGATAAAAATAGGCATTAAATTGGTAAGAGGTGCATACATGGAAAAGGAGAATAATAGAGCTAATAAATATGGTTATAAATCACCAATTTGTAAATCAAAAAATCTGACAGATAGGAGCTTTAATGATTGTTTAAAACACATATTAAAAAATATTAATGATTATAATTTGTTTATGGGTTCACATAATGAAAAAAGTAATATTCTAGCCTGTAAACTTATGGATGAATTGAAACTTAAAAAAGATGACAAAAGAGTCTGGTTTAGTCAATTGTATGGCATGAGCGATAATATTAGCTTTAATCTTTCAAAACATGGATATAATGTAGCGAAGTATCTTCCTTACGGTCCAATTAACGAAGTTATGCCATATTTAATTAGAAGACTGAATGAAAATTCGTCAATTTCTTCCCAAACAAACCGTGAGCTTCAGCTAATCAAAAGTGAAATGATAAGAAGAAATATTAATTAATTTTTTTGATTGAGTAATCGGATATAATTGCTTTATCTTTGCAATTGTTAATTCTTAACCAGATTTCATTGATTTTGCTGTTATTTTCAAAATAGTATTCCTTACACTTTTGCTTTGTAGTATTACTTTTTGAAAAAATAATATCTCCATTACTGATAGAATTTAGAATTACTAATGAGTCGCTCTTATTTTTTAAATTTGAAAATGAAATATTTTTCTTTAAAATATCGTTTTTAACCCTTGAATTTGGCATGTAATTACAGCTTGTTTTTTTTCCACTCAAAAAGAACATTAAAAATAACATTCCGATCATAAAACCAGCAGAAAAAAATGTCAGTCTTTTAATGAAATTCATTGATTTTTTATTATTAATTCAACCTCACGAGTTTTTTTATCTATTAATTTCAAATTGATTAACAGATAACATGAAAAAAAATATTTTAAAGCTAATTTTGGCCATTCAATAAAACATAAATTATTTGAACAAATATAGTCCTCAAAACCTATTTGATTTAATTCATCAACAGATTTAACTCTGTAAAGGTCAAAATGATAAATATTATCATGTTTTAATATATACTCATTTACAATTGAAAAAGTGGGACTTGTAATATTTTCATTAACCCCCATTTTTTCTAAAATAGATTTTATAATTGTAGTTTTACCTGAACCAATTTCGCCATTAAATAGTATAATATTAGTTTTGTCTAAATTACTTATAATAATATCCGAAACTTTGTCAATTTCGTTTAGTTTGTATGTAAAAATATTTTTCATTTTATTTAGGGTTTAGAACTACAAAAGGAATTATCATTTCTTCCATTGAAATTCCACCATGCTGATATGTATTTTTGAAATAGTTACTGTAATGGTTATAGTTATTTGGATAAACTAAATAGTAATCTTCTTTAGCAAATACAAAAGAGGAGTTTATCGAAACTTTTGGAAGCATTATATCGTGTGGGTCTGAATATATGATATTATTTTTTTTATCTGATGTTAAGCTTCGACCTGTTTTATATCTAAGATTTTGACTTGAATTTCTATCACCAATTATTTTTGATGGGTTCTTAACATTAATTGTTCCGTGATCAGTGGTAACAATCAGTTTGAATCCTAGTAAACTTGCATTTTTAACCAGTTCAAATAGAGGTGAGTTAATGAACCAACTCTTTGTTAAAGATCTGTATGCTTTGTCATTAGAAGCTAATTCTTTAATGATTTCCATTTCAGTTTTTGAATGAGACAACATGTCTACAAAGTTATATACAATGGTGACAAGATCATTATTAAGCATTTGTTTTAAATTCTCTGAAATTTTCTGACCACTTTTTAAATTAGTAATTTTCAAATATTCAGTTTTGATGTTACCAAGATTTAGTGATTTTAAATTTTGTTTAAGAAAATCTTCTTCGTGAAGGTTTTTACCCCCTTTTTCATTATCATCCATCCAAAATTTAGGAAATCTGTCTTTAATTTCTTTTGGCATCATTCCTGCAAAAAGGGAATTCCTTGAATACTGTGTAGTTGTAGGAATAATACTAAAATATGACAACTCTTTAACAGGATTGTAATAATCTAGGACAGAGGATTCAATGACTTTCCACTGATCATATCTCAAATTATCAATAACTAAAAATAATACTGGTGATCCATTAATTTCTGAAATCAGGTGATTTTTAATAAGATTGTGTGATAAAGTTGGTCCAGAATTGCTCTTTAGCCATTGCTGATAATTTTTTTCAATAAATTTTGAAAATAATTTATTTGCTTCAGATTTTTGATTGTTTAATATTTCGGACATTGTATTTTCATCAATATCAGAAAGCTTTAACTCCCAACTTATTAATTCCTTATAAAAATCAACCCATTCGTCAAACTTGTCTAGACTCATCATTTTCATTGAAAGATTTCTAAATTCTTTTTGATATTCAGAGATATTAGAATCTTTAATTAGCTCTTTATCTTTCAATGTTTTCTTTAAGCTTAATAATATTTGATTTGGATTAACAGGCTTTATTAGATAATCAGAAATTTCTTTTCCGATAGCTTCCTCCATTATATTCTCTTCCTCATTCTTTGTAATCATGATAACCTTAAGGTTTCTGTCAGTTTTTTTTATTTGCTTTAAAGTTCCAATACCATTTAGTCCAGGCATATTTTCATCCAATAAAATAACTTCATATCTTTTTTTCGATACTTTTTCAAGTGCATCAACTCCATTTGTACAGGTGTCAACAGAATACCCTTTTTCATTTAAAAAAATAATATGAGACTTTAATAAATCTATTTCATCATCAACCCATAAAATACTAGTGTGATTCACAATTTTCAAAAAATTTAAAGAGTAAAAATATAAAAATTATGTTCACATATAAATTAACAAACCTTTAAACACTCTATTTGTATAAATTTCCTAATTTTGCCGTCTATGAAAATATCCATTAATAAACTAGCTAAAATATTAGATGGTGAAATTATAGGTAATGAAAAAGTTACTCTATACAATTTGTCAAAAATTGAAGATGCGATTGAGGGGGATATCACTTTTTTATCTAATCCTAAATATATCCATTGGCTTTACAAGACTAAAGCTTCAGTTGTAATTGTAGATAGGGGTATAGATTACAAAGCAAAAGACACCCCCAATCTTTTAGTAGTTGAAAATGCATACTCATCTTTTAACAAATTATTAAATCTCATTTCTAAAAAAAAATTAGAATTTACAGGAATTCATAAATTATCATCAGTTGACAAATCAACTGTAGTTGGAAAGGATGTTTCTATTGGAAAGTTTACAACAATTGATTCAAGATGTAAAATAGGTAATAATGTATTTATAATGGATAATGTTTCGATTAAATCTAATGTAACAATAGGAGATAACTGTGTTATTCATTCAGGAGTTAGAATTTATGAAGACTCTATAATAGAAAACGAATGTATAATACATTCTAATTCTGTAATAGGATCTGATGGATTCGGATATGCTCCTGACGGTAATGGTATTTACATAAAAACTCCACAAATTGGTAATGTTCATATCAAAAGCAATGTAGAAATTGGTTCAAACTGTTCTATCGATAGAGCAACTTTAGGTTCCACATTTATTGATGAAGGTGTTAAAATTGACAACTTAGTTCAGGTTGCACATAATGTAAAAATTGGAAAAAACACCGTAATAGCTGGTCAGGCCGGAATCGCAGGATCTACTGTTATAGGTAAAAATTGTCAAATTGGAGGTCAGGTTGGTTTCGTTGGTCACTTAAAGGTTGGTGATAATGTTAGAATTAATGGTCAAGCAGGTGTTTTTAGTAATATCCCGGACGATTCAATAATAAAAGGTACACCAGCAATTGACGAAAGAAATTTTAATCGATCATATGTTTTATTTAAAAACTTTGAAAAGGTGATTAAAGATCTTAATTTTAAAAAAGGTAAATGATAATTGAAACTAAGCATAATCAGACAACAATTTCTAAAGAGGTTTCTTTAAAGGGAGTTGGTTTACACACTGGTAAAGAAGTAGATTTAACATTTAGTCCTTCTGAAGCAAATACTGGTTACATTTTTAAAAGAACAGATTTAGATGGTCAACCAACAATTAAGGCTGATATAGGTTATGTTTCAAGTACCGACAGAGGAACTTGCCTTAAAAATGATAATGTCATTATCCAAACTTGTGAACATGTTTTAGCATCACTGGTAGGTTTAGAAATTGATAATGTTTTAATTAAGTTAAATGCTTCTGAACCTCCAATCATGGATGGTTCTTCTAAGTATTTTGTTGAGGCATTGGAAAAAGCAGGTATAAAAAAATTAAATAAGAAGAGAAAGGAATATGTTGTAAACAAAGTCATTTCTTTCAAAGATGAAAAGAGTGGAAGCGATATTACAGTTATTCCTTCAGAAAATTATAAGTTAACCACTATGGTGGACTTTGGAACAAAGATTCTTGGGACACAAAATGCTTCAATTGAATCTATAAGTGACTTCAAAAACGATATTTCAAAATGCAGAACTTTTAGTTTTCTTCATGAAATTGAAATGCTACTCAACAAAGGACTTATAAAAGGTGGTGATTTAAACAACGCAATTGTTTATGTTGATAAACCATTATCAAAACCAACAATGGAAAAATTAAGAAAAGCTTTTAATAAAGATAAAATCAAGGTTAAATCAAATGGTATTCTTGACAATTTAAATCTTCATTATCCTAATGAAGCTGCTAGACATAAACTATTGGATGTGATAGGAGATTTAGCTTTGATTGGAACTAAAATAAGAGGAAAGGTTATTGCTAATAAGCCTGGACATTATGTAAACACACAATTTTCAAAAAAGATGAAAGACGTTATTAAAAACTCTAAAATGAATGATATTCCTGATATTAATTTTTCAAGTAAGCCTTTGATGGATAGCACAAAAATTATGGAAATTTTACCCCACAGGCCTCCATTTTTATTTGTTGATAAAATATATGAGTTAAGTGAAAACCATGTTGTTGGTGTCAAAAATGTAACAATTGATGAAGACTTTTTTAAAGGTCATTTCCCTGACTTTCCTGTAATGCCAGGTGTTTTAATTATTGAAGCAATGGCTCAAATGGGTGGAATATTGGTAATGTCTAAGCTAGATGATCCGCAAAACTATCTTACATTTTTTGCTAAAATGGATAAAGTAAGATTTAGAAATAAAATTTTACCTGGAGATACAATAATATTTAGATGCTTTTTGATTGGACCTTTCAGAAGAGGAATTTGTCATATGCAGGGATTAGCATATGCAAATGGAAAACTGTGTGCTGAAGCTGAATTAACTGCACAAATAATAAAAGTAAAGTAATATGAAACAACCTTTAGCATATATACACCAAAATGCAAAAATTGCAAAAAATGTTGTCATAGATCCTTTTACATCAATTGATGGTGATGTAACCATTGGGGAGGGTACCTGGATCGGTTCAAATGTTTCTATAATGGACGGTGCAAGAATTGGTAAGAATTGCAATATTTTCCCTGGAGCTGTAATTTCTGCAAATCCTCAAGATTTAAAATATAATAATGAAAGAACTTTTGTTGAAATTGGTAATAATGTAACAATAAGAGAATGCGTAACAATTAATAAAGGCACTAATGACAGAGAAAAAACTGTGATTGGAGATAATTGCTTAATAATGGCATATTCTCACATTGCCCATGATTGTATTGTTGGAGATAATTGTATTTTTTCAAATAATACTACATTGGCAGGACATGTGTCAGTTGGTAATTATGTAATTATTTCCGGACTAACCGCTATACATCAGTTTTGTAAAATTGGTGATCACGCCTTTGTGACAGGAGGTTCACTTGTTCGAAAGGATGTCCCACCTTACGTAAAAGCTGCAAGAGAGCCACTTTCATATGTGGGTATAAACTCAGTAGGTTTGAGAAGAAGGGGATATTCGTCTGAAAAAATTAAAGAAATTCAAAATATATATAGATTATTATATCAAAGGAATTACAATAATTCTCAAGCTTGTGAAATAATTGAAGCTGAGATGGAAGTTTCCGATGAAAGAGATGAAATTTTGATGTTTATTAAAAATTCCCAGAGAGGTATAATGAAAGGCTATACAAAATCAAATTAATATGAGCACTACTGCTGAAATAAAAAATGGATTATGTATTAAATTTAATAATGATATTTATAAAATTATTGAGTTTTTACACGTTAAACCTGGAAAAGGTCCTGCTTTTGTTAGGACAAAATTAAAAAGTTTGACTAATGGAAAAGTTGTTGATAATACCTTTTCTGCGGGTCATAAGATTGATAAAGTAAGAGTTGAAACTAACAAATATCAATACTTATACAACGATTCTACAACTTATCATTTCATGAATACTGATGATTATAACCAAATTTCAATTGAGGAAAAATTTCTTGATAACCCTCAATTAATGAAAGAGGGTGAAATTGTCACAGTCGTTACAAATTCTGAAACAGGAATACCTCTTTCTGTAGAAATGCCACCCAATGTTATTTTAGAGGTTGTTTCTACAGAGCCTGGGGTTAAGGGAAATACTGCAACAAACGCAACAAAACCAGCGACATTAGAAACTGGTGCAATTGTAAATGTACCATTATTTATTAACGAGGGAGATAAAATTAAAGTTGATACTGAAAAAGGAAATTATAAAGAAAGATTTAAAGAATAATGAGTGTATTAGTTGATAAAAATTCAAAAATAATTGTTCAAGGTTTTACTGGTCGTGAAGGCTCTTTTCACTCGGAAAAAATGATTGAGTATGGTACAAACTTAGTTGGTGGTGTAACTCCTAAAAAAGGTGGTCAAATGCATTTAGGATTACCTGTTTTTAATACTGTAAATGAAGCTATTTTAAATACTGATGCAAATACAAGCATTATTTTTGTTCCACCTGCTTTTGCAGCTAGTGCAATTATTGAGGCTACTGAAGCTGGCATTAAAGTTATAATTGCGATTACTGAAGGTATCCCAATTAGTGATATGATTAAAGTTAAAAACCATATTGAGGGAAAGGATGTTATTTTAATAGGGCCTAATTGCCCAGGTGTTATATCGCCTGAAGAAGCAAAAGTTGGTATAATGCCAGGTTTTATATTCAAAAAAGGTTCTGTTGGAGTAATTTCTAAATCTGGAACCTTAACCTATGAAGCTGCTGATCAAGTTGTAAAACAAGGGTTAGGGATTTCAACAGCGATTGGCATTGGTGGTGATCCAATTATAGGTACAACGGTAAAAGATGCATTAAAACTTTTTATTAATGACTCTGAAACTGAAATTATTGTTTTAATAGGAGAGATTGGGGGTCAATTAGAGGCTGATGCTGCAAAATGGTATAAGGAGTCTAAGTCTACAAAACCTGTTATTGGTTTTATCGCAGGAGAAACAGCCCCTGCAGGCAGAACTATGGGACATGCTGGGGCCATTGTTGGAGGTTCTGATGACACAGCACAAGCTAAAAAGAGAATTCTAAATCTCTCAGGTATTCATGTTGTTGATTCACCAGCAGAGATTGGAAAAAAAGTGTTAGAAATTTATAATAAATAGTATGAAAATATTAAAAGATAAAACTGCAATTATTACTGGAGCTACAAGAGGCATAGGTAGAGGAATTGCTGAAACTTTTGCTAAGAATGGAGCAAATGTTATTTTTACATACTCAAGCTCTTCTGATTTAGCTAAGGAAATTGAAAACGAATTGTCTAGAGAAGGTGTAATTGTAAAAGGTTACAAGTCCGACGCTTCAAATTTTAATGATTGTGAAAATTTGATTAATAAAATTGTAAATGATTTTCCTGTAATAGATATATTAATTAACAATGCTGGCATAACAATTGATAATCTGTTAATGAGAATGAAAGAGGAGGACTTTGATAAAGTAATTTCTATTAATTTAAAGTCTGTATTTAATATGACAAAGGCAATACAAAGGACGATGCTTAAACAACGATTTGGCTCAATAATTAATATGAGCTCAGTTGTTGGTGTTAAGGGAAATGCAGGTCAATCAAATTATGCAGCCTCAAAAGCAGGTATCATTGGATTTTCCAAATCAATAGCTTTAGAATTGGGTTCAAGAAACATAAGATGTAACGTAATTGCCCCTGGTTTTATTGAAACAGAGATGACCGAAGTTCTAGATGATAAAGTAGTACAGGAATGGAGAGATTCTATTCCATTAAAAAGAGGTGGCACACCAAAGGACATAGCTAATGTTTGTCTATGGCTTGGAAGTGATATGTCATCATATGTAACTGGACAAACCATCCATGTAAATGGTGGTTTATTAACTTAATAAATTAAAAATTAAAAATTATGAATAATTTACCAAAAATTGGAGTTCCATTACTTGTTGGAATTTCATTCCTTTTATTAGTATTTGCAAAATCGTTTGTAACGATTGGTAGTGGAGAAGCAGGTGTTCTATATAAGCTTTTTGGAGGTGGTGTTGTTACCGATGAACCTCCATTAGATGAAGGTTTTCATATTGTTTTACCATGGAATTCAGTATTTAAATATGAAGTTAGACAGCAGGAAGTTTTTGAAAAAATGAATGTTTTATCATCTAACGGTCTTGACATTCAGTTGGAGGCATCCGCTTGGTTTCAACCAAAATATGAAGATTTGGGAAAACTACATAAAGAAAAAAGTGAAGCATATAAGCAACGTATATTATTACCTGCTATAAGGTCTGCTGCTCGTAGTGTTGTAGGTAGGTATACCCCAGAGCAATTATATTCATCCAAAAGAGATGACATACAAACTGAAATTTTTGACGAAACAAAAAAAATCGTTGATGATCAGTACATTCAACTAAATGAGATATTAGTTAGAGATGTAACATTACCACCTTCTATTAAGGAAGCAATTGAAAGAAAGCTGAAGCAAGAGCAAGAATCACTTGAGTATGAATTTAGATTGGTAACAGCTGCGAAAGAAGCCGAAAAACAGAGAATAGAAGCCCAAGGAAAAGCTGATGCTAATAGAATTTTAGCCGCATCATTAACTCCTAACATTTTAAGAGATAAAGGAATTGAAGCAACTCTAAAGCTTGCTGAGTCAGGAAATTCCAAGGTTGTAGTTGTTGGTAGTGGTAAAGATGGCTTACCATTAATATTAGGTAATAATTAGGAATTTACTATTAGTTTAAAACATAAAAAAAGCACCACAAATAGTGCTTTTTTTATGTTTAATTGTTATTATAGAACAACAAAAAAAGTCAATTTTTATTCTTCTTCAGAAACCTCATCAGTTTCTTCATCTTTATCATCATTGACAATAGCTTTCCAATATGAGTTTCGCCTAATTACCTTTCCATCGACTATATACCATATTTGCATGCTGTTATATTCACTTGTTTCATCACCTTCAGAATATTCAACATCTATGTTATAATGAACCAATTCACCACCTTCTCCTGGAGCTATATCAACAGAAAATACAGAATTAGTTTTCCAGTTCAAAGTAGCACCTATTGAATCTCTTCTTTTAGCATTAGCTTGAATATTTTCAAACCACTCTGAAACACCTAATGTTTCACCATTTCCACCAGTAAATGTTGTACTATCTGTTGTCATCATTTTCATTTTTTCATAATCATTAGCTCGCCAAGCATCTTCAAATTCGAGAACAGTATTTATTGGAGGCTCAGTTCCAATATGCCATTTTAATTCATCCAAACCTTCCCAGGAATTCATTCCAACACTTCTTTCAGGTGTATTACAACTCATTACAATTAATGTAATAAAGCTTAAGTAAAATATTTTTTTTAATAATTTCATAATTTTTAATTTTCGATAAGATTAATTTGAGAGTAATTTAATAAAAATTAGCATTTTGGTTGATATAATTTTTTATTAAAATAATTTTCTAACTAAATATTTAATATTTTTGGTCTATAATTATGGATTTTTTTGAGATTTTAAATATTGATTTCTTTGGTAATAAAATAATTAATTATCTATATTTTTTAGTTTCTCTGATTTTAGGTTTACTTATCACTAATCCATTAAGATTATTTATAACCAAATTATTATTTAATTTTTTTGCTAAAGATGAATCTGGAAATGATAATATTAAATTTGATTTATTACTTAAAAAACCTATACGATATTTTTTATTTTTAGTTGTTGTTTATTTTTCCTCCAAGTTTATTAATCTACCAGACTATTTATCCTCTGAAGATAGTGTTGATATATCAATTTATATATCAAAAGCTTTTAACCTCTTTATCTTGATAACTATTTTCTGGACAATAAATAGAGCTATTGATTTTTTTGGATATAAGCTTAAGAACAGAGCTTTGGAAACCGAAAGTAAAGTCGATGATCAATTAATACCTTTTGCTATAGACATTGCCAAAGTACTTACAATAGTTTTAGGTATTGTGATGATACTAGGAAATGTTTTTGATGTAAATATTACCGCACTAGTAACGGGTTTGGGTATTGGTGGTGTTGCGTTCGCGCTAGCATCAAAGGAAAGTCTTGAAAACCTATTAGGTTCATTTACTATCTTTTTTGATAAACCCTTCACTGTTGGAGATATCGTCACTCTTGGTGGTGTTACTGGAATTGTTGAAAAAGTAGGTTTCAGAAGTACCAGAATAAGAACTTTTGATAAAAGTATAGTGACGGTTCCAAACAAAAATATTATAAGTAGTGAATTGGATAATTTAGGCGCTAGACCAGTAAGGAGAGTTAAGTTCAACATCGGACTAACTTATGACACATCAATTGAAAAAATTAAAGCAATAGTAAATGATATACAGATACTAGTTGATAGGCATGAGATGACAAACCAAGATGGTAAAGTAAAATTCTTAAATTTTGGTCCAAGTTCATTAGATATTATGGTTTTGTATTATGTAGATAGCCCGGATTGGGAAGTACTAATTGATACTCAGGAGAAAATTAATTTTAGTATAATTGAAATTGTAAACAAACATAAATGTGAATTTGCATTCCCATCTAGATCCATTTACATCGAAAAAAATTAATTATGTCATTATCTCCTCTAACTTCAAATTTAGGTGTCACAAGAGCAAAACACTTGCTAAAGCGTGCATGTTTTCATTATAATAAAGATTTGCTTTATACAGTTTCAAATATGACTGCCAATGAAGCAATTGATTTACTTCTTCAAGATGACACAGTTAGTTATACTGAACCTTATGACCCGCTACCAACTGATAATCCTCATGGATTTTGGTTATCGTCTGGAATATATCCTCCAGACATACCTAATCAAGCGAGAAAAAGAAAACTACTATCTCAGTGGTGGTTTTACAATATGATTAATAGAGTTAGTTTGAAGGATAAACTTCAATTTTTTCTTCATACAACATTCACAATAGCTAGTGGAGATGTAGGTGCTTCACATTATTTTTATGATCATTTAAAACTCTTGGAATATTATTCTGTTGGTAATTTAAAGGTTCTTGCAAAGAAAATCACAATGGATAATGCAATGCTAAACTACCTTGACAATACTCAAAATAATGCTAATAATCCAAACGAAAATTATGCTAGAGAATTTTTAGAGTTATTTACAATTACAAAAGGTGAACAAATAGGAGAGGGGGATTATACAAACTATACAGAAAATGATGTAGTAGAGGCAGCAAAAGTATTTTCAGGTTTTAAAACTCAGTTGGATAGAACTATTATTGATAGTGATACAAGCATTCCAATGGGAAGAATAAATGTAAATCAACATGACCAAAACGATAAACAATTTAGTCATGCATTTGATAATTACGAATTACAAGGTGGAACAGATTATAATTCAATAATGGATGAACTTCACGAGTTTGTTGACATGGTTTTTGACAAGGAAGCTACAGCAATTGCATATGTTGAAAAAATCTACAGATTTTTTGTAAAAAGCGAATGGGATGAAAATATTCAAAATGATATAATTTATCCTCTAGCACAACAATTAATGAGTAATAATTACGAAATGCTACCAATTGTCACAACTTTGTTGTCCTCACAGCATTTTTATGATTCTGATGACTCCAACCCATCTGATGAAATTACTGGTTCGATTATTAAATCACCTTTGCAACTGATAGCAACTGCGATTAACAATTTTGGGTTTATAATTCCTAGTCCCATTGATGATTTGGATAATTATTATAGATTTTCAATGTATTTTTTACAGAATGCATATTGGCCAATGGCAGGAATGATTCTTTTTGCTCCAGATACTGTTGCGGGCTACCCAGCAATATATCAAGCACCCGATTTTGATAGACAATGGTTTTCGTCAAGTACAATATTGGCAAGATATAGGATGATCGAATGCCTGATTACTGGAAGAAATGCATTAGGGCAAAACGGTCAGTTTGGTTCAGCTTTAAACTCTGTGTCTTTTGTTGAAAATAATATTACATCCCCACAGAATTTAAATAATTTGATTAATGATCTAGCAGAATTCTTATATCCTTTTAGTATTGACCAAGACCGAATTAATTATTTTGCCGAGCTTGTATTGGATGGTTACCCTGACTATTATTGGACTGATACTTGGAATAATTATGTAGCTGATGGAGACAGTACAATTGTAAAAAATAGGCTTGACGTTCTTATTGGAGCAATGGTTAATGCCCCTGAAAACCAATTAATGTAAATTTATTTAGATGAAAAGAAGAAATTTTATAAAATTAACAACAACTGCATCAGCTGTAAGTCTTTTTCCTGCTCAAATAACTAATGCATTAAATATTGGTAAAAAATTTATTAATTGTGATATAAGTAACAGAAAATTAGTCTTAATATATTTAGGAGGGGGAAATGATGGATTAAACACTTTAGTTCCATTAAATCAATACGATTTATATAGCAATTTAAGACCTACAATCAAAGTTTCTGACACTGGAGCTAATTCTTTCATAAATCTCGACACAACACTGGATGATACACAACAGATAGGATTACATCCATCACTAACTGGTTTTAAGAATTTATATGATTCAGGTTTTTTAAGAATATTACAGGCTGTTGGTTATCCATCACAGAATAAAAGCCATTTTGCATCTACAGATGTGTATAATACAGGAAATGACGGTAATAGTTGGGATAATGGTGGAGATTCAGGCTGGATAGGAAGATTTATAGAATCTTATTATTATGACTTAGTTCAACAGTCATTTCCAATTGGAGTTGAGATTGGTTCAAAAACTGGCTCATTGGGTTTTCACGGAGCTGAGGAACACGGTTTGTCTATAAATATTGAAGGACAAGATACCTCAGGATTTTATTCAGTTTTAAGTGGATTAGGAGGGGAGCCGCCTACATATATTCCAAATTCGCATTATGGTGAGGAATTACAATACATTATTGATAATGATCAAATATCAACATTATATTCAGAAGCAATATCAAACTCTTTTAATAATGGATCAAATTCAGTCACATATGAAGACTCAGACTTGTCAAATCAATTAAAAACCGTTGCAAGATTGATAAGTGGTGGTCTGGAATCTAAAGTGTATTTAGTAAAACTAAATGGTTTTGACACACACTTTAGTCAGGTACAATCTGCTGGTGATTTACAGGGTGATCATAATAATCTTTTAACCGAGCTAAATAATGCAATTTCTAGTTTTATGGATGATATAATTGCTCAAGGTTTTCAAGATGATGTAGTTGGCCTAACATTTTCAGAGTTTGGCAGAAAAGCAAAAGAAAATGGTAATTTAGGAACTGATCACGGGGAAATTGCTCCAATGTTTGTATTCGGTACTGCAATTAACGGGGGTGTTTCAGGAACTAATCCTGATTTAACTGAAGCTTCTGAAAATAATAACTGGCAATTAGAGACATTTCAATTTGATTATAGGGAAACCCTTGGGACTTTATTACAAGATTATCTTGGTGCTGATGATTTTGCTCTAGACTCAACCTTTTATAATCATACAAATAATGAAAGTTTTAGTCAAAATAAAATATCAGAGCTTGTAAGGGATGAGTATTCGGTTGAAGAGAATTGTTACAGTAATACATTAACTGATCATAGACTTGATAAAAAGATTTTTAGAATTTCTCCAAATCCTTTTCAAAATGAAATTAAGGTCACAAGTCATGAATTTGAAAATGAGTTTTTATTTGAAATTTATGATCTTAACGGAAGAAAGATTAAATCAGGTTTATCGTACACACATAAACCGATTCAAATTGAAAATATTATGAATGGTATTTATCTGATTAAAATTAAATTCCAGAATAGAGAAGAAGTTCACAGAATTATTAAATCATCTTAAATTATAATTACATTTCCTATTTAACATAATATAAATTATAGGACAATTATTTATATTATCTTATCTATTTCGCTAAATAATTCCAGCATTGAATTTTCTTTTGAATTGAAGCTTAGGTTATTTTCACCATAAACACCATAAAATTCAGGTTCAGTAATATTAAATAAACCAATTGTTTGTGTGTTACTTGCACTTGCTAGATGCATTAATCCACTATCAGCCCCAATAAATAGATGTAGATTATGCATAACACTAGAAATTTCTCTTATATCATTACTGTAATAAGTTTTTAACGAAAAGTTAATTTGTGATACATTTTCCTTTGGTAATATTTCTAATAAATTGTATTCAGGTTCAAGTTTTATAATTTCTCTGTAAAAAATATTCCACCATAATTTACTAAAACACTTATCTCCGGTTGCATAAGTGAAAATTCCTATGGTTTTTTTATTATTATTAAATATCTTATTTAAAATATTACTACCATTTTCAATCTCATACTCTCTTAAATTAATTTTTAATCTAGGGTATGAATCAAATACAAGACCATCGTTATTATTCAATAAAACACTTCTAAAATTATAAATAGGATTTAAGGCATTATGGAAATATCTTTCCTTTAAATGTAATGTTTGATTTTCAATGTTATAAAATTTATATTTTGCTTTTGAAAGCATTATTGCAATATTACCGGATGAAGATTTCTTTCCCGCGCTTATTGCAATATCATATGTCTTATTAAATATCTCAGTCCAGCCAATAAAATATTTAAAAAGATTATCAAAAGGTTTTTTTTCTAGTTTAATAATATTGCTTACTTGTATATAATTTTCAAATACGACATAGCCAAGATTCCCCTTAAGAACAATATCTATTGAAGCATTTGGGAAAATATTTCTCAGTTCCTGTACAATTGGCGTTAATAATAAAATATTTCCAAGTCTGTGATTGGGTCTTGAAATTAAAATTCTTTTTACTTGTGATATATCTAAATTAAAATTGTTCTCTTTGGTTTTTTTAAAAGGAGATATTTTGAAAAGTAAATTTCTTAGTTTTTTTCTAAAAATATTTATTTTACTTTTTGCATTCAAATTTATTGATATTTTGAATCGGGAACTATCATATTTCTATCGTACTTACAACACATTGGTAAAGCATCGTAAGACTCCTGAATAGCAGTGGTGTTCATGGTTTCATATCCTGACATATTAATAGCAGATTCAATTTTTTTTACTATATCATCTATATTATTTAAATTTTCTTTAAATTTTATATTAAGTATCTTAGAGCTAATACCCCAATCTGCTTCCTCTACTCCATCAACTTTTAAGACAGCCTTTTCTATTGTAGTTTTACACATTCCGCAATTTCCCTTAACACCAGCTTTATAATCGGTGATTTTTGAAATTTGATTATTTATATTTTCAATTGGTGGAGATTTTACTACTGCTTTATTTTCGCAACCAATGAACCACATTATTAAAATTCCAAAAAGAAGACCTTTAATAAAAGAAATCCAGAAACCTTGATATTCAGAAAAACCAAAATAATTTAAATTTCTTTCAATTTGTTTTTTATGCCATTTAATAATACTCATAGTTTAAATTTAATAAATTATTTTTTGTTTTTAATCTTTTCAAAATTATATCTAATATTTGTCCTTAATCTCTTTTTATAATCTTCTGTTAACCAATCTAAAAAATTATTTGTGCTTTTACTTATACATTTTGAGTATCTCTTAATAATATAATTTATATGATCCCCTAATTCTTTAACCAATATCAAAGCATCAAACTCATCATCACTATTTTCAATACATATCAGCGAATGATGGTCAATAGCCTTTTCTAAAACCTTTTTTGAAGAATCACCCCTTTTAATACAGTTTACATAAGTTTCCTCAACATTAAAATCTAGACATTTTGAATTTGAAAACATTTTTTTTAATTCGTCCGGCATCTCATATCTAAACCTTCCTTCAATCTCTTCATCTGAAATTATACTGTCCAAATAATTCATGGGGTTCTTAAATATTTTTTGCCAGTTAATTTCAGACCCCCATTCCCCAAATCTGTAAAAATTATTGCCAAGATCTATTAGCTCAAAGGAATTTTTGTTCTTAATTATCCTAGAACCTCTTCCTATCATTTGATAATAGAGGGTTAATGACTTAGTAGCTCGGTTTATTATTATACACTTAACACTGGGTTCGTCAAAACCAGTTGTCAAAATACTTACAGAAGTTAATATTGCATTTTCTGTGTTTTTAAACCATTTTAAGATTTCATGACGTTGTTTTTTTGTGGCAGTATTATCAAGATGCTTGATTTCATAACCTGCCCTTTTAAATGTATCGTATACTATTAGAGATGTACTAATACCATTATTGAAAATTAGTGTTTTTTTGTTGTGACATCTTTCTTCATAAGCTAATAAAAGTTTTGAAAGCATATCATTATTTGTATACAGCTCTTCAGACGATTTAACGGTATAATCTCCGTTGGCACCAACAACAAGACCTGTAAGTCCAACATTGTAGCTGTAGAGATTAGCTTTTGCTAAAAATTTATTTTTTATTAATTCACTGATTGACTCGCCAACAATCAACTCTTCATAATTATCTGACATTGGTAAATTTATATTTGAGCTTAATGGTGTTGCAGTTACTCCAAGAAGAAATGACTTGCTAAAAAATTTGAATAACTTAGTGAATGAATTATAGTGAGCCTCGTCAATGATTAATAAACCTACATCGGAAATATCTAATTTACCATCATGTAACCTGTTATTTAATGTTTCAACCATCGCAACAAAACAGCTATAATTATGTTGATCATCTAATGATGCTTTGCTGTTGATTACTTTATTTTTAACGTTAAAATCGTTTAGTACTTTTGATGTCTGGTTACACAATTCAATCCTGTGGGTTAAAACAACAACCTTTTTTTTCTTTAGTTTTATATATTTCCTAACTATTTCAGAAAAAATAATTGTCTTACCACCACCAGTAGGAAGTTGATAAAGTAAACGATAGTCACTTGGACAACTTTCAAATCTTTGAAAAATTTTATCTATAGCACCGCTCTGGTAATTGTATAAATCAATATCAGATTTTAATTCCATTTGATATAATCAGATTTGCAAAAATAGTAAGATTTATGAGTTTAGAAAAAAAAAATGAATTATATGTTTACCCTAATAATTGAGTAACTCTATAAGTTCTTTTTCAAATCTATCAAATGGCAGGTACTGTTTTTCTAAATTTGTTTCAAAAGGAATTGGGGTGTTAAGGCTTCCCACTCGTTTAACAGGCGCATCCAAGTATTCAAAACAATTTTCCATAATTATTGATGAAATCTCTGACGCAATACCACCGAAAAGACTGTCTTCTTGTAAAATTATAGCTTTTCCGGTTTTTTTTACGGAATCGATAATACATTTTTCATCTAAGGGATTTAGTGTTCTCAAATCAATTAAATCGGAATCGATCGAGTGCATTTCGACAACTTTTATTGCCTCGTGAACACCAAGGCCATAGGTTATGATTGAAATTTTATTGCCATTTTTTATCAATTTAGCTTTACCAATTTCAATATTATAATATCCTTTAGGCACATTACCTCTTATACTTCTATAAAGAGCCTTATGCTCAAAAAACATCACAGGATTGGGATTTTCAATAGATGAAATCAATAGTCCTTTTGCATCATCAGGGAATGCAGGGTATACAACAATTAAGCCAGCTGTTTTAGTAAACCAAGCCTCATTTGTTTGAGAATGAAAAGGTCCAGCCCCTACTCCTCCTCCGCATGGCATTCTTAAAACAATATCAGCATTTTGCCCCCATCGATAATGAATTTTTGCTAAATAATTTACTACTGGGTTAAATCCTGATGATATAAAGTCAGAAAACTGCAATTCTACAATACTTTTTCTGTTACATATTGATAACCCCATTGCAACTTCAATTATTGATGATTCACATATTGGGGTATTTCTTACCCTTTCTTTTCCAAATAAATCTAAAAAACCTTCACTAACCTTAAAAACGCCACCATATTCTGCAATATCCTGACCCATTAAAACTAGATTGTTATATTTATTCATTGACTCTTTTAATGAATCAGAAATCGCATCAACGAATCTCATTTCTTCGACCACACTAGACCTTTGCACTGGTTCAAAATTAAAATCACGATAGACATCATTTAATTCTTTATCAATTGTTGAAATAATATTTTTTTCATCAAATGCTTTATTGATATTTAACTCTATTTCCTTTGAAATATCTTTTTTTATTGAGTTAATATTTTTATCAGTTAAAATTTTAGAATCAATTAAAAATTTCTCATAATTTAAAATTGGATCTTTTTTTACCCATTTATCTAAAAGTTTTTTGGGAACATACTTAATTCCACTAGCTTCTTCATGCCCACGCATTCTAAATGTTTCAAACTCTACCAGTATTGGTTGTGGTCTTTTTTTTATTTTTTTTCTAATTTCTTTAATTTTTGAATAAACTTCAATAATATTATTGCCATCAAGTTTCATTGATTCAATTCCATATCCTATGCCTCGGTCAGATAAATTTTTGCAGTTGTACTGTTCACTTACTGGAGTTGATAGTCCATAACCGTTATTTTCAATAACAAAGATTATAGGTAATTTCCAAACGGATGCAACATTTAATGCTTCATGAAAATCTCCTTCGCTAGTGCCACCTTCACCTGTAAATACGGCAGTAACTTTTTTATTATTATCCAGCAGGTTGTGTAATGCAATGCCGTCGGCAACACCTAATTGAGGTCCGAGATGCGATATCATACCTACAATATTATATTTATTTGTTCCAAAATGAAATGATCTGTCCCTTCCTTTTGTGAAGCCGTTAGCCTTTCCTTGCCATTGCGAAAAAAGTCTGTAAAGAGGTATTTCTCTGGTTGTAAAAACACCTAAATTTCGATGCATTGGTAATATATATTCATTATTTTCCATCGCCATGGTAATACCAACTGAAATTGCCTCTTGACCAATTCCTGAAAACCATTTTGACACCTTCCCTTGTCTTAAAAGGATAAGCATCTTCTCTTCAATCATTCTGGAAAGAAGCATGTTACTGTAAAGCTTAATATGCGTGTTAGTACTTATTTTTGAATTTGAATAATTCATATTATTATACTATACCAAATTATTAATTTTTGGTAAAATCCTAAATGGATTATTTGAAGTTAAAATTTAAGTTATTAACATTTATTATATTTGATTAAATAATCATTTACTATGAATCAAATTCCTTCTGTAGATTTAAAAGACTTTCTGAGTGAAGATTTAGAAAAAAAATCAAATTTTGTCCAGTCAATTGGTGAAGCTTTCCAAGAAATAGGTTTTTGCGCTGTTAAAGGGCATTTTTTGGATGACGAATTAGTTGATAAACTATACAAACAAATAAAACTATTTTTTGATTTACCAACTGAGATTAAAAGAAAATATGAGTATCCGGAATATTCTGGTCAGCGTGGCTATGTTTCATACGGAAAAGAAAGTGCCAAAGGCAGTAAACACGGGGATCTAAAAGAATTTTGGCATTTTGGACAATATGTTCCTGATGATGAAATAACTAAATATAATTATTTCCCAAATATAACTGTTGAGGAACTTCCAGAATTCAACGTTGTTGGAAAACAGGTATATCAAACTTTAGAAAAAACCGCTAAATATGTGTTGAGAGCATTAGCTCTATTTCTAAAAATTGATGAGAATTACTTTGATGATTATATTAAAAATGGGAATTCTATCCTTCGACCAATTCATTATCCCCCAATTACTGAAGATCCTAAGGAAGCGGTAAGGGCAGCTGCACACGGTGATATTAACCTCATAACATTACTAATGGGCGCACACGGAAAAGGTCTTCAGGTTCAAAATACTAATGGTGATTGGATTGATGCTATTGCTAGCAAGGATGAGCTTATGATAAATATTGGTGATATGCTTTCAAGACATTCCAATAATTTACTTAAATCAACTGTGCACAGAGTTGTTAACCCTGATAAAGAATTATTAAAAAAATCAAGATATTCTATTCCTTTTTTTATGCATCCTGTAAGTGAAATGAAATTAAATGTTCTTGACTCTTGTATTTCAAATGAGTTCCCAAAAGCTTACAATGATATAACTGCTGGGGAGTTTCTAAATGAAAGATTAATTGAACTTGGACTCCTTAAAAAATAATGGATTTAAAAGATCAATTAAGAAATATTTTCCCCAATCACAAATTTTCAGAAATATCTAATTCTGATAATAAAAAATCCCCAATTAAAAATAAACAGTCCTCCCCTCTTATTTGTAAATACGAAAAAAGAAATGGAAGACCTAACACAATTATCGAAGGATTTGAAAATATAAATAATCATCAAATTAAATCTTTAGCGAGGAAAATTAAGCAAGTTTTATCTGTTGGGGGTTCTGTTAAACAATATTCAATAATAATACAAGGTAACAATCGAAAGGAAATTATGAATTTTCTTAAGAATGAAGGTTATAATGTTAAACGTGTTGGCGGTTAGTAATGAGTTCTTCTGAAATAATTATCAATAATGATGGTAGTATTTACCACTTATGTTTAAAACCTTTTCAGGTTTCAAAAAATATTATTTTAGTTGGAGATCCTAATAGAGTTGATATAATTTGTAAGTATTTAAATAGTATTGAATTTACTATTCAAAATAGAGAATTTAAAACTGTTACAGGTTTTTATAATAAAAAAAGAATTACAGTAATTTCTACAGGTATTGGAGGAAGTAACATTGATATTGTTATCAATGAGTTAGATGCTCTGTTTAACTATGATTTTAAAAACAATTCTTACAAAAAACAACACCAATCCATAAATTTTATTCGCATTGGCACTTCAGGATCAATTTCTGACAATATTAATATTGATTCCCTTTTAATAAGCGAATATGCAATTGATTTGAACTCTCAGTTGTCATTTTATGATTTAGGAAATTATAACAGTGGTAATTTTGAAAAGATTCTATTTAACGGTAATATTTTAAATTGTTTTAAATCATCTAATAAATTATTCAATAAGTTTAACTCAAATAAATTAAAAAAAGGTTTAACCGCTACCTGTAATGGATTTTATGCTTTTCAGGGTAGAAAAACAAGAATTCCATTAAATAATACAATCGATTTTGGAAAATTAAATCAGATTGTATTTAAGAATTACAAAATTACTAATCTAGAAATGGAAACAGCAATAATTTATGGATTAGCAGACTTCTTGGGCCACAATGCAATTTCATTAAATGCAATTTTAGCAAACAGAAACAGAAAAATATATTCAAATGATCCAAACAATGTTATTGAAAATTTGGTTAGATATACTTTGAAAAATATTTAATTACCCCCATCTTATTTCTTTAAGATTATGTTTTCTGAGGAATTGATTTGATTTACTGAAATGTTTGTTTCCAAACCAAAAACCCCTATTTGCACTTAGTGGAGATGGATGACCTGAGCTCAGTATGAGGTGTTTACTCTTGTCAATTAATTTACCTTTTTTCTTAGCATAATTTCCCCACAAAAAAAACACAATATTATTTTTCTTAGTTGAAATTAAATTTATAATCTCATCGGTAAAGTCTTCCCATCCCATGTTTTGATGACTACCTGGACTATTTTTTCTTACAGTTAGGGTTGAATTTAACAACAAAACACCTTGGTTAACCCATAACATTAGGTCTCCGCTTAATGGATATTTAACATTTAAATCTTGTTTAATTTCCTTGAAAATATTTATTAATGAAGGTGGATGATTTACGTTTTCTGGTACTGAAAAAGCCAGCCCATTAGCTTGATCAGGATTATGATATGGATCTTGGCCTAAAATCACCAACTTAACGTCATCAAATTTACAATTATTTAGAGCTGAAAAAATTAAACTTCCTTTGGGATAGCAGATGTTATGTTTATATTCAGTTTTAATAAAATCAACCAATTTTTTAAACCCTTCAGAATTTATGTGATGCTCTAGATGCTTTTTCCAAGAATCATCTAACTTGATATTCATTTTTTCGAAACAAATTTATCAACTATCATTGAAACAGTTGCATCACCAGTAATATTAACAACAGTTCTACACATATCTAAGGGTCTATCTACAGCAAATATTAAAGCTAAGCCAGCTTCTGGAATTCCTGCTTGTGCCAATACAATTACCAGTACAATTATACCTGCGCTTGGAACAGCAGCAGCACCTATTGATGCTAATGTTGCTGTAACAATAATTCCTAATTGGGCTGTAACCGATAAATCTAATCCAAAGGTTTGTGCTATAAAAACAGCTGCAATAGCCTGATAAACTGCTGTACCATCCATATTTATGGTAGCTCCAATTGGTAGTACAAAGCTTGAAACTTCCTTTCTTACATTTAAATTATTGTGAACCCTATCCATGGTGACAGGAAGTGTAGCAGCACTCGAGCTTGTAGAGAAGGCAACTAATTGGGCGGGTAAAATACCATTAAAAAAGAAATTGGGACTTTTATTTAATAGTACCCTTACCACAATAGTATATATTATAATTAGTAAGAATAAACCTAGAATAAGAGTTATCGAGTAGAGTAATAAGCTTTTTAAAAGATCCCATTTTGGTGCTTCAACAATTAGTGTGGCTAACAATGCAAAAACTCCATAAGGGGCAAAACTCATTATAAGATCGATTATTTTTAATATAACTTCATTAAGTGAATTAAAAAAATCCTTTAAAGGCTTAGATTTTTTCTCTGGAATAAGAATCATAGAAATTCCAAATAAAATTGAGAAGAAGATAATTTGAAGCATATTTTTATTATCTGTAGCTGCGTTTATTATATTAGAAGGTACTATATCAATGATTGGTTGAAGAGGTCCTGAGTTTTTTGTTTCAGCAGCAGCCTCTCTTTTTTTATCAGCATCATCCTCATAGGCATTTAATAATTCAATTCTTGTGTCCTCCGAAATCGAATTTCCAGGCTTTATAATATTCACGATTGCAAGACCTACACTAACCGCAATTACTGTAGTAATTAAATAGGTAGTTACAGTTATTCCACCCATTCTTGACAATTTTGAAATATCCTTTAAATCAGAAATTCCTTTGATTAAGGATGCTAAAATCAGCGGAATTGCTATCAATTTTAAAGCATTGATAAAGATTGTACCAAAAGGCTTAATCCAGTCCGAAATAAGATCTTTACCAAATTGACCAAAGTTAGACATCAAAAAACCTAATAAAACGCCAAAAACCATCCCTATGATGATTTTCCAGTGTAGAGGTAGTCTTTTTAAGTTCATATAGTTTTCGTTTTATTAATTAAATAATAATCCAATATTACCATTGCAGCCATAGCCTCAACAATAGGAATTGCTCTTGGCACAACACATGGATCATGTCGACCTTTGCCTTTGATTATTGATTCATTTCCTTTAGAGTCAATGGTTTGCTGATCTTTCATCACTGTGGCAACTGGTTTAAATGCTACATTAAAATAAATATCCATACCATTACTTATTCCTCCCTGAATACCACCGGAGTAATTGCTTTTTGTAGTTTCATCTGTCTTTATGATATCATTATGTTCTGAGCCTTTCATCTTAGTTCCGCTAAACCCGCTACCGTATTCAAAACCTTTGACCGCATTAATAGATAGCATGGCTTTGCCTAATTCTGAATGAAGTTTATTAAATATAGGTTCACCTAAACCAACAGGTGTATTTTTAATTATACATTTTACAATGCCGCCTAATGTATCACCGTTTTTTCTTGCATTCTTTATTTCATTTATCATATTTTCTGAAACAGATTTATCTGGACATCGAACAATGCTATCTTCAATATTCTTTTGATTATTTAAAATGTAATTATCGTCTAGAGAAATACTTCCAATTGATGATGTGTACGCAAAAATATCAACATTTTTTAGTATTTGTTTTGCAATGGCACCAGCAACAACTCTGCAAGCTGTTTCTCTTGCAGAACTTCTACCACCCCCCCTGTAATCTCTAAATCCATACTTTTTTTCATAAACAAAATCTGCATGACTTGGTCTAAATGAATCCATTAGGTGATTATAGTCTTTACTTTTTTGATCTTTATTTTTTATTAAAAAACCAATCGGTGTTCCTGTTGTTTTGCCTTCAAAAATTCCAGAAAGAAATTCAACTTCGTCATCCTCTTTTCTTTGAGTAACAATTTTAGATTGACCAGGTTTTCTTCTTTGCATTTCATACGAAATAAGTTCTAAATCAATCAGATGTCCTGCAGGACAACCATCAATTATACCACCAATGGCTTTTCCGTGAGACTCGCCAAAAGTTGTTAATCTAAAGATATTTCCAAAAGAATTATTCATAAAGACTAAATAAGATGTTAAAAATATAGTTTATTAATAACTTCTAAAAATTATTAATAATATTTAAAAATATTGGTTTTAAATTTATGAGATTCTATTGTGTTAAATGAGTAGTTATTCATCGGTCATTAATGATTTTATAAAGCTTATCGGTAGTAAGTATGTAATTACCGGTAAATGGCAAAAACAACCCTTTGTAAATGGATGGAGGTATGGAAGTGGGAATGCTTTAGCTATTTTAAAACCTGCCAATTTTATAGAACTATGGAGACTTCTAAAAATCAGTATCTCACAGGATTTTATAGTTATAATGCAGGCAGCAAATACAGGCTTAACTGGTGGCTCTACACCATATGGTAATGATTATGATAGGCCAATTGTGATTATTAACACATTACGTATAAATGATATCCAGCTTATTAATAACGCGAAACAGATTATAGCTCATGCTGGAAGCACCTTGTATGATTTAGAAAATAAATTAAAACCTTTCAATAGAGAACCACATTCTGTGATCGGTTCAACTTCAATTGGTGCATCTATAGTAGGTGGTGTTTGTAATAACTCTGGTGGTTCACTTGTTAAAAGAGGCCCAGCCTATACTGAACTAGCCTTATATGCCAGGTTAAACAAACAAGGAAAACTAGAGTTAGTCAATGAACTTGGGATTAATCTTGGAAAAAACCCTGAAACTATATTGAACAACTTACAAAACGGAAATTATACAGAGGAAGACATAATTTATAATAATAAGCTTGCCTCAGATGATAAATATTCCAAAATAGTAAGAGGAATTGATAAAAATACTCCAGCTCGATATAATTCAGATAAAAGATTGCTTTATGGTGCCTCTGGAAGTTCAGGAAAGGTTGTAGTATTTGCACTAAGATTAGATACTTATCCAAAAGCGAAAAAAAATAAAGTCTTTTATTTAGGAACTAATAACCCTGACGTATTTTGGAAAATAAGAAGGGATATGCTATCAAAATTCGATAATTTACCCACACTTGGGGATTATTTGCATAGGGACTGTTATGACGCAGCTAAGAAATACAGTAAGGATAATTTTATTATAATTGAAAAATTAGGTACCAATTTTTTACCAACATTGTTTGAATTGAAAAGAAGTATTGATATAGTCGCAAGTAAAGTAAAATTCTTGCCCGACAAATTTTCTGATAGACTCATGCAATTTTTAAGCATGTTGTTTCCAAATCATCTTCCAAAGAGAATGGAGCAATTTAGAGATAAGTTTGAATATCATTGGATAGTTGAAATGTCTGATGAAGGTATAGATGAGGCTAGAGAATATTTTGATAAATTTTTCAAAGAAAATGATGGAGATTTCTTTAAATGTAACAAAAAGGAAGGTCGAAAGGCATCCTTACATAGATTTGTCGCGGCAAGTGCTGTAGGCAGATATTATAATCTCAAAAATAAAGAGGTTGGTGAAATGATTTCTTTAGATGTTGCAATCCCAAGGAATGAAAAAAAATGGTTTGAAAAATTACCAAAAGAAATCAATGAAAAAATTCATGCAAAATTTCACTATGGCCATCTTTTTTGCCACGTTAAACATCAAAACTATATTCTGAAAAAAGGGGTTAATGCAAAAGAATTAAAAAAACAATTACTTGAAATGTATAATAAAAAAGGTGCAGAGTACCCCGCAGAACATAATTTTGGACATGAATATGAAGCAAAACCTTCGTTGCTGAATTTTTATCGTACCCTTGATCCTACAAATACATTTAATCCTGGCATAGGAATGTCTAGTAAACTTAAAAACTGGAAATAATTTTAAGCTATTATTTCTAAAGGATTGGTTTCTTTCCAATTACCTCTGGTAAAATCAGGAAAATTTTGAGGTTCTCCATTGTTTGCTATAGACTTGGCACTTAATGGTGTAACAGCACTCCAAAAACATCCCTCATACACATTTTGATCAAGAGGTTCTCCCCTTCTTAAACATTCAATTATCCTATATCTCATTACAAAATCCATACCTCCATGGCCTACGTGATTTCTACCACCCATTTTTTCAATAAGTAACTTAAGACGCTTATTTAACGGATGATCGTATTTTTCATACAATATTTTAAGATTTTTTCCTTGAACCCAGCTGTGGTGATCTTTAGTAATTCCTTCAACTCCATTTTCGAGGGCAACTCTGGTTGGAAAACCTGCTAAAATTCCTTTTGTCCCCTGAATTAGGTTGTGTCTAGTGTATGGTCTTGGACTTGTTTCATCCCATTGTATCATTATAGTTCTTCCTAAATTAGTTTTTATGATAGAAGTATTCATGTCACCATTTGAATAATTTAACTTATTCCACTTATGGTCAGAATCATAATTTTTTTCTGCGTAAAGTTTTCTGCCTAATGCTGGAGAAGAAAAAGAGACTAATGAATTAAAATTGTCATCACCTCTGCATAAATTCATATACTGAGCTACAGGCCCTAGTCCATGTGTTGGATATAAATTTCCTCTACTTTTTGCATAATGGTGGGTTCTCCAGGAACCAGTACCTCTTTTCTCTTCATTCATTTGAAATCTAAGCTCATGAATATATGCTGCCTCAGCGTGTAAAAAATCACCAATTATTCCTTTTCTGCACATATTTAAATACATTAGCTCGTCTCTTCCATAGTTGACATTTTCCATCATCATACAATGCTTTCTAGTTTTTTCGGAGGTATTAACTATTTCCCAAAGATCTTCAATTGTTGTTGCCATTGGAACCTCTACAAATGCATGAGCCCCACTTTTCATGGTTTCAATTGCCATTGGAGCATGATTATCCCAATTTGTTGATATAAATACTGCATCAGGTTTGACTTCATTTAACATAACTTTCCATTTGTTTTCACCTCCTGAATAAATAGCTATATTCTTATGTCTATTACCATTTCCAATTTTTTTACACGCTTCATATGATTTCATCGCTAAATCATTATATAAATCACTAATTGCAACTACTTCTGTACCCTCAATCGCTGCGATTTGTTTAGCATGTCCATTTCCTCTCGCCCCAACCCCTATAAAAGCAACCTTGACCATATTAATTTTAGGCGCCGCAAAGTCACCCATGTATTGTGAATTATTTTTAGAATAATCATAAGGTCTTTCTAAATAAGAAAAGTTTATTCCGTGTGATTTTAATCCAAATAACATAGCAGATGCTGAACTTAATTTTAAAAAATCTTTTCTTTTCATAATATTTCTATGTTAAGCTATTGTAGATTGATTCGTATATTGGTACAATATTATGAATATCAAAATCCTTAGCTCTGTTTCTAGCATTAGTTTTAAATTTGTTGTGTATATTATCATTTGATAAAATATGAAGAGAATCCTCAATCATTTTCTTAATATCTCCAATATCACTTAATAAGCCTGAAAAATTATCAATATTCACTTCTGGAATACCACCTGTATTTGATGATACCACCGGTACACGTGCTGCCATTGCTTCCAAAGCAGATAAACCAAAGCTCTCTATTTCAGAAGGCAGTAAAAATAAATCACTAAATGAAAGTATTTTATTAGTTTCATTACTATTTCCGAAAAAAACTATCTTATTTTTAATACCTAGTTTCCTGGCTAATTTCTCCGCATTAACTTTTTCTGGTCCATCCCCTATCATCATTAATTTGGAAGGAATTATTTTTTGTATCCCGTCAAATATTTTAATAACATCAATAACCCTTTTTACTTTTCTAAAATTACTGACATGGGTTATGATTTTGGTTTTCTTACTGAATATTTCTTTACTGCTTGATTTTATAAGGTATTTTTCGAGGTTCACAAAATTTGGTATAACCTTTATAGATTTATTTATATTAAATAACGATAGAGTATCTTTTTTTAGGCTTTCCGAAACTGCTGTTACTGAATCAGAATTATTTATACTGTGTTCAACAGCAATTTTATACGAGGGATTACTTCCAACCAAGGTTATATCAGTTCCATGTAAAGTTGTTACAACAGGAATATTTATTTTTTTTGCCTTTAGCATTTGTTTTGCCATCAGTGCTGAGTATGCGTGCGGAATTGCGTAATGAACATGCAGTAACTCAATGTTGTACTTTTCAACAACCTCTACCAATCTAGAAGAAAGAGCAAGTTCATATGGAGGGTAATTAAACAAAGGATAATTAGGTACTGCAACCTCGTGAAAATGTACTTTATTACTAAAAAGCTCTAGTCGTACTGGTTGATTATAGGTGATAAAATGTATTTCATAGCCTTTTTTAGAGAGTTCAACACCTAATTCAGTTGCTAAAACACCACTACCTCCAAAAGTAGGATAACAAACAATTCCTATAATCATACTAATCTATTATCGATTCATAAATTACTTTCTGAATTTCACTTCTTATATTTTCTTTTACTAATCTTGAATTTATTGCCATTTCACCGTCTGGATAGCTTCGATTTGAAAGAAATACATAAACTATTTCAGTATTAGGATCTGCCCAAGCAATGGTACCAGTCCATCCAGTATGACCAAAACTACTCATTGATATACAGTTACATGTAGGGCCTTTAAGTTTTAATTGAGGTTTATCAAATCCCACTCCCCTTCTATTTCCTTGTGAGCAATAATAGCATTTATTAAATAAGTTTAATGAATTCTCGCTTAAAATTTGATTTCCGGCATAGTTACCATTTTGTAAAAACATTTGCATCATCTTTGCAACATTAATCGCATTACCAAATAAACCTGCATGACCAGCAATTCCGCCAAACATTGCTGCCAACATATCGTGGACATATCCCTGAATTTCAACCCCTCTAAAGTAATTATCAATTTCAGTTGGCAGAATATTTTCAATTGACATACTTCGATATGGATTATATGTTAAATCTACACCAATTCTATTAAATATTTGATTTTTGATAATATAATCTAAGTCATTCTTAAAATAGTTTTCAATATATTCCTGTAAAATAATGTAAGATAAATCACTGTAAGAAATTTTATTTTTCATTAAGTCACTATTTTTTACAATATTCCTAATTGTATCTTTGTAGTGCATGTTAAGAAAAAGATTCGGACTTACTTTTACAGAATGTATTGAATCATATATAGGCGAGTATAGACTTTTTTTTGGTTTTCCTATTGAATCTAATGTCTGAGAATAAAATGGTATCCATGGCTTAATTGAAGCATTTGCAGATAACAAATCCTTTACAGTAATATTTGATTTATTTGAATTTTTATATCTTGATATTAAATCACCTATTTTAGAATCAAGCGTTATAATATTTTCATCTATAAGACCCATTATAATAGGTGTCGTTACCAACATTTTTGTTAATGATGCTAAATCAAAAAAAGAACTATTGTTAACATTTTTAACGCTGTCATATTTAAAAGTCCCAAAAGATTTTTCATAAATAACTTTTGAATCTTTAGCAACTAAAACTTGTATTCCTGGAGCCATTTTATTTTTTATTGCATATTCAGCAATTGAATCAATTTTTTTTAAATTATATGAGTTTAACCCAACACTTTCAGGTGTTGAAAAGCCTAATATGTTAGTTTTTTTCAATAATAAACCCTCTCCAACTTGAAACTTTTCACCTATCGAAACAGGTAACTTACCAACAATTTTTTTTGCCCCAAATATTTGTTCGGCTGCAACTTGTTGAAAAAATTTATTATTTTGGTATGCAACTAATATTGCATCAAAGTGATTGATATCATATTTTTCTAGAAAATATGGATTTGTAAACGATATTAAAATTTTGTTATCAATTTTATTTAAATTGTCAAATAAAATTGACTCTTTTTTCACTAATTTTTTTTTCATATTATCCCAAGGAGTATTTGACTTGAAATGAACACTAGCAATCACTAAATCAAACTTTTTAAGTTCATTAATCATTTCTTGGGTACTATTAAAATCTGACGCATTTACATTCTTTACTTTTTTATATTTATTTAGAAACTCAATTAGTGTATTATTTTTAGCATTTCCAAATCTAATATTTATAATATTACCATAATCTAAATCTACTGGAATCGTATTGTTTTTGTTTTTTATTAACGTGTTGATATTTTCAGGTAATAATTGCATCAGTTTTTTTTGGTTAGGATTATTCAAATCATTAAATACATTTTTTTCATTTATAATTACTTTGTTATGTAGTCCTACCTTAAACTTTGCCATCAAAATCTTCTTTACAGAGTGTTCTAATCTTTCCTCACTGACAATTCCTTTTTCATAGGCATTTTTGATAGATTCAATACCGTCTTTAACATTCAAGGACATAAGTAATATGTCATTTCCTGCTAAAAAAGCTTTTAAATCCACATTCATTTTTGAATAACCTGCCACTCCTTTCATGTCAAGTGCATCTGTTATGATTAGACCTTTAAATTTAAGTCTCTTCTTTAATATTGAATCAATAATAATATCTGATAAAGTTGAAGGTAAATTATTTGTCTTCTCAATTGATGGTATTTCAAGGTGTGCAACCATTATTGATGCAATATTATTTTTGATAGCTTCCTGAAATGGAAATAGTTCAGTGTTAAAAATTCTTTCTTTTGAAAATTCTATTACTGGAAGAGTTTTATGAGAATCTTTTGTGGTGTCACCGTGACCTGGGAAATGTTTTGCCGAGCCCAGAACCCCAACAGATTGCATTCCATTTATAAAACTGTTAGCTTGTTTAGAAATTAAATATTCATTTTCACCAAATGATCTATTTCCAATAATGGGATTATTTCGATTGGTATTTATATCAACAACCGGTGCAAAATTTAAATGCACACCAAGTCTTTTACATTGAAAGCCAATTTCTTTTCCAACAGCAAAAATTATACTGTCATTTTCTATTGCACCAAGACTCATATTCCATGGGAAATCAGCAATTGAATCAAGTCTCATCCCAATACCCCATTCAGCATCCATTGATATTATCAAAGGGGTTATTGATATTTCTTGATAAAGATTAGTTAGTTTAATTTGATTTTTTATGTTCCCTGTTGAAAATATTACTCCACCAATTTTGTAATCATTAATTAGTTTTATGATTTTTGCTGAGTTATTTTCTTTTCGACTATTTGATTGTACAAAAAAAAGTTGGCCAATTTTCTCCTTTATATTAAGAGATTTATACACGCTATCTACCCACTTTTTCTGGACTTTATAATTTTGGCTTGCTAGGGGGTCATATTCTTGGGAAAACAAGTTAATGCAAAACAAAAAAAATAGTATTTGAAAATATCTAAAATTCATAAATATCTTTTATGCCAACTTAATTTTATATCAATCTCCCATTTATTTCTGTAATCTGCGATACTATTTACTAAATTATTAAAAACAATAAGTTCTTCATTATTATTAATCTTTTCACACTTACTTTTAAAGTCACTTATATTCATAGAGCTAACAGTTGATCCATTTTTAAATTTAATTATGTTTTTATTCATAAGGGATAAATTATACTTATTCTCTAAGCTTTTGACAAAATTAATTAGAGTATCGATGGAGCAGCCAGAAATATTAATGCTATCGGAAACCGCTATCACAATAAAGGTTTTATATTTAATTTCAAATGATGAAATAATATCTCTACCGTGAGACACCCAATTTTCTAAAAATTCAGTTAATTCTTTTTTTATCAAATCTTCTAAATTTTTATTAATCTCGGTTTCAGACTGGAAAATCCAAACCCTTGAGCTCAAGTTTAGAGAACTAAAATCAACAAACATAAGACTACAAATTATTTTTCTTTACTAATAGTTCCGAAATATCTAAAACCTCGATTTCAGATTCAGGTTTAGATTTCATTATCCCATCGTTTAACATTGTATTACAAAAAGGACATGAGGTGGCAACTATTTTTGATTTGTTTTTAATAATTTCCTCTGCCCTTTCAACACTTACTTCTTTATTTCCTTTTTCTGCTTCTTTAAACATCTGAGCACCTCCAGCACCACAGCACAGGGAATTAGATTTACATCTTTTTAATTCACTCAAGTCAGCATCTAATTTCTTTATTAAATTCCTTGGTGCATTGTAAATATTGTTTGCTCTTCCAAGATAACACGGGTCGTGGTATGTTATTTTCTTGCCTTGAAATGAACCGCCTTGAATTTTAAATCTACCTTCATTAATTAAATTGTTGATAAATTCAGTATGATGATATATTTCGTATTCACCTCCCAGCTCCGGATATTCATTTTTAATTATATTAAAACAATGAGGACAAGTAGTAACAATTTTTTTTATGTTGTAAGTATTTAAGACTTTTATATTAGACAATGCTTGCATTTGAAATAAAAATTCATTTCCAGCCCTTTTTGCAGGATCACCTGTACAAGATTCATCTTTTCCCAGTACTGCAAAATCTATTTTTGCATGATTCAGGATTTTAATAAAAGCCTTCGTTATTTTTTTTGCTCTATCATCAAAGCTTCCGGAGCAACCAATCCAAAAAAGAATTTCAGGAGTTTTTCCTTCGTTTGAGAATTGTTCACAAGTTTTTACGTTAATTTTACTCATCTTTAAAAACTTCGATTGTCACCTCCTTCTTAACCATTTCAGTAAAAGATCCTCGGTAGCGTGTTGCTTTAACAAGATGATTGTCAATCCAATGGTAGTTACCACCTCTTGGTTTACCCATCAGTAGTGAATGATATTTAAATCCATGTTTATCTAACCAGTCCTCTGTAATTTTCCTGTGATCTTCAACCCTTGAAGTAAAAAAACAAATCATATGTCCTTCATCAAACCATTTATTACAGGTTAAAAGAGCATCTTTATAAGGCAAACATGTTTTCATTCTTTCAGGTTCTTCATTTGGAATATCATCAGTGATTGTTCCATCAATATCTATCAGATAATTTTTAATCCCATCTGGTAATACAGGGCTTATTTTTTCTCCAGACTCAATTTTTTCTTTAAGAATCTTATTTATTTTGTTGTTTTTAATCATTTTATTCATTCCAATTTAATCTATCTTGTTGGTTATAAGGCCAGGGCGCCCCATTATTTTCAATATTACTCATCATATTATTAATTTCACTTGATGCAGAGGACTCCTCCATTACAACATACCTTCTCATATCCATAATTATCGACATTGGGTTTATGCTAATTGGACACTCCTCAACACATGCATTACAACTTGTACATGCCCAAAGCTCTTCTTTTGTAATATAATCATCCAGCAATTTTTTATTGTCATCAATAAACTCTCCATTTCTATCAATATTTCTACCTATCTCTTCAATTCTGTCTCTGGTATCCATCATTATTTTTCTTGGCGATAGTTTTTTCCCAGTAATATTTGCTGGACAAACACTAGTACATCTACCACACTCAGTACATGTGTATGAGTTTAATATTTGTAACCATGATAAGTCATTAGCATCAGAAGCACCAAATTTAATAAGTTCGTTATTATTTGATGATTCATTAACTGTTCCATTAATGATGTCAATCTCTTTTTTAACAGATGAAAGGTTGTTTAGCCATCCTAGATTTTTGATTGGTGAGAAGTATGTATTTGGAAAAGCAAGCAAAATATGAAGGTGCTTGGAATAATAAAGGTAATTTAAAAATATCATTATTAAAATTATATGTGTCCACCAAAAAATCCTTTCTAAAATATACATTGTATCAGCACTAAGATGATTAAAGTATGAGCTTAAATATCCACTAATTATATTACCATTATCCATGATTTGAAATTCGACATCAAAAGTATTCATCAATAAAAAACAACTCATTATTAAAATTTCAAAATACAAGATTAAATTTGCATCCATTTTCGGCCAACCAATCATTTTATTTTCATAAAATCTTTTTAATCTCAACACATTTCTTCTTATCCAGAAAATTGAAACACATACAATAACTGAAATTGCTAGTATCTCAAATGATCCAATTAAAAATCCATATAAACTCCCAATAGTTGAAAAAATTCTATGGGTTCCAAAAACTCCATCAATAATAATTTCAATAAGTTCTATGTTTATTATTATGAATGCTATGTATACAACTAAATGTAATAGGCCTGAAATTGGTCTGTTAATCATTTTAGATTGCCCAAAGGCCAAAAGAACCATCTTTTTCCATCTTTCTTTTTTTGACCCACTTATTTCAACTTCCCCTTTACCAAGACTAATATTTCTTTTCAATTTTAAAATATTGTTGTAAAAGATGTAAATAGAATAAGTTATTAGAACACAAAATATTATATTAGGTATATATTTCAAATTTAAATTTTAGTCATTTTTTCTTCCAAAAACTGAAAAATTAATATACCTACCTGGTTTATTTTTGATATCATTAATTAAGGCATTTAGGTCATTAATAGTTTTTTCTAAGTTTTCGTATATCGTTTCTTCCTTTATTAATTTTCCAATAGTCCCATCCGAATTTAGATTAGACACAACAGATTCAAGATTTGTTATTATATTATTAATATTTTTGGTCATTTCCCCTAAATTATTAATTGCAATTGAATCAGTAATTGTTCTTAAATTACTTGATGTTTTTCTGATGTCAGAAAGACTCCTATCAATATTGTAGGTATTACTTTCTATAAGTTTCGATATTTGGGATGAAGTATTGGAAAGATTTAGAGTTAAATTTGAAATATCAGTAATACTTTTTTGTAAAACATTTCTTGTTTTATCATCAAACAAATTATTAATATTTTCAAACGCAATTTCTGCATTCTTCATTACTGCCTCCACTTGAAGCTGAACCTGTGGTAGTATTTGGTTAACCAATTCGGTAAGACCCGGTTTTATAATACCATTTATAAAATCTCCATCTTTTGCAATGATTGAATCATTTTCATAGTCTGGAATAATAGCAATTGCCTTTCCACCTATTAATCCGGTTTCATATAATTCAGCAATACTTGTATTAGAAAAATTAACATCATTTTCAATTATAATATCAACAATAAGTTCTTTTGTATTGTTTGGGTTAAAATTTATTTTATGAACTCTTCCAATTTTGAATCCATTTAGGGTTACGGGATCTGAAGTAGAAAGACCATCAACTTTTGAATACTTAATTTTAAAATTTCTATTACTATCAAACAAATTGATTCCCTTCAAGTAATTATATGAAAAGAAACTCATAAGTATTCCAATGATAGCCAAAAACCCAATCCCAATTTCTTTTGAAAATTTCAAAGTAAAATTTTACTTCTAATTTAAATTAAAATTTAAGAGTTTGGTAATTTATTTTTTTTAATTTTTAACAGCTTTATTATCAACAAACTTAACAATGAAAGCACTTTTAAAACCCTTGGACTTAACAAATTTTAATTCCTCAAGCAGCTCATTAATATTTGATGATTTTTTGTAATAGTATTTGTAAAGTTTTTTTTCTTTAATCCTGAATACATTATCTAATCCATTAAAGTTATTAGGTTCAGTTTTTACAGGTTTTTTACCAGCTGCAATTTGAATGCTATAGTATATTTCCTTATCTACTATTTCTTCAAAATCTTTATTGAAAATGGATTGTTTGTACTTTAATATTGCAGAAAAAATATTTTTTGCAATTTCTTTTTGACCTTTTTTTGAAGTCAAATATTTTTCCTCCTTTTTATTTGTTATAAAACCAGCCTCAATTAAAACACTTGGCATGTAAGTATTATGTAAAACCCAAAATCCTGCTTGTTTGACTCCTCTGTTTTTTCTTTTTAATACATTGGTAAAATTATTTTGTATATAACTAGCTAAAAGAATACTTTGATCTAAATATTCTTCTTGCATTAATGTTAAACCGATCAATGACTCAGGAGAATTTGGATCAAACCCTTTATAGTTTTCTTCATAATTATCCTCAAGAAATATGACTTCATTTTCTTTTAAAGCTACTTGAAAATTCGCATCATTTACGTGCAAACCATAAATAAATGTTTCTGAGCCATAAACACTTTCTTTATGCCATGCATTACAATGAATGGAAATAAATAAATCAGCATCAGCTTCATTAGCAATACTTGCCCTTTTTCTTAAACTTAAAAATATATCCTTATCTCTAGTTAAAATAACTTCATTTCCATCGTTTTTTAGCATCTCTGCTAACATAATTGAAATATTTAAAACAATGTCTTTTTCTTCAACACCTGATTCATTAGCTCTTCCAGGATCTTTACCTCCATGACCTGGATCAATTACAATTGTAAAGTTTTCTTGAGAAATTAGTTTATGGTTGGATGTATGAATTATTATTAAGGTAAGAAACAAGAAAAATCTTGTTAAACTATGGTTAAATAGAATCTTATATAATTGTTGTTTATTCATTATTTCTTAAAATAGCTTCAAATTATGTTTAAATTTACACACAATATACATTAGATAGCTTGAAAAGATTATTTTTAAAATCCATTTTTATATTCATTTCATTATTTTTTATAAACATAAGAGCTGTATTCCCTTTTAATTCTACATTTGATTCTATAATTAAAATAGATACAATAACTAAATCTAACGATTTACTTCTCGATAAAATTTCATATGAGGCCTCTGATACAGTATCTATAAATCCTAAAAATAAAACCATTAGACTATATAATAACGCTAAAATAAATTATCAGGATATGCAAATCACTGCCGGAATTATCATAGTCGATTATAATAAAAATGAGATTTATGCAGGAAGAATCAAAGACTCATCCGGAATTTATACTCAACTGCCTGTTTTTGTACAAGGAAATGATGAGGTTAATCCAGATTCACTAAAATTTAATTTTGATACTAAAAAAGCTATTATATTCAACTCCAGAACTGAAGAGGCTGGGTTAAAAATTATTTCCGATATAACAAAAAAGGAAAATGATTCAGTTTATTATATGAATCGTGCAAAATTTACAACTTCAGAAAATATTGAAAATCCAGAATATTATTTTTTATTAAGAAAGGCAAAAGTTATACCTGGAAAAAAAATTATTACTGGACCAACAAATATGTATATTGCCGATGTCCCAACCCCAATTGGATTGCCCTTTGCATATTTTCCAATTTCTAATAAAAGAAGTTCTGGAATAATATTTCCTTCTTTTGGCGAACAAAATTCTCGTGGATATTTCATTCAAAACGGTGGATATTATTTACCAATTAATGACAATTTAGATTTAACATTACTTGGTGATTATTACACAAATGGAAGCTACGGCTTTAGATTAGAGAATACATATATTTATAGATATAGATTTAGGGGAAATTTAAGTTTTAGATTTGAAAATTTAATTCAAAGTGAAAGAGGATTTCCTGATTATTCAAAGAGTTCAATTTATAACTTAAGATGGTCACATAGTCAAGATTCAAAATCTAATCCGAGCTCTAGATTTTCTGCATCAGTTAATTTAGGAAGCAGTAAATACTATCAACAATCAATTAATCAGATGAATTCAGCTAATTTTCTAAATAATACTCTTTCCTCGTCTGTTTCATATTCTAAAACTTTTTCTGGTGAACCACAGGTAAATTTAAGTGTTACAGCTACACATTCTCAAAACACTAATACGCAAACCATTAATATGACACTCCCAACTTTTCAAGGAAGTGTATCTAGAGTATATCCGTTTGCACCAAAATCAGGCTCAAAAAAGGGCTTTATTGAAAATATAAATTTACAATATAGTGTTAGAGGTGAAAATAGAATACTAACAACTGACTCTCTTTTCTTTAAAAGGGAAATGTTTGACTCTGCTAAAACAGGGTTTCAGCATTCAATTCCAATTAGTACTAATTTCAAGCTTTTTAAATATTTTAGTTTTTCCACAAGCGCTAATTATAAAGAATCATGGGTATTTAAAACAATTGAAAAAAATTACAATAATACATCACAGGAAGTTGAAGTAATCGAGAATAATGGTTTTGACTCCTTTAGAACTTATAATTTCTCAGCAAGTGTTGGAACAACAATCTATGGAATGTATAATTTTAAAAACAATAAAAAAATCAGTGCGTTAAGGCATGTTATGAGACCATCAATAAGTTATGGAGTTTCACCATCTTTTGATAATTATTATACTACATATGAGGTTGTAAGCGCTGATGGATTAACCTCTTCAGAAGTTGAATATTCAAGGTTTGAAGGTTCAATTTTTGGTTTACCAAACAAATCGTTTTCAAGTTCAATATCATTATCATTAAATAATAATATTGAGGCTAAGGTCGTAGACAATGAGGATGAGGATAATGAGTTTAAAAAAATAACCATATTTAATAATTTAAATTTTTCAACTTCATATAATTTAGCTGCAGACTCACTAAGATTAGCACCTGTAAGAGTAAATGGAGGTACTCAGTTATTTAAAAATAAGATGAGTTTAAATTTCGGAGCTACACTAGATCCATACACTTTAGATGAAAACAATAATAGAATTGATGTGTTTCACATAAATAATGGTGGTGGATTATTTAGGCTAACAAGTGCAAATTTGACTTTTAATTATTCGTTTAGCAGTAATGATTCTAATAAAAATGATAGAAATTCCTCATCCATCAATGAATCAGTCAGAAATGGTGGTAGAAATGATGACTTATTTGGTAGGCCAATGAATAATTATAATGATGTAGAAAAGCCTAAAGATGATGTGAAGAAAAAAAATCAGCTATATAACTATGAAATACCTTGGTCAATAAGACTTGCTTATGCAATCAATTATAATAACACAATAAATCAAAATGAAATTTCCTCACACTCACTAATGTTTTCGGGAGATGTAGAATTATCACCACAATGGAATGCAGGTATATCATCTGGCTATGATTTTAAAAACAATGGAATAACCTATACTCAATTAAGATTTGAGAGAGATTTATTAAGTTGGAGAATGAATTTTAGTTGGATACCATTTAGTGTAAATAAATCCTGGAATTTTTTTATTGGAATAAAAAGTGGTATGTTGAGCGATATAAAATATGATAAAAGACGTCAAAGGGACAAAATATTATAGAAATTATGAAAAAAATTATTACAAGTAAAAATGCACCAAGCCCAATTGGTCCATACAATCAGGCGGTTATAGCAAATGGATTTATGTATATTTCTGGTCAAGTTGGAATGAACCCGAAAACAGGTAAAATTATTAAGGATAGTATTTCAGATGAAACTGAGCAAGTAATGAAAAATTTATCTTCAATTTTAAATGAAGCTTCAATTAGTTTTGAAAATGTTGTTAAATCCACAATATTTCTATCTGATATGAATGATTTTTCATTAGTTAACAAAGTATATGGAAAATATTTTGACGAAGATACAGCCCCTGCAAGGGAGACTGTTCAAGTGAGTAAATTACCACTCGGAGTCAACGTTGAAATTTCAATGATTGCTTTACCTTAACAGGTTTTGATGATATTTTAGTAATCCCTCGATAGGTTTTCTTATAATGTTTCCAGCTTTAAGCTTATTTTCGATAAGGCAATTGATTAATTCATCTTTTAGGTAAAATGAAATTGAACCTACAAAATGTATTGGTATTTCTTTGGCATCTTCGAATTGGAGTATTTGTCTGTCAATAAAAAGATTAAATCCTTTTTTTATTAATTTTTTACAGTAATCAGCATCTTTATTATTTATTAAAAATTTTGCAAATTTTGCTAAATATGTATTTGGATTTGGCTGTTTATAAAGGTTGTCTTTTATTGTTTCAGCTTCTAAATCAAACTCATTATTAAATTTATCTGCTGTTTCCTTAGGAATTTTATTAAAATAAAAATCTCTAAGCAATTGTCTGCCAAAATAATTTCCACTGGCATCATCCATGAGTATGTAACCTAGTGAGATTACTTTTTGATGAATATTTTCACCATCAAAATATGTACAGTTAGATCCAGTCCCTAAAATACATACTATTGATTTAACATTCATTTCTGCTGTAGAATATATGGCAGCATATGTGTCTTCTTTAATCGAAAAAAAATTGCAATTAATAAAAATTTCTTGAAAGACACTCTTTATTAAAATCCTAGGTGGTTTTGTTCCACAACCTGCTCCATAAAAATATATTTTATCAATTTCTTTTCTAAACTTATACAGTTCAAAATTATTAACTATCCTTTCTTTAAGTATATTGTTTGATAAAACTTGTGGATTTAATCCTAGTGTTTGGGTTTCAAATAAAACTTTACCAGTATTTTCAATGGCAATCCAATCTGTTTTAGTTGAACCACTATCAACAATTAGTATCATAATTATAAAATTTTATATGTAATATATTTTATAAATTAAATCTGAAAGTTTTGATGAATATCCATATTCATTATCATACCACGATATAATTTTAAAAAATGTGGAACTTAATTCAATTCCAGCATTTGCATCAAAATTACTAGTTAAATTTGAACCAATATAATCTTGAGAAACAACAGCATCTTCTGTGTATCCAAGTATCCCTTTGAGTTCATTTTCACTTGCATTTTTAAATTTTGACTTTATATCTTCATATGATGTATTTCTTTCTAAAATTACTGTTAAGTCTACAACAGAAACATTGGCAGTTGGAATTCGAAATGCCATACCTGTCAGTTTGCCGTTTAGTTCAGGAATAACTTTACCAACAGCTATTGCAGCACCTGTAGAAGAGGGAATTATATTATTTAATGATGATCTACCTAATCTAAAATTTTTTGCTGGGCCATCGACAGTCATCTGGGTTGCGGTTGCAGCATGAACAGTTGTCATTAAACCTTCTTTGATTCCATAATTATCATTAAGAACTTTTGCTATTGGTGCTAAACAGTTTGTTGTGCATGATGCATTCGAGACAATTATATTACTTTTATTAATTAAACCAGAATTTACACCCATTACAAACATTGGAATATCTTTGGATGGAGCAGATACTGCGACCTTTTTTGCTCCTCCTTTAATATGCAACTCTGCTTTCTCCATGGTGGTAAAGATACCAGTACACTCAGCTACAACTTCCACTCCTACACCATTCCAATTTAAATCAGAAGGGTTTTTTATAGATGTTACCCTAATTTCTTTTCCATTGACAACTAAATTATTATCTCTAGTACTTATTTCATCGTTTAATTTGCCATGAACTGAATCATACTTCAAAAGATAAGCTAATTGATCAATTGTTAAAAGATCATTGATTGCAACCACCTCCATGTCATCTCTTTCTAGAATAATTCTAAAAGTAATTCTACCAATTCTTCCGAAACCGTTTATACCTACTTTAATTTTTTGCATAATAAAATTTAATTATATAGACATTATATCACTTATTTTCAATAATTCTGTGTTTATTTTTGTTGTTCCCTTTATTGCCTTTTTGAATGGTGTTAATTTAATTTTATTATTTTGAAGACCAACCATACAGCAATTATCTCCATTAATCAAAGACTCAACTGCATTTACACCAAATCTACTAGCAAGAACTCTATCAAAACATGTAGGAGATCCACCCCTTTGCATATGTCCAAGGACAGCAACTCTTGCATCATAATTCGGTAAATGTTTCTCAACATATTCTTTGAGTTGAAAGACATTTTCACCCGTTTTATCCCCTTCAGCAACAACAACGATGCTTGATGATTTTCCAGTTTTTTGGCTTCTTTTTAAAGATTGAATTAATCTTTCAAGACCAAGATTTTCTTCTGGAATTAGTATTTCTTCAGCTCCAGCAGCAACCCCCGAATTTAACGCAATGTGACCAGCATCTCTACCCATAACCTCAATAAAAAATAGTCTATTATGTGAGCTTGCAGTATCTCTGATTTTATCAATTGCATCTACAACAGTATTGGTTGCTGAATCAAATCCAATTGTGTGAGATGTTCCGAATATATCGTTATCAATTGTAGCTGGAATACCCATTATGGGAAAATTATATTCATTACTGAATATGAGACTACCTGTAAATGAACCGTCACCACCAATAACAATTAATCCATCAATATTTTTTTTACTTAGCACTTCAAATGCTTTCTT
>CACLCL010000004.1 GCA_902605445.1 uncultured Bacteroidota bacterium | reverse complement strand
TAAAAAATTTAATAAAACTGAAAAAGAATGGAAAGAGATTCTCAATGAGGAAGAATATAGAGTTTTAAGAGAAAAAGGAACAGAATATCCACATACTGGAAAATACAATTTACATTTTGAAAATGGTGTTTATAATTGTAACGGATGTAAAACCCCTTTATTTGAAAGTAATCAAAAGTTTAAATCAAATTGTGGATGGCCTAGTTTTGATGAAGCTATAAAGGGTTCCATCAAATATGTTGAAGATTACTCTCACAATATGATCAGAACAGAAATTATCTGCGCTAAATGCGATGGACATTTAGGTCATGTTTTCAATGATGGTCCAACTCAAACAGGTCTAAGATATTGTGTAAATTCAGTTAGTATTGACTTTAAAAAAGAATAAAAATTATGATTAATTATGACATCATAGTTGTAGGAAGTGGTCCGGGAGGCTATGTTACTGCAATTAGATCTTCACAGTTAGGTTTTAAAACTGCTATTGTAGAAAAAGAGAGTCTTGGAGGTGTATGTTTGAATTGGGGGTGTATTCCAACTAAAGCCCTGTTAAAATCAGCCCAAGTGTTTGAATATTTAAACCATGCCGAAGATTATGGATTAAATGCTGAAAATGTTAGTAAAGATTTCAATAAAATAATTGATAGAAGCAGAAATGTTGCAAAAGGGATGAGTAAGGGAGTGAATTTTTTGATGAAAAAAAATAAAATTGATGTACTCACAGGTTATGGTAAAATTAAAAAAGACAAGATAGTTTCGGTTGATGGCAATGACTATAAGGCAAGTCATGTAATTATTGCAACAGGGTCTAGATCTAGAACTATTGACTCGATTCCACAGGATGGCAATCAAATTATAGGTTATCGTGAAGCAATGACATTAAAAAAACAACCTAAGAGTATAACCATTGTTGGCTCTGGTGCAATTGGAATTGAATTTGCTTATTTTTATAACTCTATCGGAACTAACGTTAACATCGTTGAATATATGCCTAATATAGTTCCTTTAGAAGATGAAGATGTTTCAAAAGAACTAGCAAAATCTTTCAAAAAAAAGGGTATTAATATTCTTACTTCTTCAGAAGTTATATCAGTAAAAAAAACAAAAAACAAGGTAATAGCCACAATTAAAAAGAACGATGAAGAGACTAACTTAGAATCTGAAATTTTATTATCTGCTGTCGGTATTAAATCAAATATAGAAAATATTGGACTTGAAGATGTTGGAATTGCCGTTGATAATGATAAAATTATAGTTGATAAATATTACAATACTAATATTCCAGGATATTATGCAATTGGAGACATAGTGTCTGGGCCTGCTCTTGCTCATGTTGCATCTGCTGAAGGAATACTTTGTGTTGAGAAGATAGCTGGACATAATGTTTCTCCTATAAATTATGGAAATATTCCTGGCTGCACATACTGTAGCCCTGAAATTTCTAGTGTTGGCTTAACTGAAAAACAGGCAATTGAAAAAGGTTATAAAATTAAAGTTGGGAAATTCCCTTTCTCAGCATCTGGAAAAGCAAGTGCATCAGGTACAAAAGAGGGTTTTGTTAAAGTAATCTTTGATGAAAAATATGGGGAATGGCTTGGATGCCATATGATTGGTGCAGGTGTTACCGACATGATTGCTGAAGCAGTGCTAGGAAGGAAACTCGAAACAACTGGAACTGAAGTTCTTAAGGCAATTCATCCACATCCTACAATGTCAGAGGCTGTTATGGAAGCAGTAGCTGCAGCATATGATGAGGTGATACACCTTTAGACAAGAGAATCTATAGCCAAATCATATGATTTGAGACCAAAACCGCAAATGATACCAATAACATTCTTTGAAATCAGAGATGTTTGCCTTTCTTTCTCCCTAGAATAAATATTAGAAATATGAACTTCAATAACAGGCGTGGTAATTGATGAAATTGCATCAGCAATACCTATTGATGTATGTGTATATGCAGCGGCATTCAATATAATTCCATCATAGGTAAATCCAACATCTTGAATTTTATTTATAATTTCTCCTTCAATATTTGATTGAAAATAATCAATTTGGACATTCTTATATTTTGGCTTTAAACTTACATAGTATTCATTAAATGAGGTTTTACCATATATTTCTGTTTCTCTAAGACCAAGTAAATTTAAATTAGGTCCATTAATAATGATTATTTTTTTCATAACGCAAATTTATTAAATTTAGGACATAAAATAATATATGAATTGGCAAGATTCTATAAATAATTTTAAAAATTATCTGAATATTGAGAGAGGACTTAGCACTAATTCTATCAAGAGTTACGAAAACGACTTAAATAAATTTTTAAACTTTCTTCAAATAGAAAAAAATAAATATAAACCAGATGAAGTAACTACTGATTTAATTAAAGAGTTTATCTATGATATTTCTAAAAAATTAAAATCATCATCGCAATCTAGAATAATCTCGGGTATTAGAAATTTTTACGATTATCTAATTTTTGAAAATATTATAAGTAATAACCCTGTTGACAATATTGAATTACCTAAAATTGAAAAAAAACTCCCTAATATTCTTTCAATTGAAGAAATTGATAGAATAATAAATAATATAAATAAAGAAAAGCCGGAATCTGAAAGAAATATCGCAATAATTGAAACACTTTATGGTTGTGGACTTAGGGTCAGCGAACTAATTAATCTAAAGATTTCAAATCTTTTTTTTAGTGAAGACTTTATTATTGTTACCGGAAAAGGAAATAAACAGAGACTAGTACCAATAAGTGAAGTAAATAAAAAAAGTATAAACAGCTATATTTTAAATTCAAGAGGTAAATTAAAAATTAAAGAAGAGTACAAAGACACGCTATTTCTTAACAGAAGAGGATCGAAATTATCACGTGAAATGATTTTTACAATTATTAAAAAACTGGTATTAAAATCAAAAATAAACAAAAAAATTTCTCCTCATAGCTTTCGTCATTCATTCGCCACTCATCTTTTAGAAAATGGTGCAGACCTAAAATCGATTCAGCAATTACTTGGGCATCAAAGTATAACTACAACAGAAATTTATATGCATCTCGATAATAAGGCTTTACTTAATGTTATGAATAAATATCACCCAAGATCTGAAAATAAAGTAAAGTAATTTGAATTGTTATAAAAATAGCCCACATAAACTTGTATAAACTCCATTTAAACAGGATTAGGGCTACAACTCTGATCAAAAATCTATCAAAATATAGCACGATTTAACAGAATTAACTCACCCTTTATAATTATATAGTGTTGAGTTTAAAAAAAGGTTATGCAGGCATATATTGTAAAATTATATATTTTTTTCAAAAATATCAATTAGATCATTAATTTTCATCTCGATTGTATCTAATGTTTCATCATTATCAATTTTTTTTTGGATTCTACTCGAAGCTATCTGCAAAGCACACATAGCAAGAGCATCCTGTTTATCTTGAACTGAATAATTTTGTTCAAATTTTTTTATAAGATTATTTATTTTTTGAGATGCAAGTCTTAGTCCCTGTTCTTTTGACGGTTCTATAATCATTGGATATACCCTATTTGCAATAGGTATTTTTATTTTTAATTTATCGTTCATAGCATATTATGATAGTTGTGAAATACAGAGATCAATCTCTTTAATCAATGTATTTATTTCATTTTTTGTTTCATTTATATTTTTTTCGTCTATTGATATTGTATTAGCAATTTTTAATGCTTTAAAATTTTTTTCTATTTCATTGAGTCTATTTTGAATTGTCAAATTAGACTCAAGCAATTGATTATTTTTTAATTTTAATTTTTCGTTTATGCTTTTTAATTTATTAAATTCACTTAAATGGAATTTAATTTTTTCATCTAATTTTTGAAGTAATTCTTTCGTTCTATGCATTTTACAAAGTTAATATTCAATTTTAATTTTTTATAATTTTAAATATTATTTCTAATAAAAAACTGATGCGTTTTATTGCTATTCTTCTCCTATCATTATTTATTAATGATTTAAAATCTCAAAGTAACCAAAACTTTGTTATGGATTTACCCATAAATTTATCAGGTACTTTTGGAGAATTAAGATCCAATCACTTCCACTCGGGGATTGATATTAAAACTAACAGAGTTGAGGGGTTAAATATTTATTCTTATGAAAAAGGATACATTAGTAGAATTCAGGTTTCAACTTACGGATATGGCAAAGCAATATATATTACACATCCGGACGGAAAAATTACAGTTTATGCTCATCTAAGTAAATTCTCAGAAAAAATTCAGAATTATGTTAAAGATATTCAATACAAAAGGAAAAAGTTTGCAATTAAGATTTATCCGAAAGAATCTGAAATATTAATAGAAAAAAATGAAATTATTGGATATAGCGGAAATACAGGATCAAGTTCTGGACCACATTTACATTTTGAATTGAGGGATAAAAATAATATGCCTGTAAATCCTCTCAAATACAGAAATATTGAGATTTTTGATACAATAATTCCATCACTAAAAGGTGTTTATTACAAAGAACTTAAATATAATAACGGTAAACTTGAAGACAATTACTCTAGATTCAAAAAAATTAAATTTGTTGAAAATCATAATGGAAAATATTTAACTGATACAATATATACAAATGGTGTAATCGGATTTGGTGTAAATTCTTTTGATCTTATGAATAATTCAAATAATGTTTACGGTCTAAATAAAATTATTACAAAAATTAATGATTCTGTGAATTTTAAAATTAATTTTGATAAATTTTCTTTTGACGAATGGACGTATATAAATACATATGTTGATTATGCACATTTAAAAAGAACTAATGAGAAAATACAAAAATTATATATTGAAAATATTAACCCACTAAATCTTTATGATAGAAATTTAGGTGATGGAGCTGTAAAATTGAAAGTGAATGATTCAAAAAATATTTTAATTAATTACAAAGTAATTCTCTTCGATTTCAATAACAATATAACAGTAATCAATATTCCTATAGTTTTTACCGAACAGAAAAAAGAAAAAATTTTCCAAAAAAAAGGAAATATTAATATTCAAAACAATCTAGATAAAAAAATAAGATTAAAAAATTATTTTATTGAATTTAAAAAGGGGACATTTGATTATAATACAAGTTTGACAATTTCAGAGTCAAACAATAATATTAATATTGACAATGATACTATACCTCTTCGAAAACCGTTTACAATTAAATATTCATTAAAAAATATTGATGATTCTAGAAAAAAATATCTTTATCTAGGAATGAAGGGTCCTAAAAACTATAATTATTTTATATCTTCTGAAAAATTCAATGATAGTTTAATTGGCAATGCTAAAAAACTTGGTAAGTTTAAAATTCTTTTAGACTCTATTCCACCAGAAATAAATTTTTATAATTTAAAGAATGACCAATGGATTTCAAACAGAAAAAAACTAACTATCAAAATTAATGATAATGAATCTGGAATTAAATCGTTTAACGGTTGGATAAATAATAAATGGATACTTTTAGAATACGAATCAAAAAAAAATATGTTAACATATGATTTTGGGGACAAAGTAAATTCAAGCAATTCTAAAAATGAATTAGTTGTATCTGTTAAGGATAATTGCGGAAATATTAGCATAAAAAAAATTACATTCTATAGAAAAATATATGAGTAAGAAATTTATTTTCTTTATTACACTTATAATAAATTTTGTGAGTTTTTCGCAAAACTCTCAAGTTATTGGTATAGTTTTAAACGAATTCAGCGAGCCTATATCGAATGTAAATATTTCAACCAAAAATTCTGGTGTATCCAGTGATGAAAACGGGTTTTTTAAAATAAATATAAAATCATCTCAAACCGTTAATTTAATTTTTTCCCATATAAATTATAAAAAAGTTGAAGTTGATGTCAACTTGGAAGAAGGTGAAATTTTTGAATTTAATCCAATATTGAGTCAGAAAATTGAACAAATTTCAGAAATAGTAGTAAGAAGTAATAATAGAAATGATCTTAAAGGAGTAATTAATCTATCACCTGAAAAAATCAGAGACGTAAAAGGGGCACAACCTGGTGTTGAAAATATTTTAAAAACTCTTCCCGGGGTAAGCATCAACAACGAATTAAGTACACAATATTCAGTAAGGGGAGGTAATTTTGATGAGAATTTAATTTATGTAAATGGAATTGAAATATATCGACCTTTTTTAATCAGATCTGGACAACAAGAAGGGTTAAGTTTTGTAAACTCTGATATGACAAAAAATATTAATTTTTCTGCTGGAGGATTTGAAGCAAAATTTGGTGATAAAATGTCATCAGTTCTAGATATCACATATCGAAGTGCAAAAAGTAACTCTGTTAAAGTGAATACAAATTTATTAGGTGCTTCAATAACATTTGATAAAATATCTAACAATGAAAAAATATCAAATGTTTTTGGGGCCAGATATCGAGATAACAGCTTATTGATAAACTCTAAAGAAACTACTGCAAATTACAGTCCCCAATTTTTTGATTTACAAAATTTTCTGTTATTCAGATTAAATGAAAAAGTTACTTTAAGTGGAATTAGCAATATTTCCTTTAATAACTATAATTTTAGACCATTAAATAGACAAACAAATTTTGGTACAATTGATGAACCAATAGCACTATTGATATTTTATGAGGGTCAAGAAAAAGATAGATACTCTACATATTTTAATTCAATCTCTCTCAACTATAAATACGATCAGTCAATTAACTTTAATTTAAATACATCTTATTATAATACATCAGAACAGGAATATTTTGATATTCTTGCCCAATACCGATTGGCTGAAGTAAATTCAAATATAGGAGATTCAGAATTGGGTGAAGTTGAATTTTCTCAAGGAGTTGGCAGCCAATTAAATCATGCAAGAAATAATCTGAATGCAAATATATTTAACGTTGATGCAAATATTGAAATATTAAAAAATAAAAATGAATATAGATTTTCATTAAAATACACTAATGAAAAAATAAATGACAGAATAGTTGAGTGGGAAGTTATTGACTCAGCGGGATATTTCATTTCTCCTCCATTCATTGAAAATATTTCCGAACAACCATATGAGCCTGATGAAGGACCAATAATTCCATTTCAAAATGTCAGGACTAGTTCAAAAACCTCGATAGATAGAATTCAATTTTATTTACAATGGGAAAAAGAAAGTTATTTAAACGATAATAAAATATATCATAATATAGGAATAAGATATCATAACTGGAATATTAACTCTACTAATCACAAATATATTTTTAGCCCCAGAGTAAAGATAGGTTTCATTCCAAAAAATAATAAAAACATGATATATAATATTAAGTATGGTATTTATTATCAACCTCCCTTTTATAAAGAACTAAGAGACTCAGATGGTAATCTTAATTTTGATTTAGATGCACAAAAATCTATTCATTATGTCTTTTCAAATCAATATAAATTTTACATGTGGGGGCGCCCCTTCAGGCTCAACTCAGAATTGTACTACAAGAAGCTCAACAATCTGAATTCGTTTACTATTGAAAATGTAAGAATTAGATACAGTGCAAATAATAATACTAAAGGTTATGCATATGGCTTTGACTTCAGGATAAACGGTGAGTTTATTGAAGGGACTGAATCATGGTTTAGCTTTGGCTATTTAAAAACAGAAGAAAATATAGAAAATCAAGGATATATTCCTAGACCAACTGATCAAAGAATGAAATTTGGTATTCTTTTTCAGGACTATGTTCCAAATATACCTGAGCTAAAACTTTATATAAATCTTATTTACAACACAGGTCTTCCGGGGGGTTCCCCAAGTTACGCAAATCCTTACGAGTACTTGAATAGACTCCCTGATTACAAGAGAGCTGACCTAGGTATTTCATATGAATTTGGAAAGAAATTTAAAAATTATCTAAACATAGATAGACTTTCATTAGGAGTTGAAATTTTCAACATGTTTAATATACAAAACTCAATAACTAATACATGGGTTAGAGATGTGTATTCTAAAAGACAATATAGTATACCAAATTATTTAACACCAAGAATATTTAACATGAATTTGGATATTGAATTCTAATTTAATAAATCCACAAGCTGATCAATTAAATAATCAATTTCATCAATTTTATTATAAATACTAAACGAAAATCTTAAAGAAATTTTGTTATTTTCGGTTTTAGTTTGAATAGCTTTTAAAACATGTGATCCAGAATTACTCCCACTTTGACAGGCACTGCCCATTGAGCAAGCAATACCCTTCATGTCAAGCTTAAACATTATCAAAGATCCTGTCTCTTTTTCAATCGGTAATAAGACGTTAATCAATCTGTATGTAGACTTTTTCATATCAGAGCTATATCCATTGAAAGTTACACCCTTAATTTTTTTTCTTATTTTTTTTATAAAATAATCCTTTAAAGATGTGATATACTTCTTTTCTTTATCAATATTATTAATAGAAATTTTCAAAGCTTCTGCCATTCCAACTATATTGTGAACAGATTCAGTTCCAGCCCTTATACCCTTTTCCTGCATGCCACCAGTGATAAACTCACCAAGGCTTGAATCTTTTTTAACAAAGGTAAAACCAATCCCTTTTGGTCCATGAAACTTGTGAGCACTTGCAACAAAAAAGTCTACGTCTAACTCCTTAAAGTCAAGTTTGTAATGTCCTACCGACTGAACAGTATCAGTATGAAATAATGAATTATATTTTTTACATATTTTAGAAACCCTTGAAATATCAGTAATATTTCCAATTTCATTATTAATATGCATTAGACTAACTAAACTGTTATAATGAGTATTGTCCTTTAATAGCTTTTCTAAATCATCATAAACAATTTCACCAAATTTGTCAATTTTAACATAGCTAATCTTTATTTTTGATGATTTCTCTAAATCCTCAACTGTGTGTGTAACAGCATGATGTTCAATTACTGAGGTAATAATATGATTTACATTTAGATTTTTTACGCAACTTCTTAATATCATGTTATCACCTTCTGTACCACCTGAGTTAAAAATAATTTCTGAGGCATTTACATTTAATAATTTTGCAATTTCTTTTCTAGAAAGTTCAATTAAAGACTTTGAAGATCTTCCATAGCTGTGGGTTGAAGATGGATTGCCATAATCTGATTTCATGACCGAAGATATTGAGTCAATTACTTCATCTCTTATCATTGTAGTTGCAGCATTATCTAAATAAATTTTTGACATATATCCCTAATTACCAATTAATATATTTATTTATTATATTCTTTTAGTGTTTTAATTATAATCGAAATGCAACTATCTAAGTCTGCCTTTTTAATTGTCAGAGGCGGAGCAAATCTAATTATATTACCATGTGTAGGCTTGGCAAGAAGTCCGTATTCTGACATTCTTAAGCATATATCCCATGCCGTATTTTTATTGTTTTTATCTATTATTTCAATTGCATTTAAAAGCCCCTTACCTCTAATTTCCTTGACTATTGGAAGGTCTTTTGTATATTTTTTAATTTGTTCTCTAAACCTTTTACCCATAATGTAGGCATTCTCATCTAACTTTTCGTCTTTAATCACCTTGAGAGCAGCCATTGCAACCTTACAGGCAATGGGATTACCTCCAAAAGTTGATCCATGTTCTCCAGGCTTAATAGTTAGCATAATTTGATCTGACGCTAAAACAGCAGATACAGGAAAAACTCCACCCGAAAGAGCTTTTCCTAAAATTAAAATATCTGGCTTAAATCCTAAATAATCACAGCACAGCCTTTTACCTGTTCTACCTATACCAGTTTGAACCTCATCTGCAATAAATAAAATATTATTTAATTTACATAATTCATACGCTTGTTTCAAATAGTCATCGTCAGGAACAATAACACCAGCTTCGCCCTGAATTGGTTCAATCATTATAGCAGCAACATTAGGGTCTAAAAACGACTTTTTTAAAGCCACAATATCATTATATGGAATAATTTCATATCCAGGCATAAATGGTCCAAAACCATTAGTACTTGATGGATCAGTGGAGGATGAAATAGCACCAAGTGTTCTACCCCAAAAATTACCCTCAACAAAAATAATTTTTGCCTTATTTTTAGCAATTTTTTTTACATTGTAAGCCCATTTTCTGGCTAATTTTATTGCTGTTTCTCCACCTTCAACACCGGTATTCATTGGTAGCACTTTGTCATAACCAAAAAATTCTGTGATAAACCTTTCATATTCACCAAGTACATTATTATGAAAAGCCCTTGAAGTTAAGGTTAGTGTTTTAGACTGAGTAATCAACTCGGAAACTATTTTTGGATGACAGTGACCTTGGTTAACAGCAGAGTATGCAGATAAAAAATCATAATATTTTTTATCTTCGACATCCCAAAGAAAAATATCCTCTCCTCTTTTCAAGACAACAGGTAAGGGATGGTAATTATGAGCACCGTGTTTTAATTCTAATTCTATAAGATTTTTAGATGTCAACTTCATATATGAATATATATGTTATATTTAAGTTTAATAATTTATAACAATTTACTAATTAAATTGGCTAGAAAAAAAAATATCACATTAGAAAATATTGAGCTTACTGGGGCAGGAACTCAGGGTAAAGCTATTTCCAAAAGAAGCAACAGCAAAGTAGTGTTTACAAAATGGGGTGTACCAGGTGATATTGTAGACATAAGAGTTAAAAAGAAAAGAAAAACTTACATTGAGGGTGAAATAATTAATATTCATAAGTACTCACCCAAAAGAGTAAGACCAAAGTGTAGTCATTTTAAACTTTGTGGTGGTTGTAGTTGGCAAAATATGGATTACAAACAACAGCTATTGTACAAACAAAATGAAGTTTTTGAAAATCTTAGTAGAATAGGTAAAATAAAGGTTGAAAAAAGCTTACCAATTATCAGATCTAATAAAACATATTTTTATAGAAATAAAATGGAATTTTCGTTTAGTAACTCGAGATGGATTACTAAAGATGAGATTAAATTAAATAAAAAGATTAAAGATAAAAATGCACTTGGCTTTCATAAATATGGAATGTGGAGTAAAGTGATAGACATTGAAAAATGTTACTTACAATCGAATATATCAAATAAAATTAGGAGGTTTATTAAGGAAGAATCACTAAAGCTTAATTTAAATTTCTTTGATTTGATAAAGCAAGAAGGCGATATAAGAAGCTTAATGATAAAAATAACATTGACAAAGGAAATAATGATTGTAATTCAATTTTTCAAATTTTCAAATAATGCTAATAAACTTCTTGAAACAATTAGAGATAAATTTAAGGAGATAAAATCCCTAATGTATGTTGTAAACAATAAAAAAAATGATACAATATATGACCTAGATTTAATAAATTTTAGTGGTAATAATTACATAACTGAAAAAATAAATAATCTTTATTTTAGAGTTACAGCAAAATCTTTTTTTCAAACCAACTCATATCAAACAGAAAAACTTTATAATATTGTAAAAAAACTTTCTAATCTTACAGGAAATGAAATTGTCTATGATTTATATTGTGGGATTGGAACAATATCATTATTTATATCAGAAAGTGCACGAAAGGTTATTGGAATAGAAACTGTAAAGGAGGCTGTTAACTCAGCAAAAATTAATTCAAAATTGAATAACATTAAAAACTGTAAATTTATTCACGGGGATGTAAAGGATATAATTAGTAAACCAATAAAAAACTATGAAAAACCTGATGTAATAATAGTTGATCCTCCTAGAAATGGATTAGATAAATCTGTTATATTTTCGATTAAAAAACTATCTCCCAAAAAAATTATATATGTTAGTTGTAACAGTTCAACACAAGCAAGAGATATTTTAGAACTTAGTGAGTTTTATAATTTAAAAATATCTCAACCAATTGATATGTTCCCACAAACATTTCATGTTGAAAATGTTGTATTTTTAGAAAAAAAAGAAAATGATTAAAAAATCAATTTTAATATCCTTATTTTTTTTAATGATCACGAGTTGTGAAAGTGATGATATTTGTCCTGAATCTTCACAAAAAACGCCTAGAGTTATAATTACATTTTATGATATTTCAAATCCTGAACTTCGAAAAGATGTTGAAAACTTAGCTATCTACAGACTATTAAATGGGGAAATGGAAATATTTAATGAAATAAACGGAATTAACACTGATTCAATTGCAATCCCATTAAGAGACGATGAGTCAATTTCTAACTTTAAATTTTATAAAAACTTTACACCAATTGATAATACACCCAATGGTATTGACAATCACATATTTATCGATTATGAAATAAATGAAATATTTATTTCTAGAGCGTGCGGATTTATAAATAACTACAACATACTTTCTTTTTACAATTATGATCCGTCTGACCCCTCAACTAATCAGGTTAATTGGGTTTTAGATTATGTTATTTTAAATAACTTAGTAACTGACGAAAATGAATCACATATTAAAATACTACATTAGCTTTCTTTCCTTTTTTATCTTTTTTCAGAGCTATTCAAATAATTTAACTGAAATTGATACACTTAACAAGTTTGGGTTAAGAGCAGGTATTGATATTCACAAACTTTTTCGAACAATCTCAAAAAATAATTATGAAGGGCTATCATTAAATGCAGATTTGAGAATTAGTAAGAAATTATTTTTATTTTTCGAAATTGGAAATGAAAAAATTAATAATGAAAGCTATTATTTAAATACTACAATTAAAGGAAATTATATAAAGGCTGGAATTAAAAACAGTCTTTCTAAAGAAATTAAAGGAATTGAAAATTTAATATATGTTGGTTTTAATTTTGGTTTAAGTAGTTTTGAACAAACAATAACTCAATACATTATAAATAATTCATATAATGCAGTGTGGGGTGAAGCTATTATCAATGAGCAAATAAAATTATCAAATCTTAATGCACTTTGGGGTGAGATTTCTATTGGGGCAAAAACAAAGGTTTTAAAAAATTTGTTTCTTGGAATAGAAGTTCAATTAAAAACAACATTTACCCAAAAAAATAAAGATGGAATTACAAACCTTTATATGCCTGGTTTCAATCGGACTTATGATAGTTCTGGAATAGGTGCTGGTTTTAGCTATACAATTTCATACTTGGTGCCAATAATTAAGAAATAAAATTAATTTTTATTTTTTTTTGACCCTGAATATATATTGTAGCTCAATAGTCTTGACTCTAACTGAGCATTGAATAATTTAATACTAGTTGATGATTTTAATCCAATGGATTTAATAGCCTCCAAATTAGCGGTAATTATCCAAGCACTTGTCTTGTCATAATTATTTTTCAAAGTGTCGCCTATTTTTTTATAAAATAAGTTAATGTCAATCGGTATTCTTTTATTGTAAGGCGGGTTAATAAAAAGAACGGATTCAACATCAGAATATTTTTTTGAGTCAAAAAAATCTTTTTTATAGATTTCGATTATTTCAATTTCAGAAATTTCAATATTTTTTTTTGCCTTTTTTACCATAGAATTTGATATGTCAAATCCTATAATCCTAAATTTATAATCAATTTCTTTAGATTTAACTGAATCTTCAATCGTTTCATAAAGTGTTTCATTCCAGTCTTTCCATTTTTCAAATGCAAAAGAAGGCCTATTTAAGTTTGGCGCAATATTTTTTGCAATCATCGCAGCCTCAATTAAAATAGTTCCAGTTCCACACATAACGTCAAAAAAATCAGATTTTCCATCCCAACCTGACATTAAAATTATTCCAGCGGCTAAAACCTCGTTTATAGGGGCAGTTGAATTATATTTTCTGTATCCTCTTTTATGAAGCGATTCTCCTGAACTATCCAATGAAATTGTACAAAAAGATTTATTTACATGAATTTCAATTTTTATTTCTGGATTTAAAGTATTTACATTGGGTCTCCTTCCGAATAAAGATCTAAACCTATCAACTATTGCATCTTTAGCTTTTAAAGACGTAAATTTAGAATTATTGAATATTTTAGAATGAAAAACAACGGAATTAATTGAAAAAGATGAGTCAATATCCATGTATTTTTCCCATTCAATACTTTTAATTGATTCGTAATAAGCATCCAAATCGTTAAATTTAAATTCCTTTATTGGTTTTAAAATTTTTAGTGCTGTTCTGAGCGATAAGTTTGATTTATACATAAACCCTGTATCACCATAAAAGCTAACACTTCTCAGCCCCTTTTTTATTTTTTGAGCACCTAGTTTTAACAACTCATCACATAAAATATTTTCAAAACCATAAAAGGTTTTAGCAATCATTTTAAAGTTTTGATTAGACATTGTTAAATTTTAATAATATTGTTATTCCCATTTGTTTTTTAGCTTGAATAAATCATAATTTTTATAAGGTTTTTTGTATTCTAGAATTTTATCCCGTACTCCCCTTTGAATAATATCTTCAATATAATAATCATTTATCAAATCAAAGGGAAGAAACTCTTTTTTAAGATTCATGTTAAAGACCTTAGCAGTAACATTATATAACAAAGCTTTTAATCCATTTCTTAATTTTTTTACTAGGTTGTACGCTGTCTCACCTGTTTGTCTGTGAATCAATTTGATTAGAATTTGTCCTTCAGATTGTTTTAACTTACTTAATTCCTCAGTAAATTCTTCCTCAAGAAATTTTTGTACACTCTTAGCATATTTTTTTCTTTTCCTCTTAGTTTTAATTTTTAACAATTGTTCATTTAAAGAATCAAGTTTTTTTGATGCAATTATTGAGTATGGGTAAACTTTTAAAGTTTTTTGTTTTAAAATTAAATATTCTCTTATCTGTTGTGAATTTTTAAAAGGTCTTTTAGGTAGGAGTAAAATCTCATCTAACTCAATTGATTCGCTATAAACAGAATCCCCGATAATTTTAATGTAATTTGTTGTATCAACAGCTATTTCCTGGGAATAAGAAAGAGCAGTATAGAAATAAAGAATGCAGTAGCAATATTTTCTCACATTAATTGAATTGTAATATAATAGTTTAAAGTTAAGGAGTTATTATTATTAAATTAATTAGAAATATATTTAAATCATTACTATTTTTACATTTATATAAATTTATTAATTAATATTTCATGAGCAAGAAGAGTATATTAAATAAAAAATCAATGCAATTTCTTGAAAAGTATTTGAACAATGCTTCACCAACAGGGTATGAATGGGAAGGACAAAAAATTTGGATGGACTATTTAAAGCCATATGCAGATGAGTTTATAACGGACACTTATGGTTCAGCCGTGGCAGTTATAAACCCAGATCACGAATATAAAGTTGTCATTGAAGGACATTCAGATGAGATTTCATGGTATGTTAATTATATTTCTGGAAAAGGTCTAATATCAGTTATAAGAAATGGAGGAAGTGACCACCAAATTGCGCCAAGTAAAATTGTCAATATACATACTGAAAAAGGTGTAGTTAAAGGTGTATTTGGATGGCCTGCGATACATACTAGATTAGCATCAAAAGAAGAACCTCCCAAGATCGATAATATATTTATTGATGTTGGATGCAAAAACAAAAAGGATGTTGAAAAACTTGGTGTTCATGTTGGATGTGTAATAACTTACCCTGATCCGTTTCATATTTTAAATAAAGATAATTTTGTATGTCGTGCGCTAGATAACAGAATCGGAGGTTTTATGATTGCTGAAGTAGCGAGACTAATTAAAGAAAATAAGAAAAAATTACCATTTGGACTATATGTTACTAACTCGGTTCAAGAAGAAGTTGGTTTAAGAGGTGCTGAAATGATAACAGAGACTATAAAGCCAAATGTTGCAATTGTTACTGATGTTACTCACGACACTACAACTCCAATGATAAATCAAAAGAAACAAGGCTATTGTGAACTCAACAAAGGACCTGTAGTTACATATGCTCCTGCAGTTCAACAAAAACTTAGGGATTTAATAATTAATACTGCAAAAAAGAATAAAATCCCGTTTCAAAGAGCTGCCTCGAGTCGTTATACAGGTACTGACACTGATGCTTTTGCATACAGTAATGGTGGAGTTCCATCAGCACTGATATCTCTACCGCTTAGATATATGCATACAACTGTTGAAATGGTTCATAAAAATGATGTTGAGAATGTAATTAAATTGATTTATAATACATTGCTAAATATTAAGTCGGGAGAAGATTTTAGCTACTTTAAATAGATATTTAAATTTCATAATGAGAGAGGAATTCCTAGAAATATATACTTCTAGCGGAAAAAAAACTGGTAAAAAAGCATCAAAGTCATATATTCATAAAAATGGCTTATTTCATGCAACAGTTCATATATGGATCTTCAGTGAAAAGGGAAATGTACTAATTCAGAAAAGGTCAACCAAAAAGAAATTAAATCCTGGTGTTTGGGATGTTTCAGTGGCAGGGCATATTGAATATAAAGAAGATATTAAGGCTGCTGCTATCAGAGAAACATTTGAAGAAACAGGTTTACATATAAAAGAAAAGGATTTATTTAAACTTGGTATTTATAGTAGTGTAAGCAATCATAGCAATATAATTGATAAAGAATTTCATCACACATATATTTTAAAGATTGACGAGGATAAAATAAATTTAAATTATAAAAATGATGAAGTTGATGATTTAAAGTTAATTTCATTAGATGAAATGGATTTCCTATTAAACCAAAACAATAGAGATATTTTCATAGGAAAAAATAAGAATTACTACAAAGATGTTTTTGAGGCAATTTTAGAAATGACTAAAGAGAATTATCAATAATTTCCTTGACAACATCCGGATTCAACAAGGTGCTAATATCTCCAAGGTTATCAAATTCCTTTGAAGCAATATTTCTTAGAATCCTTCTCATAATTTTTCCAGATCTAGTTTTCGGTAGACCATTTGTCATTTGAATCTTATCTAATTTAGCAATAGGACCAATTTTTTTAGAAATTAACAAATTAATTTCTTTTTTTATATCGTCTATGTTTTCATGTTCTTGTTTAAGGGTAATAAAGCCATATAAAGCATTTCCTTTAATTTGATGCGGAAAACCCACAATTGCTGACTCTGCAACTAGTTCATGTTCATTAATCGCATCTTCTATTGGCGCAGTACCAAGATTATGGCCTGAAACAATAATGACATCATCAACTCTTCCAGTTATTCTATAATTACCGTCCTTGTCTTTAAATGCGCCATCACCTGTAAAATATTTATTTTCAAAAGCAGAAAAATAAGTATCAATATATCTTTTATGATCACCCCATATTGTTCTTGCAATTGATGGCCATGGATATTGAATACATAGTTTACCTACTGTGTTAAACTCTTTCAATTCATTACCGTTTTCATCTAATAATATTGCTTGAATTCCTATAAACGGTTTTGTAGCGAAAGTTGGCTTATCTGGAATTACTTTAGGAATTGACGATATCAAAATACCACCTGTTTCAGTTTGCCACCATGTATCTACAATGGGGCAATTACTCCTTCCTACATATTTATTATACCATTGCCATGCCTCTAAATTTATAGGTTCACCAACTGTGCCAAGAACCTTTAATGATGAGAGATCACAGTTTTTAAGAAAGCTGGTCCCCTGTTTTGCCAAAGCTCTAATAGCAGTTGGTGCTGTATAAAATTGATTCACACCAAATTTTTCAACAACTTGCCAAAACCTACTGTAATCAGGAAAACTAGGTACACCTTCAAACATAATTGTTGTTGCTCCATTTGATAATGGTCCATACAATATATAACTATGACCAGTAATCCATCCTATGTCTGCAGTACACCAATAAATATCTCCATCATCATATTGAAAAACATTTTTAAATGTAAAAGATGTGTAAACCATATACCCAGCACATGTATGAACCATCCCTTTTGGTTTTCCTGTAGAACCTGATGTATATAATATAAATAATGGATCTTCTGCATCCATGATTTCAGCGTCACAGAAATTATCAACATCAACAATCAAATCCTCTAATAAAAAATCTCTTTTACTGTTAATATTAACAGATTCATTAGTCCTTTTTACCAGTAAAACTTTTTGATCAGATTTACAGATTTCTAATGCTTCATCAACAATTTTTTTAAGATTTAAAATTTTTTTACCTCTATATGATCCATCTGAAGTTATAATAATACCGCTCTTACAATCAACTATCCTTGCGGCTAAGGCACTAGATGAAAAACCAGCAAAAACAACCGAATGAATTGCACCAATTCTGGCACAAGCAAGAACAGAAAATGCCAATTCAGGGATCATTGGTAAATAAATACAAACCCTATCCCCTTTTTTAACACCCATTGACTTCAAAACATTAGCCATTTTACAGACCTCTGTTAATAATTCTGAATAGGAGTATGATTTATATTCTTCATCAGGGTTATTTGGTTCAAAAATAATTGCAGTTTTAGTGGGATGATTTTTTACGTGTCTGTCCAGACAATTGATTGTAATATTCAATTTAGCATCCTTAAACCATGAAACCTTAGCTTTTCTAAAATCCCAATCTAAAACTTTTGACCATTTTGCTTCCCATAAAAAATTATTTGAAGCTAGTTCTGACCAAAAAACTTCTGGTTCATTAACAGACTCTATATATAATTGTGAATATTTCTCCGGGCTATCTATGTTATATCTACTCATATTCTGGAATTCTTATGTTATCTACTATATCTTTTATTTTTTTTGGGGTTGGTGAAGTAAATTTCATTACAACAAAAGAAACTATAAAATTCAATATCATGGCAACACTACCAAATCCCTCAGGTGAAATTCCGAACCAATAATCTTCAGATGAACCACCTCCAAAAAAGTCAAATTTAAATTTTAGCATATAAAACAACATGATCCCTATTCCTGCTAGCATTCCACAAATTGCTCCCTCCTTATTCATTTTTTTATAAAAAATACCCATTACAATAGCAGGAAAAAAAGATGCAGCAGCTAAACCAAAAGCTAGTGCAACAACAGCAGCAACAAAACCTGGAGGGTTGATTCCAAAATATCCTGCTACACAAACTGCAAAAAAAGCAGAAATTCTTGCAGCTACTAATTCGCCTTTTTCGCTTATTTCTGGATAATACACTCTTTTAATTAGATCGTGAGAAACGGATGCGGAAATAACAAGTAAAAGTCCAGCAGCAGTCGACAAAGCGGCAGCTAATCCACCAGCGGCAACAAGAGCAACTACCCAGTTTGGTAAATTAGCTATTTCTGGATTGGCTAAAACCATGATATCTCTATCAACATATAATTCATTAAAATCATCATTGGTGTAATCAATCATACCATCATTGTCCAGATCATCAAATTTTATTAATCCTGTATTTTCCCATTTTTTAAACCATTGTGGTATGTCTGAATAAGATTTTGTAGAAATTGTTTCAAGTAAATTTGTTCTTGCGAAAGCAGCTACTGCGGGAGCTGTAGTATAAAGTATAGCTATCAATAGTAAAGCTATCCCTGCAGATTTTCTAGCATCTGCAACTTTTTTTACAGTAAAAAACCTTACAATAACATGTGGCAAACCAGCAGTGCCAACCATTAAAGCCAATGTGATTGCAAAAATATCTATCAAAGGTTTTGTATTATCAGTATATTTGTTAAAGCCTAATTCAACATTTAAATTATCCAGTTTTTCTAAAAGATAAGTTGATCCGTCAGAAATTTCACTTCCAAAACCTAGCTGAGGTATTGGATTGCCTGTCATTTGTATTGAAATAAAAATTGCTGGCACCATGAAAGCAAATATCAAAACACAATACTGAGCAACTTGAGTATATGTTATTCCCTTCATACCACCTAAAACAGCATAAAAAAGAACGATTAGCATGCCGATAATTACACCTGTATTTATGTCAACCTCTAAAAATCTTGAAAAAACAATTCCAACACCCCTCATTTGACCAGCTACATAAGTAAATGAAACTAATAAAGCACAGAATACGGCAACTAACCTAGCATTATTAGAATAGTACCTGTCACCTATAAATTCCGGTACCGTAAATTTTCCAAACTTTCTTAAATATGGTGCCAATAATAATGCTAAAAGGACATATCCGCCTGTCCAACCCATTAGATATACAGCACCATCATAACCAGCAAAGGAAATAATACCCGCCATTGAAATAAATGAAGCAGCGCTCATCCAATCAGCAGCAGTAGCCATTCCGTTTGCCCAAGCACCCACTCCACCTCCAGCAACATAGAATTCCCTGGTTGATTGAACTCTTGACCAAATTGCGATGGCGATATAAATCGAAAAAGTAATACCTACTAAAATATATGTCCAGGATTGAATACTCATTTATTATTTTTAAATCCAAATTCCTTATCAAGATCATTCATTAATCTAACATATGTAAAAATCAAAATAACAAAAACATATATAGATCCTTGCTGAGCAAACCAAAACCCTAATTTAAAACCAGCAATCGTAAACTGATTTAAAAAATCTTTTAAAATAATACCAAATAAAAATGAAAATGTAAACCAGATTGAAAGGAGAATTGAGACATATTTAATATTTATTCTCCAATAATTATTTCTATCTTTTGATTTCATATTTTTTTAATTCATTTAAAACTTTGGGTGCCAAAATTAATGTTGCAATCATTGTTGGGACAGCCATTAATGCAAAAAACGTATCAATTAAATTAATCATCATTGATAACGACGTCGTAGCTCCAAGCATAATGCTTATAATATAAATGTAGTTATATTTTTTTTTGTTGTTCTCCCCAGCAATAAAAGAAAGACATTTAGTTCCATAATAAGAATAAGAAAATAGAGAAGAAATACTAAACACAAAAACACAAGCAAGTAAAATGTAATTTCCGATTCCAGAAAAGGATGATTCAAAAGCTGCAGCTGTCAGTGACACTCCATCAGCTTGTGTTTTCCAAGCTCCTGTTACAAGAATAGCTAGTGCGGTCATAGTACACACCATTAATGTGTCAATAAATGGTCCTAGCATAGCAACAAATCCTTCTTTAACAGGGTTATTTGTTTTTGCGGCGCCATGTGCCATTGGGGCCATCCCTATACCAGCTTCGTTTGAAAAGGCACCTCTTCTTATACCAAGTATTATCAATGCACCTAAAACACCACCTAGAGCTGAATTTCCTGAGTAATAATCTGCATTAAATGCATCGTAAAAAATTAAATATAAATATTCAGGAACATTATTGTAATTAACTATTAGAATAAGAAGGATTGTTATTATGTAAACAGCTACCATAAAAGGTACTAGTTTAGCAGATACGCGACTAATTCTTTTTAAACCTCCAAGAATTACAATTGATGTTAAGATTATTAATATTAAGCCAATTATTGAATTTGAAAACAAACTTACTTCAACACCATTTGGCTTTAGAATAATATCATTTATTGCTTGGGTTAGCTGATTAACATTAAAAACTGGTAATGCGCCAACCATTCCACAAAAGCTGAAAAAAATTGCCATAGGAGCCCACTTTTTTCCTAACCCATTCACAATAAAATACATTGGTCCACCCTGTTTTTTTCCAGCAGAATCAACCCCACGATACATCACAGCTAATGCAGAGGTAAAAAATTTTGTTGACATTCCAATTATTCCACTCACCCACATCCAAAATATTGCACCTGGCCCACCAATTGAAATTGCTACTGCTACTCCAGCAATATTACCCATTCCAACAGTGGCTGAAAGCGCAGTTGTTAAAGCTTCAAAGTGACTAATCTCACCGTCAGATTTTCTATCATTAAACTTACCTCTAATAATATCAATTGCATGAAAAAAGTATTTAAATGGAAGAAATTTAGAAACAAATAAAAGGTATAAGCCCCCCCCCCTGTTAAAATAAAAATGAGTGGGTAACCCCAAACAAAAGAAGATATTTCTGAAATAATTTTATCAAACTCCAAAATATTCTTTTAAGTAATTTTCAGTATTTGTAAATATTCTGTTTTTGATATTGTTTGAATCAGATTTAATAAATATTTCAGATGTAATATTTTCATATAACTCAATATATCTATCAGAAACTGATTTCACATATTCGTCTGACATATTAGGGACCTTTTGACCTTCAAGACCCTGAAAATTATTAGAAATCAACCATTGTCTTACAAATTCTTTGGATAGTTGTTTTTGTGGTTCACTTTTCATTTGTCTTTTTGAATATCCATCAGAGTAAAAGTATCTTGATGAATCAGGGGTATGTATTTCATCGATTAGTACAATTTTGCCTTCTTTAGTCTTTCCAAATTCATATTTAGTGTCAACCAAAATTAGGCCTCTTTCATTTGCTAATTCCGACCCTTTTTTAAACAGTAATCTAGTATATTTTTCTAGAATCTCATAATCGTCTAAACTAATAATACCTCTTCTAATTATATCCTCTTTACTAATATCTTCATCATGCATACCAAAATCCGCTTTAGTTGCGGGAGTAATTATAGGTTCTGGAAATTTATCATTTTCTTTCATTCCATCTGGCATTTTAACCCCACATAGAGTCCTTTCACCTTTTTTATATTGTCTAGCAGCATGACCTGAAAGATAGTTTCTTATAACCATTTCTATTTTAAAAGGGATACACAAATGACCAATACAAACGTTAGGATCTGGACTAGCAATTAGCCAATTAGGAACAATATCATTTGTTTCGTTCATCATTTTAACTGCAATTTGATTTAGTACCTGACCTTTAAATGGGATACCTCTAGGTAAAACAACATCAAATGCAGAGATTCTATCGGATACAACCATTACAATTATATTATCTTTTAAATAATAAACATCCCTAACCTTCCCTTTGTAAATAAGTTCTTGAAATGAAAAATTAAAATTTGAATTTGTTATGCAATTAAACATGATTAATTACTGTTTTCAATTTTCTTATAAGCATCAACTATTTTTTTGACAAGTTTATTTCTAATGACGTCAGATTTATTCAAATGTACAATACCTACACCACTTGTATTATTTAAAATCAAAATAGCTTCCTTAATTCCCGATATGGTATTTTTTGGTAAATCTACCTGTCCCGGATCACCTGTGATTATAAACTTAGCATTTTCCCCCATTCTAGTTAAAAACATTTTCATCTGAGAGTGGGTAGTATTTTGCGCCTCATCTAAAATTACAAATGCATTATCAAGTGTTCTTCCTCTCATGAACGCTAGTGGGGCAATTTGAATAACTTCATCTTCAAGAAGTTTTTTCAACTTATCATTTGGAATCATATCCTTCAATGCATCATATAAAGGCTGCATGTATGGATCAAGCTTTTCTTTCAAATCACCAGGAAGGAAACCTAAGTTTTCACCTGCTTCAATAGCGGGTCTTGTTAATATTATTTTTTTGACAAATTTATTTTTAAGCGCTTTTACAGCTAAAGCTATTCCAGTATAGGTTTTTCCGGTACCAGCAGGTCCGATAGCAAATACCATGTCATTTTTTTTTACACTATCAATAATCTTTCTTTGATTTAACGTTCTGGCTTTGATAATTTTACCATTGACACCATGAATAATAGGCTTATAACTTTCAGCTGAAGTTTGTACTTCAATTTCTGAAGAGCTTAATAAATTTTCAATATCATTTGAAGATATAATATTATACTGTTCAAAATAGTTAAATATTTTATTTATTCTTTTTTCAAGCTCTGATAAATCTTTTACACTTCCGTACGCCTTAATTTGAGAACCTCTGGCAACTATTTTTAATTCAGGAAAAATACCTTTTAGCAAATTGATATTCTTGTTTTGGGGACCAAAAAAATCCTTCGGATCTATTTTCTTGATTTTAATTACTTTCTCTTTCAATATATTTTTAATAGAATATGAAATTACTAGAAAACTTGATCTAAATTACGTAATTTCATAACCACTTACATTAATAAATATTAACAATTTAATGTCGATTATAACATTAATAACAGATTTTGGATATAAAGATCACTTTGTTGCTAAAATGAAAGGGCAAATTTATAAAAAGTCATCTAATTTTGTTGACATAGTTAATATTGTAGATATTTCACATGAAGTAAGCCCATTTAATATAATGGAAGCTGCATATATTTTGCAAAGTTCGTTTAATAATTTTCCAAATGAAACCATACATATTATTGATGTTGATTCAGAGAAAAATATTGAAAACTCACACATTGTTATGGTTTTTGATAGTCATTATTTCATTTCTGCAGATAATGGTATTCTTAGTATATTAAGTCAGAACAGAAAAGCTGAAAGAATTTTTGAGATTAATATATCTAAACCTGAAATAAATAATGAATCAAGTATTGATGTATTTACAGATGTTGCATGTCACATAGCTAATGGAGGAAAATTAGGTATTATTGGTAGGGAAATAAATGAAATTAAATCCTTAAAAAATCTTATGCCATTTGTAAATAAAGAGTCAAGTCAAATAATATGCAGCATTATTTATATTGATAATTTTGGAAATGTTATTACTAATTTAGATAGAACATTATTTAATAATATTTCAAAGGGAAGGGATTTTGAAATATCAGCTAGGAACTACAATTTTAATAAAATTTATAAGAAATACTCTGATATTGTTAATTTTGATTTACCTGATTCTGAAAGAAATGATGAAGGTAAGGGGCTTGTTATTTTCAATTCAAATGACAAACTGCAAATATCTATATATAAAAGCAATAGAGAAAGTGTTGGTACTGCATCATCATTAATGGGCTTAAAATTATATGATACTGTAACTGTTTCATTCAAATAATTATGTTAATAAGTTATATCAAATAAGCTTAAAATGTTATGATTTATTTACTAAAATTACAGTGATGAAATTTATTGTTTCAAGTAGCAATCTTTTAAAAAAACTACAAGTTCTTGGTGGCGTTATAAATAGCTCTAACACAATACCTATTCTAGATAATTTTCTTTTTGATTTAGATGGAACAAAACTTGAAATTACATCTAGTGATTTGGAAACAACAATGATATCATCAATAAAAGTGGATAGTACAAGTAAAGGTGTCGCAACCATCCCCTCTAAACTTCTTTTAGACACTCTCAAAACATTTCCTGATCAACCATTAACTTTTAGTTTCTCAGAAAATAATACTATAGAAATTAGTTCAAATCATGGTAAATATGCACTAGCTTACTCCGATGGTAAAGATTTTCCCAAAACAATAAATCTTGACAACCCTTCGTCAACGAAAATTTCGAGCAACGTCTTATCTAAAGCAATTAATTCCACAATATTTGCTTCTGGAAATGACGATTTAAGACCGGTCATGAGTGGAGTTTTTTTTCAATTTTCAACCGAAAACTTAACTTTTGTAGCTACCGATGCTCATAAACTAGTTAAGTATACAAGAACTGACTTAAAGGCATCGAATCTAGCAGAATTTATAATGCCAAAAAAACCTCTAAATCTAATTAAAAATTTTATTGATGATGATTACGAAGTGACAATTGAGTACAATAATTCAAATGCAAAATTTGAATTAAATGATTTAACATTAATATGCAGATTAATTGATGGTCAATACCCAAACTATGAAGCAGTGATACCCAATGAAAATCCAAATCTCCTAGAAATTGACAAATCTCAGCTTCTTAGCTCATTAAAAAGAGTTTCAATTTTCTCTAATAAAACTACTTACCAAGTAAAATTAAAAATCGCTGGTGCTGAACTAAACATATCGGCTGAAGATATTGACTTTAGTAATAAAGCAGAGGAAAGGCTTACTTGTGTTTATAACGGTGAAGATATTGAAATTGGGTTCAATTCTAGATTCTTAATTGAAATGCTTAATAACTTAGATTCTGATGTTATAACATTAGAAATGAGCCTCCCAAACAGAGCAGGCATATTAAAACCAAATGACGGTTATTCTGAATATGAAAATTTAATAATGCTGGTTATGCCAGTGATGCTGAATAAATAGTTATTTTTTATAGACCCCTAAAGTCGCCTTATAACCAGTTGAAATTAGCCATTTCTTATTTGATAAAAGTTTACCAAATTCGTCATATACTACTAATTGGGCTGTGTTGGGGCTAGCCTCACCTTCATTTAGAGCAATAAATTCGATATTATTATACCCATCTTTCAAATCAATATCAACAATATAAAAATTTGATGAAAGAGTAATATTTGAATAAATAATTGAACCATTAATCATTAGCCTAATCCGGTCACCATCAATATATTCATGATCTCTACATTTGATTATAATATAATTTGAATCTGTTTCTAAAAACCCAAGGTTAAAATCGTTTTGATATTCACTTGTACTACTACTACCCTCATTAAATGATTGTCTTATTTCCCAAGTTGGAGAAACTAAATTGGTTTTATTTGTAATATCTAGAACATCACTATCATCAACTTGAAAATTAAAATCAAAAAAATTGTAAGGTTCTTTATTTGTTAATCCCTTTGGCTTAAAAGTATTTATGTCAATTATATTAAAATTAATATCACCTTTCATTAAAGATTCTATACTTATGGTATTATTATTAATTTCTTGAGATAAAATATTATTAAAAATGAAAAATATAAATAAGAAATGTAAATGAAATATACGTGTAAATATCATTAAACAAAGATATTTAATTTATGTTTAGATATTGAAAAATTAAACTTATATTAATATCAAACTAATAAAAACAAACTAAAAAAAAATTTTTGGAATACTTTCAAATACTTGGATATTTCGGAGCGTTCCTTGTAGGTCTTGTATTAGGTCTATTAGGTAGCGGAGGGTCAATTCTTTCAGTTCCCATCCTCGTATATTTATTTGGAATAAATCCTGTCACAGCTACCGCCTACTCCCTTTTTGTTGTAGGTACAACCTCACTAATAGGATCTATAAAAAATATTAAGAAAAAACTTATAAATTATTCTTCAATATTACTATTTTCATTTTCAGCTGTGTTTACTGTCTACATTACTAGAAAATACCTAATTGAATTAATTCCTAAAACAATTATTAATTCTGAATATATCATACTAACAAAAGATAAATTGATTTTGATATTATTTGCATTATTAATGCTTTCTGCTGGCTTTTTAATGATTAAAAAAACACCAAAAACCATAGTAGGGTTAAAAAAAACCAAAACAATTGCTCCAAATAAATTATTAATATTTACAGAAGGATCACTTATTGGCTTTTTAACAGGACTTATAGGGGCTGGAGGTGGTTTTATTATTATTCCAATTCTAGTTATTCTGTCTGATTTAAGGATGAAAAATGCAATAGCTACTTCACTTGTAATTATTTCGCTTAAATCTCTAATTGGATTTATTGGAGATGTTCAAAACCTTGAAATAAACTGGTCATTTTTAATTTTATTTACATTTTTTTCTGTAATTGGTGTTTTTATAGGTCAGTTATTTTCAGAAAATATTGCTGAAAAAAAGTTAAAGGTAGTTTTTGGCTTAGTTGTAATATTAATCGGATTATCTATATTATTTGTAGAAATTATTTAGATTTATTTCTAAAAAATAATCCAATAGGTAATACTAAGAAAAGCGCATATACCCCAAATAAAAAACCTATAATTGGAATAATTATCATCAAGACAATAAGAAGATATTTATTATTCACTGTTAAGGTCTAATTAAATATTTTAAAAAATAATTTTGGAGTATTTTTTATGTAATTATTGTAAGTTTTAAGATGTCCCCATTTTTTTTGACCGCTAGTCTCTAAAATCTTAATACCACTAACATAGACCAAAAGCCAATATGTAAATAGAGGTGATATAAGTGTAATGTATTGTAAACCGTTTAAATTTGAAAATGACATTAACGCAATTCCAAACCATAACACGATCTCGCCAAGATAATTAGGGTGTCTTGAAAGTGACCACAAACCTGTGGTAATAAATTTATTTTTATTAGAAGCAACTGATCTGAACTTTGTTTTTTGATAGTCAGCAATTATTTCTATTATAAATCCAAAAAGAAAAAGAAGAAAACCAAATATAAAAAGGAAATTAATTTTGATTATGGAGTTTGAAGCAATAGCGGTAATCCCACAAACTGAACAAAATGAAACCCACCAAGCAGATGTTATCCAGGTTAACATCCATCTTGACCATGACTTTTTAAACTCTCTAAATCTTACATCTTCACCAGCTTTTTTTATTCTTAAAAATAAAAAACTACCAAGCCTTACAGCCCATGAAATAATCGCAAGAGAAATAATTAGCTCACCCCATTGAAAACCATGGTTATAAAATTTAGAATAAAAAACATATATAACCACAGAGATGTAAGTAATACTTCCAGTAAGATCAAAATATTTTTCTGTTTTATACAAATTTGCAGGTAGAAAAGAAATAAAATGTATTATAAAAATTAATATGAATGCGTTTAATACAATTTGGTTTTTTGTTGTTAAAGCAAGGGCAAAACAAATTGAAACAACTATTAAAATAGATAATATATTTTTTAAATGTGACTTCATATTTTTATACTATGTATAATATAAACAATAGTAAATATACAATTAGATATAATCTATAATGATTTCTAACCCGTAAATATCTTTTATCAGTAGGGTAAATATTATAAATAAGAGCTCTAATTTCTTTAATAAACAAGGGCTTAATATTAATTTTCCAATCATCAGTTTGATATACTATCTTTCTAAACTTGCTTCTAAAATAAGTACTTGGAATCCCCCAAAGTAATAATGCATAAAATAGATAATTCATAACTATTTCTTTATAAACTTAAAAGTAAAACTTTTACCATTATCTATTCCCTTTAGCTTTATCAAGTATACATCATTTTCTAAAGCTTGAATATTAAATATGTTACCAACTTTTTCAAAAACAATTTTTCCTGTTAAATCATATATTTTGATATTAAAATTTTCATTGGTATTTAGTTTAATTATATCATCTGAAGGGTTAGGATATAACATCATTGAATCATAAACATGCTCTGAAAGTGATAAAGATTCATTAAACATGTCTTGTAAAATATTTATAGGTTCGACACCAGGGGATTGTGAACCGACATTTAACTCGATTGAGGGTTGTCCAATTATATCATCTGGTTGATAAACAACGAGAAAAGCTGTTGATGATGAAGTGCCATCCTCTAAACATCGACTATCAGCACCAGGAAAGTTTGCACCTTGCATTGCATACATTAATTTTTCAGCAAGAGTTCCATTTAGTGAGTTAAAATTATTCTCCATATTGTCAATAACAGATTGATTCAATAGAATATTACCCTGAATACTATAGTTAGGCCCCTGTCTATCCTCCTTGTAATCATCAGCAAATGCACCAGTGTGTCCAGCTGTTCTAATTTCACCATTATCGTCAATATCAACTATACCATATTGACGATGACTTGATGATAGAGATGAACACTGGTCATTATATATCAACCAATCAATGATTTCTAATGGGGAAAGACCATTGTTCATTTGGTTTATTCCACCCTCTAAGTTCAGATTAGGTACACATACATAGGCTTGAGACATAATTCCACCCTTGCCAGGGATAATTGATGAAATAATATCAATTATACCATCATTTTGGTTGTATAAACATGTTGCTCCCGCTGCTCCAACCTCTCCTGTTTCGGGATCTATAGCAATGATAGAAAAAGTATCTTGACTAGACACTTTAAGAGACATTATAAAAACTATAAATAATGTAACAAATCTCATATGGCACATTTTATGATTTAAATTATGTAAACAAATTTTATTCCAATTAAATTATTATTATGCTAAAAATAGCCTTTGATAATATTTATAAACATAAACTTAATGAAAATCATAGGTTTCCAATGATAAAATATGAACTTATCCCAGAACAATTAATTAGGGAAGGTACATGTACTGACGAAAATTTTTTTTCACCATCAATAATTTCGGAGATAGATATTTTAAAGGTTCATACAAATGAATACTATAAAAATCTTATCAACCAAAACCTAACCAAAAAAGAAGTTAGGGCAATTGGCTTCCCTATGTCTGAAAAACTTGTTGAAAGAGAGAAAAAGATAATGCAAGGAACAAAAGAATGCTCAATTTATGCATTAGAGTTCGGAATATCCATGAATATTGCTGGAGGTACCCATCACGCTTTTAGTAATCGCGGTGAAGCTTTTTGTTTACTTAACGATCAAGCGATTTCAGCAATGTTTCTGAAATCTAATAATCTGGCAAATAAAATTATGATTATAGACTTGGATGTTCATCAGGGTAATGGTACAGCAGAAATTTTTAAAAATATAAATTCAGTTTTTACAGCTTCATTTCATGGTGAGAATAATTATCCATTTAGAAAAGAAAAAAGTGATTTTGATTATGGATTTAAGGATAAGACTGATGATAAAGAATACTTAAACCAAATCAAATACCATATTCCTAGATTAATTGAGGAATTCAACCCTGACTTCATATTTTACTTGTCGGGCGTTGATATTTTAGAGAATGATAAGCTCGGGAGATTATCTGTATCAATTAAAGGATGTAAAGAAAGAGATAATTTCATTTTAAATTTATGCAAAACAAATAATATACCTGTCCAGGTTAGCATGGGTGGAGGATACTCAACCAATCTGAATGAAATAATTGAAGCTCACTCAAATACTTTTAGACTTGCTCAAAAAATATTCTTCTAAATTAAGTTTATTCGCTAAAGTATGCGTACGGGTCATTCATTGTTAAAACAATTCTTCCACCAGAATCAATATTAATTGACTTATAAATTTCTTTATTTGGATCAATTAAATCCCTTAATTGATTAGCGACTAATTTCCTTTTTGATTGTTTATATGTTGATAAAATATTTCCATAGAATGTCTTAAAAGAAACTTTTAAGTTAGAAAGGCCTAGACCATTATCTTTTGAAGAAGAGTAAACTTTAGTATTGTATTCTCTGAAACCTCTCTTTATTTTTTTATTTCCTCTAACATTTGCATAGAATGAGATATTATCTAAATAAACAAAATTTGGACACATAATTGCACCAGGGTTAGACTCAGTAAAATCAACTTTATACAAATTAGTTAGAGCATAAGCTTTATCAGGACTATTTGTGCCAATTCGTGATGTAGAACTAAGCTTGTAATATCCCTCACTATATGATTTATAATTATCATAATCATAATAATAATCTTGATAATTTGAAACACTTTTAACATTATAGCCTTCTGTACCACAACTCTTATTAAAAAAAGTACTATCATTATTTTTAGCGTTAATCAAATCCGAGATAATTAATTTATTTGGATTTACATTATATATGCCAGAAGGTGTAATATTTTCTTTAATTGTTTTTACAATAGCATCAACGTCTAAATAATCGGTTTCAATAGAAAATAGACCACTTCCTAATCCCAAATCCCATGATGGTCTAGTTTCATAATATTCCTCTAAAAACTCTTTGAATTGAGGGTTTGCCACATATTTACCATCAGAACCGATTATTCCATGACCTCTAATAGATCTGTCATATACTAAAGCAATATTACCGTAAAAAGATGAAGCTGCATCAAATTGTGGATTTATTTCAAGTTTTCCTTCTCTATCTATGTAACCCCATTTTTTTCCAACTTTTACCGGAGCCAATCCAGTTCCATTGAATCCTCTGTTACCAGCGTCATTAAATTGGGGGTTGATAAAATATTTTCCATCATCATCTACCCAGCCCCATTTTTTTCCAGATCTAACTAAGTAATTTTTACCATCCTTAAATATCTTTTCAAATTGAGGATTAACTTCAATAGATCCATCACTATTTAAAAGACCCCAATCACCCTTGCTTCCAAACATTGCTGTACCGGTTCCATCTGTAAAGTCACCAATATTTTTATAAAGCTTCTCAAATCCGAAATTATGAAGTTCATTGCCATCAATATCAATTAATGAATAACCAGAATCAGAGAAAATGTAAGCAATTCCATTGTCAAAGTGAGTCAAAACCTTTACACCCTCTACAGCATCAAATCTGTTAATTTCATTTCCTGATTTGTCTAAAAGAATAGCTGTCTGTCCATCACCTGTATCCTTAAACATAAATGCTCTACCCTCTGAAAATCTTGAAATTGAATAGGCTTCTTTAAACTCTAACACAACTTCCAAATCAGTATTAATTGCTTTTGGGTAACCTAAATTATTTCTAACAATAGCTAAACCATCGCTGAAATCCATAGCAACATCCCAAGTTTTACTGTAATCATATTCACCATTAGTGTCAATAAAGACATAAACATCTTTACCATCACTATTTTCTATCACAACACGTGCTCTTCCGTCATAAAAGGGATTTGCTTCTTCAAATTGGTTATTAATAACTATTTCACCCTCAGAGTTAAGATAACCCCAATCGCCATTAGAATTTTTAAATGCAAATAAATCAAAACTTTCAATACCTCCACCTCCGCCACAAGACATTATAAAAAATAATGGAAGAATAAATATAAATGGATAAATAAACTTATTTAAAGATTTTAGTGTTTTCATTTAAAAGTAATTTTAGTGTTAGTTAAATATGATTTTAGTTTTTCTTTCTGTTAAATCTCAAGTGGTAATTTAAACCAATTAACAAGTTTAAATAACTTAAATCGTCAAAATCAGAAATTAGATTAACTCCAGTGTAGAGATTAAAATAGCTTAATTGGCCTCTTGGTCTCCCATCAGTTGTAATTAAAGATAAATTTATAGAGGCTGTTTTAAAATCAATTTCACTTCCATTAACTTGCATCTTATCAAGGAGTTTACCATAAGAAAAATCAAACGGTCCAGCGGTGATACCAATTTGCAACTCGTTAAAGTTATCATCAAATGGGAATTGATAATCCGAATCAACATCTGATTTAAGTCTTATAAATTTCTTACTATTTGCTTTGTATTGAACAAAGAATCCAACTCGTTGTTCGGGGTTAACATAATATTTGTAGCCAAACTTAAAACTTGGGAACATTCTATCAAAATTAAAGTTAGTTGTTTCAGGATCTAAAAAAATTGAATTATCTGTTGAAACAACATTTCCAAAGCTAGAAGTTGCATTGAATCCAATAAAAAACTCCATATTTTTAGCACCAAAACCCTGTGCATTTATTGAGTTAGTCGATAATAATAAAATAAAAAGCAGTAATATTCTCATTTCTAAAATTTTAGAATTGTAAAATTATAAAAAAATAATAATGTTTTAATTTTCACAAATCGTTAAGTTATTTAAGTATATATTATTTGTATAAAATAGTGTTGCTACTACACATATATCAACAGTGTTTAAGTTATTAGGAATATTGACCGAATAAGTACCTAGAGATGTTAAACCTGCAGGCTCTATTGTTTCAACATCAACTTCCACATTGTTAATCTTAATTGATAGTCTGTCTAATAATTCAAATGTACCGTCTCCCATTGCCTCAAAATATAAAGTTGAATTGTTAGGTAAATCACTAAAACTACTGCATAATTCATAATCAATTGATTCACCAGGGCTTGTACTATTTTGCCATGCATAAATACAATCAGGACAGGTTGTACTACTTGAAAATGCCCATCCATTTGAAACCCAATCATCCCATTGGTTATTTTCAAAAGACTTATTGTAACAAACATTAACAAAATTCTCTGCAATGTAGGTATCTTCATATATTCCGTTTGACACATATAAACTAACATCAAAATTACCAATGGAGTTATAGGTAACATCTAATGATGTTTCATTTGATACATTTGGATTTCCACCCTCAAAAGTCCATTCTTGGAAGTTAATACTACCTGTAGAGGTGCTTAAAAAACTAATTTGATCTCCAATATATATTGATGTTTCAGAGGAATCAAATAATGCTGTTGCATCACAGGTGTCACCAATATTATCACCATCTGAATCAGATTGATTTGGATTAGCAAATAATGGACAGTTATCATCTCCATCAATAATTCCATCATCGTCAAGATCAGAACAGGCGTCTCCAATACCATCATTATTTTCATCTTCCTGATTAGGATTACTATTTAATGGGCAATTATCTTCGTTGTCTAATAAACCATCCTCATCTAAATCTGAACAGGCATCACCTATTCCATCATTGTTAGAATCTAGTTGATTTGGGTTCTGAACGAATATGCAATTATCGAGTGCATCAATGATACCATCCTCATCTGTATCACCAGAACAAGCATCCCCTATTCCATCATTATTAGAATCCAGTTGATCAGGATTTGCCACAAGAAGACAATTATCATCAACATCAAATATACCGTCATTATCTGTATCGGTATTTGTTTCATCAGACTCTGGTGCACATGCTACAAATAAAATTAACAGTAAAAAAAAAGCTCTTTTCATTGGGTTATTGAATTTCTAATTTAAATAATATAAATATGGGATCAACAATCGAAGATTCTCTAAACAATGTTTTTTTAGTTTTTATATAGAGAGTATTACTGTCATTATATAGGTAATATCGTTTATCGCGACAAGCCATAGGACGTTGACCGTCTTGAATGTAGCATAATGGGTCATCATAGTCATCTTCATATGTATAGTTATATGAATAATTATTATAATCAACCCGTTTTAAAATTGTATTTCTTGATAATTCACTTGATGTTTTAAAAGATAAACCAAGGTTAATTAAATCTTTATTAGATAACATTAAATACACTTCGTTGTTTATTACTATTGTTCCAAATAAATGTTCTTTTTCATCTTCATCAGTTAAACTGAAATAAATGGGTTTTTGACCTGAAAACTTTGTATTATTATATACACTATTGTAATAATCATTATCACGCCCATAGTCATGCTCTTTGACAGAAAATAAGAAATCTTTTTCATGATTTTCTGATTTAATTGTGAGCAGTTTTCCCTTGAGAAATGAAAAAGTTGGAAAAATATCTCCAGCTCTGCTTGAACTTAACATATTCGATTCAATAAAACTTTTCCAGTTTTGAATATCTAATGTATTAAATAATTCTTTGTTAATTCTTTTTTCCACTTGATAGTCTATTTCAGAAATATCAAAAAATTGAGTGATATTATGACCTAATCTTATATTGTAATTATTATAATCATCATCGTTATTAAAATACCTAATATGATTAACGGCAATAATTCCTGCAGGTTTTAAATCTAAGGTCTGATTTTCAATCTCTGTGATGCCAAGATATAAATCATTTAAAAATGAATCATATGATGATGAAATGTTTGATGATGTATTTGAACTTTGATTTATTTGAGATTGATATGTATTAAGTAGTGAATTTACCGTTAGAACTGAGTCTTTTAAGATCAAAATTTCATTTTCTAAAATACTTATCTTGTTGTTCTCTGTTCTCAACTGAGCAACTTTATCCACTTCATCAGAATATAAATCAGTATATTTTTTTAATTCATTATTAGAAAGATCTAAATTATTTTGGGATATTTTTAATAAACTTTCCAAATCATTAATACGTTTATTGAGCTCTCTTTTATCTTCGATTAACTGATTAATGTATAATGATTGTTCCTGAGCAAGATCTTTTAATAATTTTTTATTAAATCTAGAAATATCAACTGTACCACCTGAAATTCTTACCTGTTGTGAAGTAATTTGGTTAAAATTAAAAGTGAAAATAACAACTAAAAATATTTGTAATTTTTTCATTGAATAATTTAAAAAGTTCCCCATTTATTTTTAATCATAAGGCCTAAACCTGCATTTATCAAAATTAATGAAATAGTACCAAATAAAACCCAATTTCCACTTTCATATTTCATAATTATGGATTCTCCAAGAAAACAAATCCCAGATGAAAATAAAATTAAGCCAAGTAGTGCAAGTGAATATCTTTTAAGAATAGACTTCATAAAATTATCTAATTAATTATTTACACAAATTTTCCCTACAGGATTAAAATATGTTGATAGAGATTTTGCTAAAACAATAGCGACAGGAATACCAACAACTGTAATACATAAAAATAAAATTTGTAAAACAGTAATAATTGATGCTAAAATTCCAAGTGGTAAATACAACAGAAATGCTATTACTTCCATAATCTTCCATATAAATGACTTTTCGTTATTAGCACCCGAATCAGAAACCATTTTTTTTGAAAAAGGTGACAAAAGAAATTTAGAATGCTGGATAAGACCCAGTCCAATTGGTGCACCTATTACAGTTATCGTAAAGAAAATTCCAATTAAAAAAGTGTAAAAAGCCGTAAGAAACCCAAAAAAGGGAAAATGCCATAAAATGTTTGCTAATGTTCTCATCTTTTTTTTGGTAAATATATAACTTTAAATACTTATGATTCACTATATTGATTCAAACTTAAATTAACTAAACATGAAGAGAAAAGTAAATGCAATTTGGAAAGGTGATGGAAATGAAGGAATCGGAGTTCTATCAACACAAAGTGGAGCAATTAGTAATATGCCATACAGTTTTACTACCAGATTCAAAAATGACGATGGAAAGCTTGGTACAAACCCTGAAGAGCTAATTGCAGCTGCACTTTCTGGATGCTTTAATATGAAGCTTGCTTTTGTTTTAAATGAAAATGGATACAATCCAGATGAATTAGCTACAGAAGCTGAACTTACATTTATTGACGGAGTGATAACACAAATTGATATGAATTTAAATGGAAAAGTCCCAAATTTAAATCAATCATCATTTGAAGATTTTGCTAATGAGGCAAAAAACAATTGTCCTATTTCTGGAGTTTTAAATTGTAGGATTACATTAAATACCAAACTTTTATAAAAAATGATTTAAGGTTTTTAATCTTAGCTAATTCAAAGCTAAAAACTATGATGAATTAATGAAGAGTCAATTTGATTTATTTAAATTTATTTTTACTAAAAACTTTGTGTTTGATCCATCGTAACATAATCCACTATTTCATAATCATAAGTTATGTATTCCAATAAAACAATAGTAAGAAAGTAGGTACCCCTTGGTGGGTACGTGCACCATCCTCTTTGCGAAACATCTGAGTAATAGTAGCCAGCATCTAACGGATCTAATTTGTACTCATATAGAAGATAGCCATTTAATGAACCACCATTATATCTAGAATTTGTAGCATATATTGCAACTTTCAATGTTCCTGTTCTTCCGCCATTATTTTGGTTTTCAATTTTGTTACCGTATAGAGTGATATAGTGATCACTGATTCTATACCCCCATGATCCATCAAAGTTTTGAGAGTTAAGAGATGAAAATGAAAAAATCAAGCTTATAAGTAAAATTTTTTTCATAATTTTTTGATAGTTATTTAAAATATAGTTAGTCTAAATATAAAAGTAAAACTAACAAATTTTTAAAACTATTCACAACCTTGATTTTCAATACATGAATTAAATAAAGGCTTACTTAAAGTCCATTCAACTGTATTTTCACAAAACAAAAAACAATCAGTAACATTATTCACATTCCACAATACTAGGTTTTGATTGAATTTTCGATGGTTTCTGAACATTAAAGACATATTAGTTACATTACTGACATCCCAGTTAGCAAGGGGTTGATTAAATATACTTCCTTCGTTACCCAAAGCTTCATCTCTAAACATTCTATTCATATCAGTAACATTACTTACATTCCAATTATTTAAAGGCTTATTAAAAGAAAATGCGTTGGCAAACATACTTGCCATATTTGCAACATTTCCGACATCCCAATCATTAATTTCCTGATTAAATTCTTTAGCTCCTGAAAACATGTAACTCATATCAATGACATTACTTACATTCCATAAATCAATGCTCTGGTTAAAATTTGATGCTCCATAAAACATATTTGACATATTTGTTACATTACTAACATCCCAAGAATTTAAATATTGATTGAATGTAGATGAAGAATTTGGTGAGTGAAATAAATACGACATATCAGTAATTTTGGATGTACAATAGATACTTAAGTTATGATTAGTGTTTCCAAATTCATCGATTAGTTCTTCAAGCATCTCTCTATCTGTAACTATATATGTTACTCCATTTAACTCACCTGTCATTCCAACTTCAGCCCATTCTTTGGCTTTTACAGTAATACCGTTACCATCAAAATATACGGGGTTATCAAGTTCATTGTATATAACAATCGTTGTATCATCTAAATCACAAGAAATGAAAATTAAAAATATAAGAATAATAGTTCTATTCATCTAAAAATTAAGTGAAACATTAATCTAATATTTGCCAACTGATATCTTCACCATCGTATACTACCTCAATATCATATTTTATTTCAATTTTATCCTCATAGCTAGTGTCGCTATTAAATGAATTCATCATACTACCAAAAAGATTTGGAACTTTTACTGTAAGAACTCCTTTATACTTATTACCTTCTTGATTTTTAAGTGTTAAATCAACTACTTCAGTTTTCTCTAAACCAGGAGTTTTATTATAAGTTTCAATTATCATCTCCTTAACCTGTTCTCCTAATTGTTTTTTTGAGAGACCATTACAAGAAAAGACAAATGAAATAAATAGTAATAGTATTAGCTTTTTCATTTTTTCATTTTTTCCTTTATGAAATATTGATCAATCGCAAAGATTAAAAAACTAAAGATAAGTATGTAAACCCACCAATAATCTAGTTCTATTGAAGTAATCAATCCAGAAAAAATACCAACTGCATATGCAGTCCACCATTCTTTGAAATATTTTTTCATATTTTTTTCATAGTAGGTTATTTAATTGATTTACGTTAGTAATAAAATACACCTTTTATATCACCATTTCTGTAGAATGAAATCCTAAGTTGTCTTGGGCCATATTCATTAGGAACATATTTACGAAATATTATTTCCCTGAGGTGACTAATTTTTTCATTACCATCATTATCAACTGACTCAATTTCATATTCTAATTCCACAAAATCTGATTCATATAATTTTCCCTTGAATCTCAGTTCAGTTAAATGGTCAGGTCCTAAATAACCTTCTTCGTGCCCCATAAGTCCATTTTCATCGTGTATACCATACGTCATATTTGGATATGCTTTATGTATGTTCTCTGTGTCTAAAATATTTTGCCCAAAAGAGCTAAAAGAAATAAGTAAGGCAAGAGTAAATAATAGATTTTTCATTTTTTACAGTTTATTTAAAACTTGTTCAGGAATAATCATTGCTAATACTGTTTCATCGAAATTATCAATAGCAATAAATTTCCAATCATTTGTTCCAGAAACAGAAACTGCTATTCTATTTTCAATAAAACCTTTTCCATAAAATGTATTATCGCTTTTATTATACACAAATGAATCACTTCTTTTTCCAAAACTTAAATCAAAATTTGTTTTTATTGTTTCAATATTGGTCAAATAATTACCACTAATTTTCATATAAATATCTGATGATGATTGAACTTTACAATAATCTTTACCTTCAAACTTTACTACTTCTGAAATTGAAATATCATTATAGTTTAAAATTTCCATTTCAAGTCCACCAGCAAAAGCATCTTCAAAAGTCTTAATCATTTGCTCTTTTGTCATCAAAGAAAAGATTTCAGGAATAATAAAATCCATAGCACTTTCAAAATCTCTGTTGTTCATATGTAATGTGTATAAATCAAAATCTTTCTTTAATTCTTTTTCAATGAATTCACTTTGAAGAATAGCATTGGATTGCCCAAAAGAGTTAAAAGAAATAAGTAATGCGAGTGTAAATAATATGTTTTTCATAGTTAGTTGTTAATGGACATACAAGTTAGTAAAAAATCTTAAAGAGACTTTAAAGGATAGTAAGACCAAGATTTGATTTGTAATTTTAGCATTTACTTTTTATTTGTTTTAAAAATTTAACCCTTTTTTTCAGCAGGTTTCTTTTTCCAAACTGAGCCTATGGCATACATTGCTGCACCAAACAGGGCAAACCTTACTAAAATACGTCCAAAAAAATATGGGATGGGTGCGCCAAGACATAAGAACCCTATGAAAAGTAATATAATGGTTTTAATAACTTTTACTATTGTATTCATTTTATTTAACTATTATCCAAAAATAAAGAGGCTAAAATCATTAAGATAACAATCACAGAAATAATGCAAATAATAAGTTTTGTTTTTCCTTTTTCTTTTCCAATTTTACTTAAATCTCCTGCATTTCCTTGTCCTTGCTCGAAATACATATTATTGATTTTAAATTATTTAATATATCTACAAGTTAGTGAAAAAGTTGTTTATGGTTTATCGTGTGTTGCTATATAAAAGTGAAAAGGTTTGAAAGAGAGCCAACCATAGCAATCAATCAAACCAATTCTTTTTGTGTGATGCGAATATATATAAATAAAATTAAATTTGAATAAATAGTATTAGCTAATGCATATTTAAATTTACAATAATTAATTTTTTTTCATTATATTTACGTAACTTATTGATTATCAATAATTTACTTGCCGATACAAAATTTTGAAAATATATTCCCTAGAATTTCATCATTTGAAATTTCACCAGTTAATTCGCCAAGTAAATTTAGAGCTTGCTTAATGTCTATTGCTAATAAATCAGAGGGAACTTTATTTTTTATTGAGCTTCTAACTTTTTCAATCTCGAGTTTAGTTTTTGATAAAATATCGTAATGTCTTGAGTTAGAAATAATTGAACTTTCATAATTTCCAGTCATTTTCTGAATATGATTAATTATAGATTCTTTGAGAACATTAATATTAATATTTTCCTTAGCACTAATTTTCAAAGCTTTCATTGATTTAGAGAAATCATCTTCGGCAATATCAATTTTATTAATCACCTTAATTATATGTTTATCAGAATATTTTTTCTGAATTTCGTGAATATATTTTTTATGAAATTTAATTTTTTCATCTGTTAATTCTAAAACATCAATCAAATAGATGATTATTTCAGCTTCATCAATTTTTTTGAAAGTTTTTTCAATGCCAATCGATTCAATTTCATCTACAGTATTTCTAATGCCTGCAGTATCAATAAATCTACAAACTACTCCATTCAGTGTAATTTGATCTTCAATAGTGTCTCTAGTTGTACCTGGTATTGGACTGACAATTGCTCTATCGTCATTTAATAGGTTATTTAAAAGTGTAGATTTTCCAGAATTTGGTTCACCAACAATAACAATAGGAATCCCATTTTTTATCACTTGACCAGTTTTAAATGATGCAATCAAATCAACCAACTTTTTTTCAATATCATCTAAGATATTTTTCAATTCTGAAGTATTTGCAAATTCAACATCCTCCTGAGAAAAATCTAATTCAAGCTCTATTAAAGACGCAAAATTCAATAACCTTTCTCGAAGCATATTAATATCATTCCTAAATCCACCTCTCATTTGGTTCATTGCGATTTTATGAGATGCTTCTGAATTACTTGAAATTAAATCAGCAACTGATTCAGCCTCGCTTAAATCCATTTTACCATTTAGGAAGGCTTTCATTGTGAATTCACCTGGTTTGGCTAATCGGCAATTTAATTTTAAAAGCAACTGAATTATTGAGTTTTGAATGAAACTACTGCAGTGGCAAGATATTTCAACTACATCCTCACCAGTATATGATTTTGGATTTCTAAAAATTGATACAAGAACTTTATCAATAAATGAATCTGAATCTTTGATGTATCCTAATTGAATTTTATTTGATTGGGTTTGTTTAAGGGAAGTGTTTTCAAAAGAGTAAAATATCTTATCAACAATTTGAATGCTTTCTGGTCCAGAAACCCTTATTACAGATATGGCACCTAAACCAGATGGGGTTGCTAATGCTATAATATTATCGTTATCAATCAAAACAAATATTAATTTCGACAAAGATACAATCGTAATTAATATGAATCTAAATATTATTATGAGTTTAAATAAATATATATTTGTCACTTAATATAATGAATCTTCTTGTTTATATAATTCTATATCCATTAATTTGGATAATATCAAAGTCTAATTTCAGGCTGGTTTATTTATTTTCAGATTTTTTATATATAATCCTTTATCATGTTATTTCATATCGAAAAAAATTGGTAAGGAAGAATCTTGCTCTAGCATTCCCTGAAAAAACACTTTTAGAAAGAAAGATTATTGAAAGTAAATATTACAAGCATTTATCTGATCTATTTCTTGAATCATTCAAATCATTAAATATAAGTGAAGTTGAAATAAAGAAAAGATACAGTTTTAAGAACTTCGAATTATTGGATGAATTATACAAGAAAAAAAGGAATATTATTTTAATGGGTGGTCATTATGCTAGTTGGGAGTGGTTTTTTATAATTGACAGACTTACTGATTATAAAATAAATGCCATTTATAAAAAACTTTCAAATAAATACTTTGATAGTTTAATAAAAAAAATTAGAAGTAAATACAATGGGAATTTAATCTCAACCAAAAATACATTTAAAGAAATTTTAAAAAATAGCAAATTAAAAGGGTTAAATATTTATGGATTTGCCTCAGACCAATCTCCAAAAAAAAATAAGGCAACATATTGGAATAATTTTTTGAACAATTTTGTACCATTTCACACCGGTGCTGAGATAATTGCAAAAAAATATGATATGGCTGTTGTTTATATGAACGTGGAAAAGGTTAAAAGAGGATATTATTTAGCGTCTTTTGAACTGATCACTGACAAACCAACAAAATATAAAGACTTTAAAATCACGGAAGATTTTATTAAACTATTAGAAAATCAAATATTGAAAGCTCCAGAATATTATACATGGACTCACAATAGATTTAAACATCGAAAAACTAATTAATATTTACTTATTTCAGAAACAAATTTTTCGGTTAATAAATTTGCTTCATTTTGAGATTTAGCTTCACTATAAATTCTAATTATTGGTTCGGTGTTACTCTTCCTTAGATGAACCCATGAATCTTTAAAATCAATTTTCAATCCATCTAAAGTGTTAATTTCCTCTTCTGAGTATTTATCTCTCATGGATTCTAATATTTCGTCTAGCTTAACTCCTTCACCTAATTTTACCTTGCTTTTACTCATGTAATAAGCTGGTAAGCTGTTTTTCAATTCAGTCATCTTCATGTTAAGATTTGAAAAATGAGTTAAAAATAATGCTATTCCAACCAAAGCATCTCTACCATAATGAAATTCAGGTAATATTACACCTCCATTTCCTTCACCTCCAATCACAGCATTCTTGTCTTTCATTAACTCAACTACATTGACCTCCCCGACTTTACTAAAATAATGATTACAGTTTTTTGAATTACTTAAATCTTTCATAGCCCTAGAAGAACTAAGATTACTGACCGTATTCCCAGGATTTTGTTGTAGGTAATAATCAGCACAAGCAACTAATGTATATTCTTCTCCAAATACATCTCCGTTTTCACAAACAAAAGCCAATCTATCTACATCTGGATCAACAACAATACCCAAATTGGCCTTAGTTTTAATAACTAATTCTGACAATTCCTTTAAATTATCCTTGAGAGGTTCCGGATCATGTGGAAACTCCCCATTAGGAGTACAATATAACTCAACAACTTCAACACCCATCTTTTTTAATAATTTTGGTACAGCAATGCCCCCCGTTGAGTTAACTGCATCAACTACAATTTTTAATTGTTTTTTCTTAATACTTTGAACATTGACAGAGTTGAGATTTAAAATTAAATCAATGTGTTTACTGATGTAATTATCAACTTTTTTAACATTACCCTTTTGAATATTATTTTCTATTCTAGGTTTTGTTTCTGCAATTGCTAAAATATTATTTCCATCTGATTCAGAAATAAATTCTCCTTTATGATTTAAGAGTTTTAGTGCGTTCCAGTTTTTTGGGTTGTGGCTTGCCGTGATAATTATACCTCCATTAGCATTTTCTTCAGTTACTGCAATTTCAACGGTTGGAGTTGTAGACAAACCCAATGATATTACATTAACGCCCATACTAGTCATTGTTTGAATAACTAATGATTCGATCATCGGTCCTGAGGTTCTGGCATCTCTTCCAACAACAACACTATGGTTTGAGCTGAAATTAACGGACTTAAGCCATTTTATGTAAGAAATTGTAAAAATAATTACATCTTCATTTGTTAAGTCCTCACCTTCTCTGTTACCAATGGTTCCTCGTATTCCTGAAATCGACTTAATTAGTGGCATTAAAATTGTTTTCGCTAATATAACTTTATTTAATAATAGATAAATAATTTGAATTTGTAAATTGTTAAAAAATTAACACACTGAAAAATTTAATCTTATTACTAATATCAATTACGTTTATTTCTTGTAAAAAAGATAAACTAGGCTTCATAGCAGAAAATGGCATGGTTGTATCTGCCAGAATTGAAGCAAGTAAAATAGGTGTTGATATTTTAAGAAAAGGAGGAAATGCTTTCGATGCAATGATAGCTACTGAATTAGCATTAGCTGTTTCATATCCGTCTGCAGGAAATATTGGAGGTGGTGGGTTTATGGTTTTTAGAAAAAACGATGGCGAAATAGGAGCACTTGATTTTCGAGAGAAAGCTCCCCTATCTGCTAGCGAGAACATGTATCTTGATAAAAACGGTGATATAATTGAAAAGTTAAGTGAGGAAGGTGCTCTTTCATGTGGTGTCCCTGGAACAATCGCAGGTATTTTTAGTGTTCATGAACGATTTGGGAGTTTACCAATAAATGAAATTTTTAGACCAGTGATTGAACTTGCTGAAAATGGGATAGTCATAACTAAAAAACAGAGTGACAGAATTTCAGAATTCCACAATGATTTTATAAGAATAAATAGCAATGAAATTATATATAATAGAACTTTAAAAGAAAATGATACTCTTGTAAATATAAATTTAGCCAGTACATTAAAGAAAATAATGAAAAATGGTAAAGATGAATTTTACAATGGAGAAACAGCTAAAATTTTTGTTGATTTCATTCAAGATAAAGGAGGAATAATAAGTTTAGAGGATATGAGAAATTATAATGCTGTATGGCGAGAACCTCATGTTTTTCAATATAAAAATCTTAATATTATTTCGATGCCGCTACCGTCCAGTGGTGGGATCTGTTTAAATCAAATATTAAAGATGATTGAACCCTTTGATGTTGGTCAATACAAACACAATTCGAAGGAATATGTAAAAATATTAGTAGAAGCACAAAAAAGATCTTTTGCTGACAGAAGTCATTTTTTGGGTGATTCTGACTTCTTAGATGTTGATATCAAAAAACTAGTCAATAACAGTTATTTAGAAAAAAGAATGCAAGATTTCTCCTTTGAATCCCCAACAAGTTCAAGTATGATCGATTTTGGAAATATATATTCTACAGAAAGTGAAGAAACGACACACTACTCAATTGTTGATCAATATGGGAATGCAGTTGCTGTAACTACTACTCTAAATAGCACCTTTGGATCTAAGCTTTACTGTGAAGAGTTGGGTTTTTTTATTAATAATGAAATGGATGACTTTTCAATAAAACCTGGCTATCCTAACCAATTTGGTTTAATTGGTGGTGAAGCAAATAAAATTATGCCTGGAAAAAGAATGTTAAGCTCAATGACACCGACTATTGTTGAAAATGATGGAAAATTATATATGGTTGTTGGAACCCCAGGCGGTTCAACCATAATCACTTCAGTATTACAAATAATTCTAAATATTCACGAATTTGGAATGGGAATGCAAGAGTCAGTAGACGCAGGTAGATTTCATCATCAATGGCTTCCAGATTCAATTAGAGTTGAAAGTAGTTTTTTTGACAAAAACATATTAAATGACATTAAAAAATTTGGTTATAATTATTACGATAAGGGTCCGATCGGAAGAGTTGATGGTATATTGATAAAAAATAATAAATTAGAAGGAGGGGCAGATAAAAGAGGCGATGATGCTGCTCACGGTTTTTAGTGAATGGGTAAGAATAAAGAAGAAATATCAATATATAATGCAAAATCTAACAATCTTAAAGGTATTGATTTAAAGATTCCTAGAAACGAATTAGTCGTAATAACTGGACTTTCTGGTAGTGGAAAATCATCACTTGCCTTTGATACAATTTATGCTGAAGGTCAGAGAAGATATATTGAAACTTTCTCAGCGTATGCAAGACAATTTTTAAATAAAATCGATAGACCAGATGTTGATAAAATTGATGGTCTTTCTCCTGTTATAGCAATTGAACAAAAAACTGTAAATAAATCACCAAGATCAACAGTTGGTACTACCACTGAAATATACGATTTTTTAAGACTTTTATTTTCTAGATGTTCAGATGCTTATAGCCACAAAACAAATAAAAAAATGGTAAGCTATAGTTCTGATAAAATATTTGAACTTATTAAAAAAATCTACAATGAAAAAAAAATAATTTTGTTGGCTCCAGTGATTAAATCCAGAAAAGGGAGTTATCAGGAATTATTTCAAAATACACTAAAAAAAGGCTATGTTCAATGTAGAGTTGATGGTGAAATAATTGACATTAATGAAAAGACAATATTAGACAGGTATAAAATTCATGATATCGAAATAGTTGTTGACAAACTTGATTTTGAAAAAAATAACTTCCCCAATGAGAGATTTAAAAACAGTTTAAATACTTGTTTTAATTTGGGTAATAAATCAGTTTTAATAATGGAAAATAAAACTGGCGAAACTCGCTATTTTAGTCAGAACTTAGTATGTGAAGATACTGGAGTTTCATATCAAATTCCAGAACCAAATAATTTTTCTTTTAATTCTCCAAGGGGGGCGTGCATAAAATGTAAAGGGATAGGTAAGATAAAAGAGGTTGACATCAAAAAATTAATTCCAGATAAAAATAAAAGTATTGATCAAGGCGGAATTGAACTAGTTGGGGGAAAAAATTCATGGGTTTATAAACAGATAAAGTATATTTCAGAAAAATTAAATTTCTCATTAAAAGAGCCGATTAAAAAAATTAGTAAAAAAGGTCTAGATGCAATATTATATGGGTTAAATGATAGTTTAAAAATTAAAAATAAGTCAATTGGAGTAAATTATGATTATTTGATAAAATTTGATGGTATTGTTAATTTTTTAGAAAATCAATTAGAAAATTATGAATCCATCAAAATTAGAAGATGGGCGAAAAATTATTTCAAAGATTCAGTTTGTGAGCATTGCAATGGTTCAAGATTAAAGAAAGAATCGTTATTTTTCAAAATTGACGGTAAAAATATTAATGACATTGTAAACATGGAGATTTCAGAATTATCTAAATGGATAAAAAATTTACCCAATAAACTCAATGAAAAACAAAAAATAATTTCCAAAGACATTTTAAAAGAAATTTCTGAAAGGATATTTTTTATGGAAAATGTAGGTCTTGAATATTTGAATTTGAATAGAACATCTAAATCACTTTCAGGAGGTGAAAGTCAAAGAATTAGACTGGCTTCTCAAATAGGTTCTAATTTAAGTGATGTATTGTACATTTTAGATGAGCCTAGTATTGGTCTTCATCAAAGTGATAATGATAAACTTATTAAAACATTAGTAAACTTAAAAAATTTAGGAAATTCAGTGATTGTAGTTGAACATGACAAGGAAATGATATTGAATGCAAATCACATTATTGATATTGGGCCTTCAGCGGGGAAAAACGGGGGTGGAATCGTTTTTTCTGGTACCGTAAATGAATTGTTGAAATCTGACACAATAACTTCTAAATATCTTTCCAAAAAACTAAAAATAAAATACACTAAAAATCCCAGACCTGGTAATGGTAAAAATATCTTATTGAAAGGTTGCAAAGGGAATAATCTAAAAGATATAGATGTAACAATCCCATTAAATGTTTTGACAGTTGTGACAGGTGTTTCTGGTAGTGGAAAATCAACTTTAATAAACGAAACGTTATATCCATTAATACATAATAAAATATTTAAATCCGAAAAAAATGTTCACGATTTTGATAAAATAGTCGGATTAGAAAATATTGATAAAATCGTTAATATTAGTCAGTCTCCAATTGGAAGAACAACTAGAAGTAATCCTGCAACGTATTGTGGTGTATTTTCAGAAATTAGAAATTTATTCTCTAACCTAAATGAATCAAAAATTCGAGGCTACAAGGCCGGTAGATTTAGTTTTAATGTTTCGGGAGGAAGATGTGAAGATTGTAAAGGTGGTGGTCTAAGACAAATTGAAATGAAATTTTTACCAGACGTTTATATTGAATGTGAAAGTTGTATGTCGAAAAGGTTTAATAGAGAAACATTAGAAATTAAATACAAGGGAAAGTCTATTAATGATGTTTTAAATATGAGTATTGACGATGCAACTACTTTCTTTGAACATATTCCCAAAATTTACAACAAACTGAGTACTATAAAAAATGTTGGTTTAGGTTATCTTTCATTAGGTCAACAAAGTACTACACTTTCAGGTGGTGAAGCGCAAAGAATTAAATTAGCTTCTGAATTGAGTAAGAGAGATACAGGAAAAACATTATTTGTTCTTGATGAACCAACAACAGGTTTACATTTTGAGGATATTAGAGTACTACTTGAGACAATTAAAAAATTAATCGATAGAGGGAATACGGTAATTATTATTGAGCACAACTTAGATGTAATAAAAACAGCAGACTATATTATTGATTTGGGACCCAAGGGAGGTAATGAAGGTGGAGAAATAATTTTCCAAGGATTTTTCAATAAGTTCTTAAATTCAAAAACAAGTTTAACGGCAAAATTTTTAAAAAAAGAGCTAACTTAACAGAAAAAACAAATGGAAAACAGAAATAAAAAGTGGAATGAGACAAAAACTAATGATTCGTGGTCTATTTTTAAGATAATGGGTGAATTTGTTGAAGGATATGAAAGAATGAGTGCTATTGGGCCTTGCATTTCAATCTTTGGATCTGCCAGAACGATTCAGGATGACAAATACTACAAGCTTGCTGAAGAAATATCATCTGAAATAGTAAATCGTGGTTATGGTGTTATCTCCGGAGGAGGTTTAGGAATAATGGAAGCAGCTAATAAAGGTGCTAATAAAAAGAAAGGTAAATCTGTTGGTCTTTGTATAAACTTGCCCTTCGAAGACACCCATAACAAATTTATTGATAAGGACAAACAGCTAAATTTTGATTATTTTTTTGTTAGAAAAGTAATGTTTGTAAAATATGCTCAAGGCTTTGTGGTAATGCCAGGTGGTTTTGGAACATTAGATGAATTTTTTGAAGCTGTAACCTTAGTACAAACATATAAAGCTGAAAGATTTCCTATAATTTTGGTTGGATCAAAGTTTTGGAAAGGATTGATTGATTGGATAAAAAATACTTTATTAACTGAACATAAAAATATAAGTAAAGAAGATTTAGATTTATTTTATGTTGTTGATACGAAAGATGAGGTAATAGACGTCTTAGAGAACTTTCATAAAAACTATAATTTTAGTCCAAACTTTTGAGTAACCGTTTATCACTAAAAAATTAAAAATATATAAAAATTGCATAAAAATTTACTATTAAGTAAATTTGCAACACTTCACTTAGTTAATTATAACAGATGGATTATAAAGTCAAAAGAAAACACATTTCTTATGATAGTTTCAAAAAAGAAGTTTTAAAAGATTTCGAAATAATTAATTTAAGTAGGGAGTGTAGTATTGAAGGAAGAAAAGAGGTTCTTACAGGAAAAGCAAGTTTTGGAATTTTTGGAGATGGAAAAGAATTGCCTCAAATTGCAATGGCAAAGTACTTTAAAAAGGGTGATTTCAGATCTGGGTATTATCGTGATCAAACTTTCATGTTCGCTATTAATGAACTAACTACAAAGCAGTTTTTCTCGGGTTTGTACGCACATACAGATTTACATTACGATCCAATGAGTGCTGGTAGACAAATGGGGAGTTCATTTTCAACTCACAGCCTAGATGATAACTACAACTGGAAAAATCTTAAGTCACAATATAATTCAAGTGCTGACTTATCTCCTACGGCCAGTCAAATGCCAAGAATTTTGGGATTAGCTCAGGCCTCAAAAATATATAAAGAAACTGATATAAAAGGTGCTGAAAAATTTTCTGAAAATGGAAACGAAATAGCCTGGGGTACTATCGGAGATGCAGCAACAAGTGAAGGATTATTTTTTGAAAGTTTTAACGCCGGGGGACTAATGCAAATACCCATGATAATAAGCGTTTGGGATGATAGCTATGGTATTTCTGTTCCATCTAAATACCAAACAACTAAAGGAGATATTTCAAAAGTTTTAAAAGGGTTTGAAATCGAAGGTGAATCCAATGGTTATAAGATTTTTAAAGTAAAAGGTTGGGATTATGTAAGTCTGATTGAAACTTATGAAAAAGCTGAAAAAATCTGTAGAGAAAAACATATTCCTGTGCTTATTCATGTACATGAATTAACTCAACCCCTTGGGCACTCAACATCTGGGTCACATGAAAGATATAAAACAAAAGAAAGGCTCGATTGGGAAAAAGAATACGACTGTATTAAGAAAATGAAAGAATGGATATTGGAAAACAATATTGCTGAAAAAAAGGAACTAGATGAAATTGAGGAAAAGGTTAAAAATCAAATAAAAAAATCTAAATATGAAGCTAAAAATGATTCTGTAAATGAAATTATAAATTTTATAAAAGATTTTAAGCTTATAATCGATCAGAACAATATTGAAAATGAAAAAATTAAAGAGATTTTAAATGAGTTAATTTTAATTAAGGAGCCATATAAAAAAGATCTATTTACAGCATCTGAAAAAATTATACGTGAACTAATTTTAACTAATCATGATGGAGTAAAAAAAATATCTAATTGGATTAATAGTTTAAAAAATGATATTCAGAATGATTATAGTTCGCATCTTTACAGTGAGTCAAAATTAAATCCTACAAAAATTACAGTAAACCCACCAACTTACGAACAAGAAGACAAAAAAGTTGACGGAAGAATAATTTTAAGAGATAATTTCCGAAAGATTTTAAAAAAATACGATAATGTTTTAATTTTTGGTGAAGATGCAGGAAAAATTGGAGGTGTTAATCAGGCTTTGGAAGGATTACAAGAAACATTTGGTGAAAAAAGAGTTTTTGACACAGGGATAAGAGAAGCAACTATTATTGGACAAGGAATAGGTTTGTCAATGCGCGGTCTTAGACCAATTTCAGAGATACAATACCTTGACTATCTTTTGTACTCCATACAATTGCTTAGTGATGACCTTGCTAGCTTGCATTACAGAACAAGAGGTAAACAAAAAGCTCCACTGATTGTACGTACTAGAGGTCACAGACTAGAAGGAATATGGCACTCAGGATCTTTAATGGGTGGTATGATAAATCTACTGCGGGGAATTTTTTTACTGGTCCCAAGAAACATGACAATTGCTGCTGGATTTTATAATATGCTATTAAAAGGCGATCAACCAGCAATCGTTGTTGAATGTTTAAATGGATATAGAAAAAAAGAACGAATGCCTAAAAATATTGGGGAATTTACAATTGAAATCGGAAAGGTTGAGGTAATAAAAGAGGGCGATGATATCTCCGTTATTTCATATGGATCAACTCTAAATATTTTAACTGAAGTAGCGAAAGAGCTTGAAAATTTTAATATTTCTTGTGAAGTAATTGATTGTCAATCTTTGATACCATTTGATATTCATAATGATATTCTAAAAAGTGTTAAAAAAACAAACAAAGTTTTAATTATTGACGAGGATTTTAAATACGGAGCATCAGCATACATTCTTGATATATTAATTAATAGACAAAATATTTACAATTATCTAGACAGCAAGCCATCAACATTATCTGCCAAAGAACACAGAACTCCATATGGGGCAGATGGTGATTATTTTACAAAACCATCATTTGATGATATTTTTAAGAAAATATATAAGATAATGAATGAATTTAATCCAAAAAAATTCCCATCGTTTTAATCAACTAAAATTCTAATTACCAACTCCTCTATTAATTTTGGATTTGTTTTTTTTACATAAAGACCTTTTGAATACATGTCAAAATCTCTGATAATTGAAATTACTTTAACAGTATCCCTTAATGAGTAATTTTTTGATGCAACACTAAATTCACTTAAAAAATAAGGGTTAATTTTTAGTTTAGTTGCAATTACCTTTTCATTTTTTGATTTAATTGAGTGATAAATCAATAATTTTTTGAAAAAATCAAAAATAACTGAAGTGGTCAATACTAATGGATTAAGGGAAGAGTTTTTAGAGAAAAATTGTGCAATATGAATTGCCCTATGTTTATTTTTTTCTGCTATTGCTTTTCTTAGTTCAAAATTATTATATTCCTTTGAGACTCCGATATATTTTTGAATATCATCAAGAGTTATTTTTTTGTCATCTTTCTTAATCTCTATTAATTTTTCAATTTCATTAGAAATTTGGGTTAAATTATTTCCAATAAATTCATTTATCAGTGCGGCACACTTATTATCTATTTGGTAGCCTGAATTTTCTATTTTATTGTGGATCCAATTTTGAATCTGATAATCATATAATCTTTTTGATTCAAATATTAAACCGTTTGTTTGAAGTAATTTATAGATAGATTTTCTTTTATCTAAGGATTTATGTTTAAAATTGAGGATTAAAATCGTTGTTTTAGATGGATTTTTAATATATGAGCTCAGTCTATCAAGTTGTTTAACTAAAGCTTGAGCTTCTTTAATCAATATAACCTGATAATTTGACATTATTGGATATTTTCTGCACAAATAAACAATCTCATTAACTGATGTATCTTTAGCATATAAAATATTTAAATTAAATTGCTTTTCATCATTAGTTAGTACATTATCAATTAAAAGTTTGGTAATATTATTAATAAAATAATCTTCTTCACCCATCAAAAGATATATCGGATAGAATTTTTTTGTTTGAATATCATTTTTAATTTTAATAATATTTTCCAAATAGTGAAATTTAATATGTTGAACTTAGCATTCCCAAAATATGAATTTAGATTAAAAGAAGTTAATCAAAAGAAATTTATTTTTGACGAAATAAGAAAAAAATATATTCAGCTTACTCCTGAAGAATGGGTAAGACAAAATTGCATTAAATTTTTAATTTCAAAAAAAAATTATAATAAAGATTTAATTTCTGTTGAAAAAAAAATTAAGCTGAGTAATAGTATTTCAAAAAGGTTTGACATTGTTATATATAACAAATATGCTGAATGTGAATTACTTGTTGAGTGTAAAGCACCAAATATTGAGATTAATCAAAAAACCTTTGATCAAATTTTTAAATATGATACAATGTTAAATGCTAAATTTTTGATGTTAACAAATGGAATTATTCATTATTATTGTAAAGTTGATAAATTAAACAATAAAATATTTTTTTTAAAGAATTTGCCTAAAAAAAAATGAAACTAGCAATAGCAATTTTAAATTGGAATGGACTGGGATTATTGAAAAGATTTCTACCGTCTTTATGTAAATATACCCCTGAAACAGATCAAATTTATATTATTGATAATTGCTCTAAAGATGATTCAGTAAACTTTATAAAAAAAAATTTTGAAAGAATAAAAGTTATAAAACTTAATAAGAATTATGGGTACGCAAAGGGTTATAATATTGGATTAAAAAATATTAATGCCGAAATAATTTGCCTGCTAAATAATGATGTAGAAGTAAGTAAAAATTGGACCAAACCTATAATTCAACAATTCAAAAAAGAAAAAAATACAGCAGTAATTCAGCCAAAATTAAAAAATCAAGAAGATAAAAGATATTTTGATTATGCTGGTGCAGCTGGTGGATTCTTAGATAAATATGGTTATCCCTATTGCAATGGTAGAATCTATAATGTAGTTGATATCGATGAAAACCAATATGAAAAAATTTATGATATTTTTTGGGCATGTGGAGCTTGTTTTTTTATGAGGAAAAAATATTTTGAGACTGCTGGCAGATTTGACGAGAAATTTTGGGCCCATATGGAAGAAATTGACCTTTGTTGGAGGTTGAAAAATATGGGATTTGATATAAAATATAATTATAAATCTACGGTTTATCACGTAAATGCTGCAACACTAAAAAAAGAAAGTTTCCAGAAAACATATTACAATTTTAGAAATCAACTATATATGTTGACCAAAAATAGTTGTGATAATTTGTTTTTAATTTTATTTGAGAAATTTTTTGTTGATCTTTTAATCTCTATATTTATATTATTCACAAGAGGTTTAAAGCACTTTATAGCAATAATAGTTGCATATTTTACGTTTTATATAAATATTAACGATCTAATCAAGTTTAGAAAAAACAACAAAAGAAGTATTAAACATTATGGAACAAGAAGTATTATTTTAAAATACTTAAAATTAAAAAAATAAAAAACCACCTTTTTAATTTTTCTTTTTGCTAATTTTACTAGATATAATTAATTAAAAATCATTCAAAATGAATAAATCTGTTTTCTTATACATACTTACAATTTTAATATTGTCATCATGTGTCTCAAAAAAAGACTTTACAGCCTTAGAGGAAAGGCACAAAAAAACTGTGGACTTATTAAATACAGCTACTGTTAAATTAAATACTTGTCTTGAGGAAAAAGCAACATCTGAAGCTCTTGCTGAAGCTTATCTTAACCAGATATCAGATTTGAAAAAAAGAAATGATCAGTTATTCAACCAGAGTCAAGATTATCTTGAACTTACTGCTAAAGGCGCTGAAAATTTAGAAAAAACTTTGGAAAGCATTAAAGAGAAGGATTTGAAAATAAATAGAATTCAAGATGCTTTAAATAGAAAAGATAGTGTAACATTTGCCCTAGTTACAAGCTTAAAAAAAGAAATTGGAATAAACGATCCTGATATCGAGGTAAATGTTGATAAAGCGGTTGTATTCATATCACTTTCAGATAAATTATTATTTAAGAGTGGAAGTTATGAAGTTTCTGAGCGTGCTAGAGAGATTTTAGGAAAAGTTGCTACCGTTGTAAATTCAAAACCAAGTTTTGAATGTATGGTTGAAGGCCACACAGACGATGTAGCCTACATTGGAAGTGGGAACTTAATAGATAATTGGGACTTAAGTGTTAAACGAGCTACATCAATAGTAAGAGTTTTACAGGAACTTGATGTAAATCCCGCAAAACTAATCGCTGCAGGTAGAAGTTATTACAACCCATTAGTTAGTAATGATACACCTGAAAATAGATCAACAAACAGGAGAACTAGAATTATCATTTTACCCAAAATTGATGAATTTTATGATATGATTGAAAACGAAATGAAAAGTTTTGAATAGATATTGACTCATGTAAGCCCGCTTTGATGCGGGCTTTTTTTTATATCTTTTTTAATTTAGAAAATCTTAGTAATAACTTTTTTGTTCCATTTTTATCAAATTTGATTTCAGCTTTTTTATTTTCCTCCCTACCTTCAATTGAAACAACACAACCTCTACCGAATTTTTCATGAAATACAAAATCACCAATAACTAAATTTTCTTTAAATCCCGAAAAGCCATAGCTAGACTTGACTTTAGTAAAATTTGATGGTGGTCTTTTTTCAAGCTTTTTATATCTCAAACCTACCCTTTTAGAAACATTTTCAAATTTTGTAAAATCTGATGAAGGGTTTCTATTATTGTTTTCTAGGTAATCATCATCAATTTCATCAATAAATCTACTTTTTTCAGATTCTATTAGTTTTCCCCATCTATATCTTGATAAAACATAACTTAAATATATTTTTCTTTGAGCACGAGTTAATGCAACATAAAATAATCTTCTCTCCTCCTCTAAATCGTTTCTAGAATTTAAATTCATAGCACTTGGGAAAAGATTTTCCTCAAGTCCAACGATGTAAACACAATTAAATTCTAATCCCTTTGCCAAGTGAACTGTCATCAAAGATACTTTATCGTCACTGTCATCATCACTATCTTGATCAGTCATTAGTGCGACACTTTGAAGAAATGACGAAACATTTTTATTATTCTCATTTTCTATAAAATCTTTAATACCATTAAGAAGTTCTTCAATATTTTGAATTCTATTAATACCTTGTAGTGATTCGTCATCCTTGTACAGTTTGTATAAACCCGATTGCTTTAAAACTTCTTTTGTGATTTCAAAAACATCGAGAGTTTCCGATTTACTTTTTAAGCTTTCAATCATTAAAGTAAAATCTATAAGCTTATTTGAAGATGATTTGTTTATCAGCTTCGATTTATTGATATGTTGTTTTATAAAGTCATAATCAGAGCACTGATGTTTATTAGCTTCAATCGATACTTTATTTATTGTTGTTTGTCCAATACCTCTTGGAGGGAAATTAATCACTCTTTTAAAAGCTTGTTCATCATCCGAATTAACTAAAAGCCTTAAATATGCTAACACATCTTTTATTTCTTTTCTCTGATAAAACGATAATCCTCCAAAAACCCTATAGGGAATATTCTTTTTCCTAAGAGCATCCTCAAATGAACGGGATTGGGCGTTTGTTCTGTAAAGTATTGCAAAATCATTATTTTGAAGTTGATTGTTCATTTTGTTATCAAAAATTGAGCTTGCTACAAACCTACCCTCTTCACCATCTGTGATTAACCTATTTACACTAATTTTATCTCCAACTTTATTTTCGGTCCATACATTTTTTTTTAATCTTTTCTGATTGTTTTTAATCAAGCTATTTGCTGCTCTAACAATATTTTTTGTTGAGCGATAATTTTGCTCAAGTCTAAAAATTTTTGAATCAATAAAATCCTTTTGAAAGTTTAATATATTATTAATATTAGCACCTCTAAAACTATAAATACTTTGTGCATCGTCTCCAACTACACAAATATTTTGGAATTTATCTGAGAGTGCTTTTACAATTAAATACTGTGAATGATTTGTGTCCTGATATTCGTCAACCAAAATATATTTGAAAATATTTTGATATTTATATAAAACTTCAGGAAAACGGCTGAAAAGTTCATTCGTTTTTAATAATAAATCATCAAAATCCATCGCCCCTGCTTTAAAACATCTATTTACATATTCTGTGTAAATATTCAGAAACTTTGACCTATTCGAAATCTTGTCAGACAAAAGTAAATCCTCATTTTCTGCATATTCTTTTGGTGTTATAAAATTATTTTTCATTGAGGATATCCGAGAAAAAATTAGTTTATATTTATATTGTTCTTTATCATAATTATTTTCTTTTATTATCCTATTTACCAACTTTTGTGAATCTTCTGAGTCATAAATAGTAAAGTTTGATGTAAAACCAATTTTATTAGCCTCAACCCTAAGAATTCTAGCAAAAACTGAATGAAATGTTCCCATCCATAGATTTTTTGCATCATTTCCGGCAATATTTATAATTCTGTCCTTCATCTCACTGGCAGCCTTGTTAGTAAAAGTTAAGGCTAGGATATTAAATGGATCAACATTATTAGTCATTAGGTAGGCTATTTTATATGTTAATACTCGGGTTTTCCCTGAACCAGCACCAGCTATGACTATCATAGGGCCATCCATATGAATGGTGGCCTCAAGCTGAGAATTATTTAAATTTTTTAGGAACTGTTCCAATTAAGTTGTTTGCCTTTAAATTAAAAATAGTTTATGTATCTAAAGAAAATTATTTATTTAGTTATGAACAAAGTTAATGTGAGCTAAATAAAAAATATTAATTTTAATTATAAGTATATGGACTCATTAGATACATCAATTGAATTTCTCAAGGGAGTAGGGCCAAATAGAGCAAAACTAATCAGAAATGAGCTTAGAATTCATACATTTGGCGATTTGTTGTATAGATTTCCTTTTAGATATGTAAATAAAACTAAATATCATAAAATATCAGAACTCAGTGGTCACAAAGATGATGTTCAAGTCATAGGAAAAATTTCAAAATTACAAGAAGTAGGTAATGGAAGAAAAAAAAGACTAATTGCCGAATTTTCAGATAATACCGGATCAATTCAATTGATTTGGTTTAAATCAATAAACTGGATAAAGGATTCGTTAGAAATTAATAAATATTACATTGTTTTTGGTAAAGCAAATTTGTTTAATGGACTGATATCAATAGCACATCCGGAATTAGAAAAATATACGCATGAAAAAACAAAGAAAAGAACTAAATTTTATGGAATATATTCAAGTACAGAAGTACTTATTAAAAAGGGAGTCACAAATAAGGTATATTCAAAACTTATTGATGAATTACTAATTAAATGCGCCGATAAGGTTGAAGAAAATCTTCCTGCATATATTCTAAAGAAATATAATTTATTAGGCAAAAGAGATTCTTTAATTGCCATCCATAAACCAAATTCAAAAACTATACTAAATAAAGCTATACTACGTCTGAAATTTGAAGAAATTTTTTATTTACAATTAAGATTTATTTTTAAAAAGAATATTAGGAAGGAAAAAATAAAAGGCTATAGCTTCCCCATTATTGGAAAAAAATTTGATTCTTTTTTCAATAATTTCTTAGATTTTGATTTAACAAATGCACAAAAAAAAGTAATAAAAGAAATAAGAAATGATTTGGGTAGTGGTACTCAAATGAATAGACTATTACAGGGAGATGTTGGATCAGGTAAAACGATAGTTGCTTTTATGAGTACATTAATCGCTATTGGAAATGGTTATCAAGCATGTATAATGACACCAACTGAAATTTTGTCATATCAGCACTATAATAAATTTGTTGAAGTATGTAATTTATTGAATATCAATGTATCAGTACTTACAGGGTCAAGTAAATTATCATATAAAAAAAGGGTGAAAAATGAACTAAAAAGTGGTAAAATTAATCTTATTATCGGAACACATTCTTTAATTTATGATGAAGTTATTTTTAAAAATTTGGGATTAGCTGTAATTGATGAACAACATAAGTTTGGAGTCGCTCAGCGAAGTAAATTATGGCACAAAAATAAATTACCTCCACACATTTTAATAATGACCGCAACACCAATTCCAAGGACATTAGCAATGTCGGTTTATGGGGATTTAGATGTTTCTATTATAGATGAGCTCCCCCCAGGTAGAAAAAATATTCAAACTTTTCATAGTACAAATAGGGAACGTTTGAAATTAATTGATTTTCTAAAAAAACAGATTGATTCAGGAAGACAAGCTTATGTTGTTTATCCATTAATTAAGGAAAGCGAAAAGCTTGATTTTAAAGATCTGATGGATGGTTATGAAACTTTTTCAAGAGATTTCCCTATGCCAGAATATAATATTTCAATTGTTCATGGTAGAATGAAAAAAGAGGAGAGAGATTATGAGATGCAAAGATTTATTGAAAATAAATCTCAGATTTTAGTCTCAACAACTGTTATTGAGGTTGGTGTTGACATACCAAATGCTTCAGTAATGGTTATTGAAAGTGCAGAGAGATTTGGATTATCCCAATTACACCAACTTAGAGGAAGAGTTGGAAGAGGAAAATATGAAAGCTTTTGTTTTTTGATTACAGGCGATAAAAAATCTAAAGAAACTGTAATAAGAATGAAGGCCATGGTTGAAACAAATAATGGATTCAAAATTGCTGAAAAAGATCTGGAGCTTAGAGGTCCTGGTAATTTTATGGGCACTCAACAAAGTGGTGAAATCCCTCTAAAAATAACAAATTTAATACAAGATTCTGGCATGATTCAGAAAATCAAATTGCTGGTTGAAAAAATTATCGAAAAAGACCCCAAATTAGCAAATAAAAATAACGCAGTTTTGGTTAAAAATCTAAAACGTATTATTAATAAAAAAGAAATTTGGGAATATATAAGTTAAAGCGTTATTCGTTTATTAGTTGAGTTAAAAAATTTTCAAAGTCTCTTTTAAACTGAGTATATTTTTCACCTGTAGCAGGGCCATTAAAACCTGTATGTATTCTTCTGACCTTCAAATTTTTATCTGTGATAAATAAAGTTGGGTAAGAAATTAACGTGTCAATAGATTTCAATTTATTTGCAGCATCTATTTTATCACTAGAACCATATTGTGCTAGCAAAATATCATAATCTATTCCGATATTTTTCTTTAATTTGATTAAATTTTCTATTGCTTGTTCTTTAGATTTTGCAAATTCAAATGCAATGGAAACTATAACAACATCTTTATATTTTTCTTTAATTGATTTTAGGTAAATGGATTCATCTAAACAGTTTGGACACCATGTACCCATAATCTGAATAATATTAACTTTATTTAGAAATTTTTTATCAAAATTATCAACAATTTTACCTTCAATATCTCTGAAACTAAATAAAAACTTTTCATAACCAGGAGTCATAGATGTAAGTGCATAAGGATCAGGTAAATTAAAACTATCATCTCTAAATCCAATGAATTTTTTAACATTGTGATTCCCTTGATAAAGCACACCAAAAATAGTATCAGTATAAACTTTAGCTTCTACTAAATTTGCCCTGTATCCGTTAAAATTTGATAGATTAAATTTATTTTTATCAACGAAACCTTGCATGAATCCATAGTCTCCTGTTTCAGTCCTAAATGTGCCTTGAATTTTATTTTTGTTTTGTGATATAATCATTTCAGATTCGCGGCTTTCACTTTTATCATAATTAAAAATTATTTTCCATTTTCCTTCAATAAGTAAAAAATTTTCATGATTGACTACTTTATTTTCCCCTCTTAATGCGAAGAATTTAACTTTTCTATCTAGACTTTTATTATGTAAATATCCACTTAGCGAGTCAAAATAATCATGGAACAATAAATAATCTTCGAAATATGGTGAAACAAATTTTATGGAATCATGTTTGTCTACTGATCTAATCAATTTAATATTTTCTTTGGAATTTGAAATTGTAATTAATGAATCTTTAAAAACAAAATCAAATGGAATTTTTATTGAATCGTTTGCAACTAAATAACCAACAAAATTTGATTCCTTGATATCTTTTTCAATACAACTATAAAAATTTAATAATAATAGAAGAATTAATAATCGAATCATAACTTAAATTTCTAATAAATTAATATAATAAAAAAAGTTTTGATTTTGTTTCAATACTAGTATTGTTATATTTGCTACTTATTCCATTATAAATGAAAGTCTCATACAATTGGCTCAAACAATATCTTGATTTTAAGGATGACCATGAGTCAATTGCTGAAAAACTTACATCACTTGGACTCGAAGTAGAGGGAATGTCAAAATTTGAATCAATCCCTGGAGGACTAAGGGGTGTTGTTATTGGAAAAACTATTTCAATAAAAAAGCATCCAAATGCTGACAGACTTAAAATTGTTGATGTCAATGTTGGAAAATCTGAAAATCTTCAAATAATTTGTGGAGCACCCAATGTGGATAAAAACCAAACTGTAGCAGTTGCATTAATTGGAACTACACTTTACCCTGAAAACAAAAAATTAAAAATTAAAAAAAGTAAGATAAGAGGTGAAATCAGTGAAGGAATGATATGTGGTCAGGATGAACTAAATCTTGGCGAACCTGATGACGGAATATTGATTATTGATAATAAATATGACGAAGGAACACCCCTAGAATTGATTTACCCATGCGAAACCGACTGGATATATGACATAGGATTAACTCCAAACAGATCTGACGCACTAAGCCACTTAGGAACCGCCAGAGACTTGAGAGCCAGACTTAACTATGAAGGTGATAATCTTGATTTAAAAACTCCTTCAGTCAGTAGCTTTAATATTGATAAAAGAACTAAAAATATAAAGCTTTCTGTTGAGGATGAATCACTAGTAAACAGATATTGTGGAATAATTATGGACAATATTGTGGTAAAAGACTCGCCAGATTGGCTTAAAAATAAGTTAAAATCAATTGGAATAACTCCCAAAAATAATATTGTTGATGTAACAAACTATGTAATGCATGATGTTGGACAACCTCTACATGCATTTGATTATGAAAAAATTGATGGTAATGCTATTGTAGTGAGGAAAAATAATAAAATTTCTGATTTTACAACACTTGATGACGATAAGAAAAAACTAATTAATGATGATTTAGTTATTTGTGATTCAAAAAACCCCATGTGCATAGCTGGCATATATGGTGGCAAGGAATCTGGAGTCTCAGATATTACAACAACAATATTTATCGAAAGTGCATATTTCAGCCCTATTTCAATAAGAAAAACTTCCAAAAGGCTTGGATTATCTACTGACTCGTCATACAGATTTGAAAGAGGTATAGACCCAGAACTTACTGTGTATGCTCTAAAAAGAGCTGTAACCCTAATTAAAGAAATATGCCCAGAGGCACTGGTTGCATGTGATTTAATTGATATCAATTCTAAAAAAATTGAACCTCAGCAAATCATTATAAGTTTTGAAAAAATTAAAAAAATTATTGGAGAGACGATAGAAAAAGATACAATAAAAAAAATTATCAGCTTGTTGGATATCAAAATCAACAGTATTACAGACTCAAAGCTAGGATTGCTTGTTCCTTCATTTAGGGTGGATGTTAAGAGAGAAGCCGATATAATTGAAGAAATATTAAGAATTTATGGTTATAATAAGGTTAAATCTTCAAAAAAAATTAGCTATAAACTGTCTAATCGAGATAATAATTTAAAAAACAAAATAACCGAAAGAATTTCTAATCATCTTGCAACAATTGGTTTTTATGAAATTATAACTAATTCATTGACATCTATTTCAAAAAATAAATTAAATCTAAATAAGACTAATATAAATATTGATATTTTAAATTTCTCTAGTAATGACCTAGCTCAACTAAGAAATTCATTAATATTCTCGGGTCTTGAATCTCTAAAGTATAATAAGAATCATAAAACCAATGATTTAAAGTTATTTGAAATTGGTAAAGAATATTATAGGGATAAAAAAAATAAAATTGTTGAGAATGAGAAATTAGCTCTTTTTGTAACTGGCAATAAAAATGTAAACAATTGGAATTTAAATAGTATTAAGTCTGATTTCTTTTATTTAAAGGGAGTTGTGAAATCAATATTTGATAAAATAGGTTTACCTATAACGAAAAATAAATTTACTGAAAACAACAATCTCGTTCAAGGTGAATCTATTTTAATTGATAATATTAGTATTTGCAGCTTTGGAATTCTTAACCCTGAAATTTCAAAATATTTTGACATTAACGAAGAGATATTATACGCTGAATTTGATATTGATAATATAGTAAAGAGGAAATTTAGAAAATTTAAAAAGTTTGATAAAATAGCTAAATACCCCGAAGTTTACAGAGATCTTTCGATTTTAATTGACTCTGATGTTCAGTTTAGAAAGCTTCACGAACAGATATCTAAGACTAACAAAAACCTAATTAAGGATGTAGCTTTATTTGATGTTTTTGAAGGTGAGTCAATTCCTGTAAATAAAAAAAGTTATGGTATATCAATTAAAATTCAAGATATAAATAAAACTTTAAATGAAATTGAAATTGATAGGGTTATGCAAAATATTATACAAATGTTAGAAAAAGAATTTGATGCGAAGTTAAGGTAATTAATACATTGAATTTCTAATTTCTTTTATTTTACTATCATTCATATATTCCTCGAAATTCATGTACCTGTCTATAATACCACTAGGAGTTAGCTCAATAATTCTATTAGCAATTGTTTGAGCAAATTGTTGATCTTGAGTTGAAAGAATTACAGTTCCCTTAAATCTTTTTAAAGAATTATTGAAAGCTGTTATTGTTTCTAAATCTAAATGATTAGTAGGCTCATTGATGAGAAGAACATTTCCCCTATTCATCATCATTTTTGATATCATACATCTGACTTTTTCTCCACCAGATAATACATTACATTTTTTTAGTGCTTCATCACCAGAAAAAATCATTTTACCTAAAAAACCTCTTAAAAATACTTCCTCTTTTTCTTCATCAGTTTTAGCCCAATTTCTTAGCCATTCAACTAAAGATATGTTTTGATCAAAGTAATTACTATTATCTAACGGTAAATAAGAAAAACTTGTTGTAATACCCCAACTAAAATTACCTGTTGTTTGATTTATATTGTTTGAAATAATTTCGTAAAAGTAGTTAATTGCTCTTGAATCCTTAGAAAATAACAGTACCTTATCTCCTTTAACAAGATTTAGATCGATTTTGCTAAAAAGCATTTCGTTTTCAAGCGAAAAAGATAGATTTTCAACATTTAAAATTTGATCACCAGCTTCCCTGTCCCTTTCAAAAATAATGGCTGGGTAGCGTCGACTCGAGGGTTTAATGTCATGAATGTTAAGCTTCTCAATCATCTTTTTTCTACTTGTAGCCTGTTTGCTTTTGGCTACGTTTGCACTAAAACGAGCAATAAACTCCTCCAATTCCTTTTTCTTTTCCTCGGCTTTTTTGTTTTGTTGTGCTCTTTGCCTAGCAGCAAGTTCAGAAGATTCTTGCCAAAAGGAGTAGTTGCCAGAATAATGATTAATTTTTCCGAAGTCAATATCAGAAATATGGGTACAAACAGAATCAAGGAAGTGTCTGTCGTGAGAAACAACAATAATACAATTATCAAAATTAGCTAAATAATCCTCTAACCAAGTAATTGTTTCATAATCTAAATCATTAGTAGGTTCATCCATAATTAGAACATCAGGGTTTCCGAATAAGGATTTAGCTAAAAGAACCCTAACTTTTAATTTTGGATCTATGTCTGTCATTAAATTTTGATGTAAATCCTCTTTAATACCTAAATTCGAAAGAAGTGATGCAGCATTACTTTCTGCATTCCACCCATCCATTTCTTCAAATTGAACTTGCAATACCCCAATTTTATCAGCATTTTCATCAGAATAATTTTCATAAAGTGAGTCTATCTCCTTTTTTAAATCAAACAAAGGAAGATTACCCATCATTACAGTTTCAATCACCGAATTAGAATCAAATAGTGAGTGATCCTGCTCAAGAACTGACATCCTTTTTCCTGGCTCTAAATGAACATGACCAGATGTGGCATCCAATTTTCCACTTAATATTTTTAAAAAAGTTGATTTACCTGCTCCATTTGCACCTATAATTCCGTAACAATTACCGTTATTAAAAGTTGTGTTAACGTTGTCAAAAAGTACTCTTTTTCCAAACTGTATAGAGAGATTTGAGACTGAAAGCATATTAAATATTTAAATTTTGCCAAAAATATAAATTAATTACCTTTTTGATGGTCTTTTAAAAATTTATCTAAACCGATATCTGTTAATGGATGCTTTAAAAGACCTGTGATGGAAGAAAGTGGTGAGGTAATTACATCTGCACCAATTTTTGCACAATCAATTATATGCATGGTGTGTCTAATTGAGGCAGCTAAAATTTCAGTTTTGAAACCAAAGTTATCGTATATTTCTCGGATTTCAGAAATTAAATTGAGACCGTCAGTGGAAATATCGTCAAGTCTTCCCAAGAATGGGGAAACATAAGTTGCTCCTGCTTTTGCTGCAAGCAACGCTTGGCCAGCTGAAAAAACAAGTGTTATATTTGTTTTAATTCCTTTTTTTGTAAAGTATTTAGCAGCTTTAACTCCGTCTTTAATCATCGGTAACTTTACGACAATTTGATTATGTAGTGAAGCCAATTCTTCACCCTCTTTAATCATAGCTTCGTATGTAGTTGATATTACTTCAGCAGAGACATCACCATCTACAATCTCACATATATTTTTATAGTGATTTAAAATATTATTTTTACCTTTTATACCTTCCTTTGCCATTAGTGATGGGTTGGTAGTAACCCCATCCAAAATACCCAAATCCTGGGCTTCTTCTATCTGATCTAAATTTGCAGTGTCAACGAAAAATTTCATATGTATTGATTTAAAGTAAATTTACAATAATTAGTAAATTATTAGAAGAGTTTTAAAACTAAATATTCAAAAAATCTTTGTGGTAATATGAATTTTAATATTATGCCAAATTTTTCAAGCGCAGATCCTGAGACATAGCTTTTTTTTGGATTTTTTGTATTAACTATTTTAAAAACCAACTTCGCTATTTTTATAGGATTTGCACCTTTACTAACATTTTTATTCATTTTTTTTAAAGATGAACTGTATTTTTTCTCATAAGGTGATCCCTTAACCAGAGCTGAATGATATCTACGACTAGAAATATCGGTTAAATAATCACCCGGTGCAATACTTACAACATTAATAT
>CACLCL010000003.1 GCA_902605445.1 uncultured Bacteroidota bacterium | reverse complement strand
TATTAGCAAAAGTCTTTCTCAAACAATGGACGAAAATGGACTTCCTTGGGAGTTGATTAACAAACTTTCTGATATCTATGCTTGGACAATTGATTTTACAAGAATCCAAAAGGGAGATATGTTTAAAATAATATATAATGAAAGATACGTTGAGGATTCAATTTTAGTGGGAATTAAAAATATTGAAGCTGCTTATTTTAAACATTCTGGTCAAGATTTATTCGCTTTTAATTTTTTAATGGACTCATTATCAAGTTCTAATGAGTTTTATGACCAAAATGGAAAAAGTTTACAAAGAGCATTTTTGAAGTCCCCTCTAAGATTTAGTAATATAACCTCAAGGTATAATTTAAAAAGAAGAATTGCTTACTATGGCTACAGGGTAGTTCCTCACAGGGGCACCGATTTTGCAGGACCACTTGGTACTCCAATAATGGCAACTGCGGACGGGAGAGTGATTAAATCATCTTACACCAGAGGCAATGGATATTATGTTAAAATCCAACATAACAACAAGTATGCAACACAATATTTACACATGCAAAAAAATGGCAGAGTTAAAGAAGGTCAGTATGTAAAACAAGGAGATGTTATTGGTAAAGTTGGTATGACCGGTAATACATCTGGACCACATGTTTGTTACAGGTTTTGGAAAAATGGGAAACAAGTTGATCCTTTTAAACAAACTTTACCCGCTGCTAAATCGCTCCCTACAGATATTATGACTAACTTTAAAAAACATATATTACCCCTTGCTAATTCTTTAAATGAAATAAAATTTTAATATGCCAAAAGATTCCATAAATCCAACTAAAACATCCTCTTGGAAAAAACTGCAGAATCATTTTAATGATATTAAAGAAATACCGATAAACAATTTTTTTGCGTCAGATCATAATAGGGCTAAAAAATTATCCATTTCGTTAAAAAACTTCTTTTTTGATTTTTCTAAACACAATATTAATGAAGAGACAATTTCTCTTTTTGTTGATTTATTAAATGAAATAGATTTAAAAAAATCGATTAAATCCTATTTTGCGGGTGATAAAATCAATTTAAGTGAAAATAGGGCTGTTTTGCATACAGCTTTGAGAACAAAGAAAAAAGAAATTATTATTGATGGTAATAATATAGTTTCTGATATTAAAAAAGTTGAGAATCAAATTAATAGTTTAACTAAAAAAATTATAAATGGTTCCTACAGAGGTTTTAGCGGAGACAAAATTACTGACATAGTAAACATTGGGATTGGTGGATCTGATTTGGGCCCTGCCATGGTTATTGATTCATTAAAGCATTATAGAAATCATCTTAATTTTCACTTTATTAATAATGTAGATGGGGATTATTTGCATGGAATTCTTGAAAATATAAGACCGGAAACAACAATGTTTGTAATTGTTTCAAAATCTTTTAATACTGTTGAAACTCTTACTAACGCAACAACCATTAGAAATTGGTTTTTGCAATTTACATCAGATGAAAGTATTGGTAAACATTTTATTGGCTCCACTAGTAATGTAAAAAAAGCAAAAGATTTTGGATTATCAGATGAAAAAATATTTCCTTTCTGGGATTGGGTAGGAGGAAGGTTTTCTTTGTGGAGCTCTGCAGGAATTTCAATAAATATTGCGATAGGGCCTGAAAACTACCAGAATTTACTAGATGGCGCAAACTATATGGACGAACATTTTAAAAATGAAGAGTTTTCAAAAAATATACCTGTAATTGCAGCTTGTTTAACAGTCTGGTACAATAACTTTTTTGATTATCGATCTCATGCTATTATTCCTTATTCCGAATATTTGAAAAATTTCCCAAGATTTTTACAGCAATTATCTATGGAAAGTAATGGTAAACAAACAGATAAAAGCGGAAAATTTCTGAATTATTCTACAGCGCCAATAATTTGGGGAGATACAGGAACTAATGCTCAACATTCCTTTTTTCAATTATTGCATCAAGGAAAAAAAATCGTACCAATTGATTTTATTGGATTTAAAGAATCAAAAAAAGGTGATAAAAAACATCAAGATATTTTAATTGCTAACATGTTTGCCCAATCAAAAGCACTTATGACAGGAAATGTTAACAAATCAAAAAATAATCACAAAAGTTTTAGAGGCAATAGGCCAAGTACAACTATACTGATAAAACATCTAAATCCATTTACTCTAGGGTCACTAATTTCTATTTACGAAAATAAAATATTTACTCTTGGAGTTATTTGGAATATATTAAGTTTTGATCAATTTGGGGTTGAGCTTGGAAAAAAAGTGTATTCAGAAATCATGAAAAATATTGAATCTGGCAGAATTGATGATAATGATTCTTCAACAATATTACTATTGAAAAAATACCTTTCTTAAAATTTAATTAATTTAATGTTAATAATTGCATAATAATTAATTAACTAAGATTACCCATTAAATTATAAATATTATATATTTTTGTTCCATAATAATATTATTAAACTATAAATAAATTATGAAACAAATTACTCACAAATTATTTTTTGTACTTCTTTTATTAATGGGAACTACAATTTATGCCCAAGACTCATCTGAAGATGACTCGATGGATCTTGAGGAGTTAGAGGAGGTTATTTTAGTTGGAGGTGGGGTTATTGACCTTGCTGAAGATAGGGTAACTCCGGTTGCTGTATCAACTGTCACTGGCGAAGAAATTCAAAAGAAAATTGGTACGCAAGATATAACTATGACTCTAGCAAATACACCATCGATTTATGTTGCTGGGCAATCTGGAGCTTTTGGTGATACTAGAATTTCGGTTCGTGGATTTAGCCAAGATAATACTGCGTATATGCTAAATGGTCAACCAATAAATGGAATGGAAGATGGTAAGATGTATTGGTCAAATTGGTCAGGAATGAACGATATTGCAAATGTTGTTCAAATTCAAAGAGGATTAGGAGCATCAAAATTAGCGATATCATCTGTTGGAGGTACTGTTAATTTTGTTATGAGATCAACATCTAAAAGTCAAGGTGGTTTTGCATACGCAGGATTTGCGAATGACAACTATTTGAAAACAACTTTTTCTTATGATACTGGAGAAAATGCTAACGGCTGGTCAACAAGTTTTCTTTTAACTCATTGGCAAGGTGATGGTTATGCTGAAGGTACATTTGGTCAAGGCCAGACATATTTCTTCTCATTAGGATATAAAATGAATGAAAAACATAATTTTAATTTCTTAATGACTGGTGCGCCTCAATGGCACGATCAAAATTTTACAAAAAGTATATCAAGTTACCTTGAAAATGGAAGAAAATATAATAACAATTATGGATATTATGGTGATAGATATCTTACTGAGAGAAGAAATTTCTACCACAAACCTGTATTTAATTTAAATTGGGATTATACAATTGACGACAAATCAAGTTTATCTACTGTTCTATATGCTTCAACCGGAAACGGTGGTGGTACAGGTGGTAGAGGTAACAGGGTAAGAACAGCTGATGGTTACATAGATTATGATGCTATATATGCTCAAAATGCAGCAGTGCCAAATGGTGCTGGTGTTTATTTTGGCGATAACGATAATTACATTACAAGAGCGTCAATGAATATGCATAATTGGTTTGGACTTGTTTCCAACTATGAAACTGAACTAAGTGACAACCTTACTTTAAATGCTGGTGTTGATTTGAGAACATACTATGGTGAGCACTTTAGAATTGTTGAAAACTTCCATGGTTTATCTTCTTGGCAAGAAAATATAAGATTGAGAGATCAAAACAATAACCATCAATCATATGGTTCATTTGGTACCTACAAATATGTAATTTCTACAACAAGCATGGGAGCTAATCCTTGGGATGCAACTTTTACTAATTTTGATCAAGATGAAAAGATTGCATACAGTAATGATGAAAGAATTTCATATGGTGGTTTATTTACTCAACTAGAGTATGTGAATGACGACTTTTCAGCATTTTTCCAAGGTTCTGTTTCTCAAACAATGTATCAGAGATGGGATCATTATCAGTATGCTGACCAATCATTGATTGATGGTACTTCAAGCCAATGGACTGGTGAGGCACTTCCTGAAGGAATAACTGACGGTGTCAAGTCTGAATCAGAAGAAAATTTAGGTTACAATGCAAAAGCAGGTGTTGGTTTTGGTGTTGGTGAAAATGGTAAAGCTTATGTAAATGCAGGATACTACTCCAGAGCACCATACTTTGATAACATTTACCTTAATTATACTAATCAGATTAATCCAAACACCTCAAATGAAACTATTATAGGTTTTGAGGCTGGCTATGTTTATGAAGTTCCAAACTTCTCAGCAAGAGTGGATTTATACAGAACATCATGGGCTGACAGAGTTACTTCATCATTCTATGTTGACAACGATGTACAATATTTTAATGTTTCAGAGGGTGTTTCGCAATTACATCAAGGTATAGAATTATCCTTTTCTGCTAAACCGCAGGAGGATGTTCCTTACACGTTAAAAGGATTCCTGTCTCTTGGAGATTGGATTTATGAAGGAGATGCTATATCAAGAGTTGTTGATGAGGACCAAAATGTTATCAGTACTGAGACTGTTGATGTTGATGGAGGTAAAGTCGGTGATGCTGCTCAGTTTACAGCAGGGTTAGGTTTAGATGTAGACTTAGCAGAAAGATTATCATTTGATACTGATGTAAGATTCTATGATGAGCTTTATGCTAATGTAGGTGCTGTTAAAGAAAACTTAGAATTACCAAACTACCATGTGTTTGATATGGGATTGTCATATAAAATGTTACTAGATTCAGGCTCATTGAATGTTAGATTGAATGTGAATAATGTATTTGATAACATTTATATAAGTGAATTAAGATCGGCTATTGCAGCTGGAGAAGGTTCAGGTATATTATATGATGGTATTGATACTGACAATCAAGGATATTTTGGATTAGGTAGAACTTGGAATGTTGGTCTAAGATATACATTCTAGAATATTTAAATGCAATAAAAAAAGCTCACAGAAATGTGAGCTTTTTTTATTTAATTTCTTTTATAAGAAAAATGTAGGGAGGTAGGTGGTCACTGTATCCACCAGTGAATCTGCCAAATGAAAAACTTCTAAACGGATATCCCCTATATTTCCCTTTCGTATTGATTAAGTATGATTTGTTAAAAATCCCTGCTTTATATAGTTGATAGTCTTTGTAATCTTTTTTAAGAAAGGGTTTTGATAAAATTATTTGATCAAATAGCTGCCACTTGTCTCTGTAAGCATTAGTTCCAATCCCGTCATCTACTAAAATTTTCTCAAATGGATTATACATGTCATCTTTTCTTACATCCTTGATATACTTTTTTGCGCCTATAACTTGTTTGATACTTTTATCAAAAGGGTCATCATTAAAATCTCCCATTGTAATAATCTTGGGGTTTTTATAAATTTCCCTTAATGAGTCAATTATTGATTTATTTACTTTTGCTGCAGCGATTCTTTTTGTTTCATCAGCACCCCTAGATGGCCAGTGATTAACAATTATATGCAACAATTCACCATCAAGTTTTCCAGAAATAACTAATTGATCCCTAGTATAACTTCTTTCACTTGTATTATTATATGTAATGTAAAGTTCATGTGATTTAGAGTTTAAAACCTCAAAAATATTAGTATTGTATATTAGAGCAACATCAATACCTCTTCTATCTGGTGAATCATAGTGAACGAAACTATAGTTATGATTTGATAGGTTTTCGTGTGAAATCAAGTCTTCAACAACACCTCTATTTTCAATTTCACAAATTCCAATAATTGATGGAGGTCTTTTATTAAAATCAGTTCCGATTTCAGAAATCACCTTTGACATATTGGCCAGTTTTTTCTTATAGATCTCCCCTCTATTATACTTAATTTCCATGATAGGACTTTTCTCGTCATCTTTATTAATATCGTTAATTGTATCAAAAAGATTTTCTAAATTGTAAAATGCAATTGTATGAATATTGAATTTTCTTTCGTTTTGCTGAGAAAATGAAAGGTTGGTTAAAAGTAAGTAAGTAAAAATATAAATTGATAAAGTTTTTTTCATAAAAGTATTTATAAATTGGTCTTTAAATTATAATATAAAACGTAAATTTAACTCATTATTATAATAGTTAAAAATATTTGTATACATGCAAAGCAAAAACTTATTTTTTTTATTATTTCTGTTTACTTGTTCTAATGCTTTTTCACAGTCCGATGTAAATGATGTATCCAATGATTCTTTACAAGATTTATCAAGTACAAATGAAGTAGTTGATTTATTTAGTATTTCACTAAGTGATGATGAGTTGAATGACGATACATACGCTTCAGATAATATTTCTGGTCTGCTTAATTCTTCAATGGATATTTTTTACAGAACCGCCGCATATGAGTTTGGCTCCTCTTTTTTTAAGGTTAGAGGTCTAGATTCCGATAATGCTACTGTTCAAATAAATGGCATAAAGATGAATAAACTTTACAATGGTAGACCCCAATGGAGCAACTGGGGAGGATTGAATGATGTACTTAGAAATCAAGAATTATCTAATGGTTCTATTCCATTGAAATATAACTTTGGGGGCGTTTTAGGTTCTAACAATATTAATGTAAGAGCATCACAATATGGCGAGGGTGGAAGAATCACATATTCATCTTCTAACAGAAGTTACTCTAATAGATTAATGGCAAGCTATAATTCAGGAATGCTAGAAAAAGGTTGGGCATATTCAATTTCTTTTGGAAGAAGATGGGGGAATGAAGGATATCAAGACGCTTCATTTTATGATTCAAATTCTGCCTTTCTTTCTGTTCATAAATCCTTCAATGATAAACACAGTTTAAATTTTGCTGCTATATATGCGCCAAATAGACGAGGAAAAGTATCTCCAAACACGCAAGAAGTTTACGACCTAAAAGGGATCAAATACAATGAATATTGGGGATGGCAGGATGGAGAAAAGAGGAACTCTAGAGTTAAAAGAGTTGTTGAACCAATATTGATTCTTAACCATGATTGGATAATTAACGATTCCTCAAGCTTAGAAACTAGTTTTGGTTTTCAATTCGGTGAGATGGGAAATAGCAGGTTAGATTATGCTGGAGGTTCAAATCCAAGCCCAGCCTATTATCAAGATTTACCCAGTTACTATCTAGCTGACTCTAACGGTCCCGACTATGAGGGAGCATATATTGCACAAGAAAATTTTGTTGGTGATGGACAAATTAATTGGAATAGAATTTATGATGCAAATAACACAAATAGTCTTGCAAACTTAAATGCAGCATATGTTCTATATGAAGATAGAGTTGATGACAAGCAACTAACTATAAATTCTACTTATACTAATGAGATTAGTGAAAATATTAAAATAAGTACTTCGATTAATCATGTAAACTTAGTTTCTGAAAATTTTGCTGAAATTTCGGATATGTTGGGTGGTTCATCTTACACTAATATTGACTCCTTTGATAATCTAGATTATAACTTATTATCTCCTAACAGCATAGTTTCATTGGGAGATAAATTTAAGTACCATTATAAGATGAATGTTCAGGAAACAAGCCTTTTTTCAATGATCGATTTTTCTTATAATAAACTTGATTTTTATTTAGCAGGTAATTTAACGAATACTATCTATCAAAGAGATGGTGTCTTTGAAAATGAGGCTAATATTGGTAATTCAGCAGGTAAAGGAAATGAAGTTTCATTTGATGGCTTTGGAGTTAAAACAGGATTAACATATAAATTTTCTGGAAAACATATAATTGATTTTAACTCAGCTTATTTACAAAAAGCACCATCTATCAGAAATACTTTTACTAACTCAAGGGTAAATCATAATATTGTTGGTTCAGATGCAAATGGTTTAATTAATAATACACCAATTACTGAAGAAAAAATTATGTCATTTGATGCAAATTATATTTTTAGAACACCTGTATTTACTGGAAGAATTACCGGATTTTATTCCGAGGTTAAAGACGCTAATGAAATATCATTTTATTATGCTGATGGCCTGGTAGGTTTTGCTGAGGACAGTGAATTTGTACAAGAAATTTTACAGGGTATTGATAAAAAATATTTTGGGTTAGAATTTGGAGTAGAAGCCCAAATTATACCATCTGTAAAAATTAAGGCTGCGTCTTCAATTGGACAATATACCTATGATAATAATCCCTATCTATACTTGGGTGCTGATAGTTATACTGTTGCTGTAGGTCAGTCTAATTTAAAGAATTATAAGGTTGCAGGCGGACCACAAAGAGCATATTCTATTGGATTTGAATACAGAGATCCTAATTATTGGTTTCTTGGTGTAACTTCCAATTTTTTTACAAATACATATATTGACATAAGTCCATTAACTAGGACTCAAAACTTTTATTTAGCGCAAGATGGTTTACCTTTCAATGATTATAATTTAAATATTGCTCAGGATTTACTGAGACAAGAAAAGTTTGATGACTACATGGTTATGAATATGATTGGTGGTAAGTCATGGAGAATTGATAATTATTATGTTGGTTTTTTTGCAAGCATTAATAATATCTTAAATCAAAAATACAGAACTGGAGGATTCGAGCAAGGAAGAAATGCAAATTACCAAGAATTACTACAGGACGTAAATAAACCTAAAAGAGTTTTTGGCCCCAAATACTGGTATGGTAGGGGTACAAATTACTTCTTAAACTTATACTTTAGATTTTAAAATTTATAATATGAAAATAATACACAAAATATCTTTAATTACTAGCATTTTATTTTTCACTATCTCTTGTGTTCAAGATGATGATTATTCAATTCCTCAAAGCCTTGGATTAGAAGAAAATCAAAACCTAAATATTTTACTTACCGATATTGAAAACGGTAACGCAGATTTAATTTCAATTTCTGATTTAAAAAATCTATTTGTAAATGGTGAGGTAAATGAAATTCAGTCAAATTTAGTTGTGAAAGGTTATGTATCTTCGTCAGACTTTACTGGCAATTTTTATAAAGAGTTTTATATGCAGGATGAAGTTGAGAATCCTACATCTGGAATTAAGATTTCTATAAATCAAGTAGATAGCTACAATCAATTCAATTTAGGCAGAGAAGTATATATCAAACTACAGGGTCTTTTTATTGGAGAAACAAATTCTGGGGACGGAGTTATTGCTATAGGTGGAGGTTCAAATCAATTTGGAGATGAAATTTCAGAAATTTCGGAAAATGTAGCATCAACTATAATTTTAAGGTCGAGTAATAGCTTTACTTTAGTGCCACTACCATTAAATTTATCTGATATAAATGATTCCCATATTGGTATATTTGTCAGTGCGTTAAGTGCTCAATTTAGTCCAGGTCTAGACGGTTTAACATATGTTGATCCAGATGAAGACTATGATACTCAAAGGGATATTGAAAGTTGTGTAGACTCTGGGACACTTAAATTAGAGACAAGTGCTTTCTCAAATTTTAATGACAGTTTATTACCAACAAATAGCAGTGGTTCTATTTCAGGAATTATAACTAGAGACTATTTTGGAGATAATAGAGTGATGATGTTAAATTCTAAGGAGGATGTAAATTTTGATAACCCACGATGTGATCCACTATTTGCAGATGATTTCTCATCTAATAACTTAAATAACTGGACAACATATAGTGTTGAAGGTGACCAAGAGTGGGAAACAACTCCTTATGGTAATCCAGCCCCAAGCGCAAAAATGTCTGGTTTCAGCGGAGGTAGTAATGTAAACGAAGATTGGTTGGTTACAAATCAAATAGATTTAAGTTCATTATCAACAGCCAATTTAACATTTCAAAGTGTTGTTAGATACAATGGGCCAGCTTTAGAAGTTTATGCCTCAGCTGATTACTCTGGTGGTGATCCGAACAGTGATGGTAGCTGGAGCCTGCTTACAGCTAATCTAGATACTGATAGCTCTAGCTGGTCATCTTGGACAGATTCTGGAAATGTTGACTTGAGTTCCTATGCTGGTGGTAATGTTTACATTGCTTTTAAATATACTTCTACAGCATCTGCATCAGCAACCTATGAAATTGATAATGTTTTAGTAGCTGGTGAATAAATTAGTGAGTTCACATTCTATTGAAAATAAATATGTAGGTGAGTTAAGAACAGAATCTATTCACTTAAAATCTACAAAGATTATAATTACTGATGCGCCCTTAGATAATAATGGAAAGGGAGAAGCTTTTTCACCAACTGACTTAGTAGCTTCATCATTATGTAGCTGTATGACAACTGTCATGGGTATTTATGCAAAAAAAAATAAATTTGTTCTACCAAAATCTAAAGCACTCATAACTAAATTCATGTCATCTAACCCAAGGAGAATATCAAAAATTAAAGTTGAGGTTAATTTTGACAGCAATAATTTATCTGAAATTCAAAAACAGAGATTAGTTGAAGTTGCCAAGGGATGTCCAGTAGCTAAAAGTTTGAGCAATGAGCTTGTCCAGGAAATCATATTTAATTTCTAGAAACAATAATAAATTCAGATCTTCTATTTTCTGAATGATCGTCTTCAGAACATCTGTTTTTGCAGCTTATTTTTGGAGAATCTTCACCCATTCCTTTTCCTGAAACCCTACTTTCATCAATTCCTTTTGAAATAAGGTACTCAACTGTCGTAAGAGCTCTTTTTTCGGATAATGTTTTGTTATATGATGAGGAACCTCTACTGTCTGTGTGAGATTCAACTTTTATTATCATCTCAGAATATTTTTTCATTATAACAACTAATTTATCTAGCTCAAATGCAGCCTTATTAGTAATATTAAATTTATCAAAATCAAAATAAATAGGATTTAAAATTACTTTTTCATCAACTATTAATTCTTCAATTGGGTTTAGTTCTATTTTAACAGACATATCAACATCTGATATTTTTATAGGTACTATTTTACTTTCATAACCAGTTTTACTTGCTATGATTTGTAATTCCCCATTATCACATGCTAACATATATTTAGATAATCCATCTGAATTTGTATTTTTAGTCACATCAATAGACCCAACCTCATCTTTTATAGTTGTACTTGCTAGGTTTAGTGGTAGTTTAGATTTAGCATCCAAAACAAAAGTCTCCAGAAGTATATCATCACAGGTTTGAATAATAAAAATAGTATTGTCACTATTGGTATTTTTATTGAATTGTGAAACAAAGAACCCATCTTCGTATGGAACATAAGCAAAATCATCTACTGCAGTATTAACTATATCACCTTTATTTTTAACGGTTGTCCATTTTCCATCAATTTCCTCAGAATAAAATATATCCAAACCTCCTTTACCCAAATGCCCATCTGATGAGAAATGTAATTCGTTATTTGAAAAGTAAGGGAATGCTTCCTGTCCCTCTGTATTTATTTTTGAACCAAGATTTTCAGGTGCACCAACTGAGCCATCATCAAAAATTTCAATTCTGTAAATATCATACTGCCCAAATCCCCCAGGTCTATTTGACGAGAAATATAAAAATTTCCCACTACTGTCTAAACGTGCATTTTTATTAGAGTAATTATTATCGTTTATACTTAAAGACTCAAATTCTGCCCATTTATCATTAATTTTTTTTGCCCTATATATATACAGCTGGCTATATTTAATCTTATTTTCATTTGACTCGTCATATTCTTTTTCAAAGAAACTTTCCCTGGTAAAATATGCTATATTACCATCATTTGAAAAAGAAATAATTCCTTCATGAAATTTGGTGTTAAATTCATCTAAAAGAACCCTTTCTTCATCTTGCTTAATTTCAGGGATAGTATAAGTTGTATTTCCTATCTTTTGTTCAATACTTTTAATACCCTTTGAGTAGATGTCTAAATAGCCATCGTTGTTTCTTGAATATTTTCTTTCTAAAAATCCAGGTTCCTCAGTTGATAAGAAATAAATTCTATCATTAAAAATTGTTACGCCAAAAGCGTTGCCAAAACCATGCTGTATATCTAACGGCTCATAATTTTTACCTAAATTTTTTATTTTATCAATATATTTTGGCGCTTTTTTAAATGCTATTGACCTAGAATCATTAGGTTCAAGCTCAACAAATTTTGACATCCACTTATATGCTTCATCGTACTTTTTATTTGCAATTAACATTTGTGAGTATCTATATATGACTTCACTATCATTTTCATTCAGTAGCTTTTCATACCATTTTTCAGCATTTACAGTATCAAAAATATTATAATATGTATCAGCTAGTCTTTTTATTATATAAGTGTCTTCTGGGAAATCTTTAACTAATTTTAAATATTCCTGGGATGCTTTTACAAATTTAAATTTATCGTAAAGTCTATCTGCTTTTTTTGTATTACTATTCTGTGCTTTGATTGAAGAAACACTTACTAATGTTAGTATTAAAATTGTTAAAATTCTTTTCATAGTTATATATTATAAATATTTAAAAATATCTTGGTGATCTAGAAACTTTAGATTTAAAATTCAAATCAAAGTTTATAAAAATTTCATGCGAAGCATTTGTTAAAAAATTTAATTCAGATTGAATGCTATCATAGGCATATCCAATTCTTATTGACGGAGAAATTAAGAAGTTAATCATCGTAGTTATCGAATCATCAGTTCTATATCCTACTCCAAATTCTACAAAGTCATACATAAATAAATTAGCATTGATATCTATACTTGTTGGACTCTCAACTGCGTACTTTAAAAAAGCATGGGGCTTTAATTTAAAATTTTCGTTTATATCAAAGACGTAACCTGCAGCAGCAAAAACGTGTTGCGTTTCTGAACCAATGTTATAGTCATTGTAGTCTAAATGGACAGATTCTAAAATATTTGGAACTGAAACAGAAACATAATATTTATTAGGCTTATAAAAATATACCCCAGCTCCTACATTTGGGGTATTTTCATTTACATCACTTGCAAAAAAAGGATCATTAGGGTCTATTAGTGTCAAATCAACAAGTCCAATATCGTGAAAAGTGCCACCAGCTTTTATTCCAAAGGCAAGTTTATTTCCTTTAGCTAGACTAAGGGTATATGAGAAATCAATATATAAATTAGTTTCACTAACCGGGCCAATTTCATCAGAAATTGCGGAAAAACCTAAGCCTACATTTTTACCTGCTGGAAAATGAATATTCATAGTACCTGTTTTTGGAGCACCATCAATCCCATCCCATTGATTTCTATATAAAATTCCTACAGATGTTGCATCACTTGAACCTGCATATGCAGGATTTATGATATTCATATTATACATATACTGTGTATACTGTGGGTCTTGTTGGGCTTTAGTATTTACAGCAAGAAAGAAAAGTGTTACAACTAAAATAATTTTTCTCATATTTTTTTTTTTAATAATTAACGTATATCCAACTTGTTATAGGTTCTTTGTCAGAGTTAAAGTAAATGATATAAAAGTATGTGCCAACTGGAACTAACTTTCCATCTTGATCAACACCACCCCATTGATCTACATACTCATTCAATTCATATATTTTGGTTCCATATCTATTGAAAACTTCAATTTTATCAATATCTTCTTTATCCTCCAAGTGGTCAAGTATAAGGAAATCATTTATACCATCTCCATTTGGTGAAAGACCTTGAGGTAAGTCAACACAATAACTATTTTCATAGAATTGTACATTTATATTTATCGTATTCCAGCAGTATGTGACATCATCAAATGCGGTAATTATAAATTCACCAGACTGTTCTGTACTTTCATCTAAGTAATAGGTGTTATCTGGTCCAGTTTGTACATCAACTCCGTCCAAAGTCCATATATATGTTACAGAATTTAGTTGGTCGATATTTTCAGTATTAACCTCCAATGTAAATCCTTCATTAGCACATTTTAAAACAGTTGGTGTTAGTGTAGTTAGCTCAGGAGACTGATGGAATTCAACTAATATATCGTCTGAATAACTACAATCAGTATTATCAACTGTTATTGTCGCACTATAAAATGCAGTTTCGGTAACTGTTAAATTAACACCATGTTCTCCCTCCATTAACACACCGTCCATAAACCACTCAATAGTAGAATTATTAGGTAGAGCTCCAGCATCTAAAATTATTTCTTGGCCAGCACATAGAGCATTTCCTGATGAAACCAATATATCTTCTCCCAAGTCTAATTGACCTATGTCAAAACTACCACCGTCGATAAAAACAGCGGAATCAAATAATGTATCACCATCATCAGCAACCACAAGTTTAATTGTGTATATTTCATTAGGGATTACATTTGCCTGAGCAGTCATAACCTCTGTGTGTCCAATAAAATTAGTAGGACTTGTAAGTGGAGGAAGTCCTCCTGGACCATAGTAATTTGCAAACCATTCTTCATTCACAGACTCACATGATGGGTTGTATTCATCATCTCTTACAGTTAAAACAGAAATGGGGTCATCTGTACCAGGTACTATTGCCAGATTTGTTGTGTTGCCAGATGAATCAGTTAGTAAAAATGCAAAAGCATCAGTAAATGTACATTGAAAAGTTCCATATTCCTCGGCAGCAAAAATAAAATCAAAACTTATACTATTGGAAATAGGAACAAATTCAAATTCAATAATTGATGCATTATTTGTATCACCCATATTTAACCCTGGAATTACAGACTCTAAATCAGCATCACCAGGCCATGTAAAATCACCATCACTGATTACTCCACTTTCAGGACCAACGGCATTCAATACATCTCCACTAGTCATAATTAGTCCATCTTGAAATGGCCATGAAGAACCATTTGCTTCAAAATATCCTATTCCATTTGTACTACCAAAACTAGTTCCCGTACTATATGTAACATTAAATGCTTGATTACATTCTGAATCTATTAAAACATCAGTTACAAGTTCATCAACACTAAATAAATCAGCAGATGTGAAAATTGGAGGAGGAACAGTAAATATGCATATATCAAATGTTAAGTTTGCTAGCTCAGCAGATGTAAATGAGTAAACCCTAATTAAATAATTTTCTCCAACTGTTAGATTATTTGCAGTACTGTTATTATCATCACTACAGTAAAGTTCTGTTAGATTTCCACAATCATCACCCTGATAAACAACATGAAATAAGTCTTGAGTATCTCCAACAATATTATACAATGAAATTGCATGATTTTGTGATACTGCTGTAAACTCAAACCAAACATCATCATCAGCAAAACCAGCACATGAATTTGATTCACTAGACGCTGTTGCAGCAACAAGCGTACCTGATGCAAATGATGAACATGTCTCATCAGCGTTTGCTTCGATTGTTATTGCGCCACTACAATTATCATTTGGAGGTGGGCAGGCAAAAAGTTGTATTGGGTTACTGTTTATCACACAGTTTACATCTTGATCATTTGACACAGTTATAACTATGTCTGTCAGAAATGGGTAAGGTCCCATTTGAACAATTCCTGTTGTTGAGACTTGCTCTGTCACTGTACCATAATTATCTGATATTGTCAATGAACTAGCATCTCCTAAGCTTGTAATATTTACATCAATTAGGAATTGTTCTCCATTTTCACAATCATCTATTACGGTATATTCAGCAGTAGGGTTTGTACATGTTGCACAAGCAACTGTCCAATCAATTCCTCCAGCATACGTTGAGCTTGACTGACAGCTTACAGAACCATCAGTTTGAAAACCTAAGAAGATTGAATCACCAGATGATTGAAAATTTAGACCGGATAGATCTCCACCATTGTCTCCCTGAAATAGTACTGTCCCATCAGAGTCTGATACAATAATTATATCCCAACCAGCTTCGATAAGTCCAGAGTCAATTGTTAGATTCAATGGAGAACCGTCTGAACTTACATATTCAAATTGAGTAGTATCACTGTTTCCATAACAATATGAACTTGATACCGGTCCAACAGCACAATCAACTAAAGTTGTTGCACAATACTCTTGAGTTAATGAGCCGCTATTAACAGAACAATTAGTATCATTGTTATGTTGAACTGTAATTTGTACATCGGTATTATTTGGATATGGACCTAATTGATAAATACCAGTTGCACCAGCATTAGAACTATTACCTTGATTATCAAATATACTTAGGCTACTTGCGTCACCTAAATCAGTAATATTAACATCAACAAAAAATTGAGGAGCGTTTAAACAATCAGAAACAACATCAAAATTAGCTTGTGGATTAACACAAGTTGCACAAGCAATAGTCCAATCAATTCCGTCAGAATAGGCTGCACTTGAATCGCAACTTACAGAGCCATCGGTTTGAAAGCCTAGAGAAATAGTATTACCGGTAGATTGAAAAGATAGTCCAGAAAGATTACCCCCATTATCACCCTCGAAAAGTATAGTACCATCAGAATCAATAATTCTAATCAAATCCCAACCAGCTTCAATTAGTCCAGAGTCAATAGTAAGATTCAATTGTGTGCCGTCCGAGCTAATGTAATTGAATACTGTATTATCACCATTACCATAGCAGTATGATTCAGTGATTGGTCCTTGATCACAAAGTACAGTGTTTTCAGAAGTTTGGGAGTGTAGTATACTTGATGACAGAAATAATGCTATTAAGAATATTAGTCTTTTCATAATAATAATGATATTTAAAGATGAGAGTTGGTTAGTACTATCATATCTAAACTAATACATATTTTATAAAATTACAAATTATCATTCCCTTAGCTTAATAGTTAATATAAACCCAACCAACTTTCTCTTGATTCTCGTCATATATTATGTGATAAAAATATGTCCCAACAGGTAACTTATCACCTTCATTAGATTGTCCTTCCCAATTATCATTATAATTTGTTGAACTATAAACAAGATTTCCATATCTGTTATAAACTTTAATGGTCTTTACATCATACCCTTTAAGTTTAAAGGTATCATTATAACCATCATTATTTGGTGAAAATCCCTCTGGAATTCTACACACAACTAAGTCAAATGAGGTTATACTGTAACAATCATAAGCGTTATTATCTTCAGCTCTAACATAAATTGTCTGGGGGTTTGAAATATTTTCATATTGTAAATTTATTGGGTTATTACCCAAAATTGCATCTTCATTTGATAAGTGATAAGTCACATTAAAATCAGTTAAATTTTGGTTTTCAAGTATGATTTCGTTTTGACTTGATAAATCGAACATTTGATTATCAGATTCATTAAGTGGATTACATACAACATATTCAATTGGAGAAATTAATTCTGGAATTGCCCCAATAACTTCTATATTAAAGCTGGATATCGAATAACATCCAGAGTTAGACCCAATTGCATCGAAGTGTTCAACTCTAGCAAATATTTCTTGTGGATTTTCGGTATTTGTGAAGTCAGTGCTTAAACTGTTCTGACCAATTTGAGCATCGTTTAAACTCAAATAATATGTAACACTGAATTGGTTAGGATCCTGTCCTCCCAAGATATTTTCATTTTGAATTGTTAAGTCAAAATCTTCAAATCCATCATTTGAACTATCATCACAGGTAATTATATCATCTACGTCATATGCATAAGCCTCCTGAAATAAGTTAATTTGTATTGAGTCTTCTGCACTGGATCCGCACTGCTCATCATATACAATAACTGAATATTGACCAGAAACATCTGTAATTAAAGATTGATTATTCTCATTTTCAATTAGAACACCATCTAAATACCATTCATAATAATCTGCTAATGATGAACTAGCAACTATCTCATATTCAGGAAAGCCACAGAAAGTTTGATCAGTGCCCAGATCAACCTCAATTTCTGCAATAGTTGATCCAGCTCCATCCTGCCCTGCATTTGTTTGTTGTATTTGAATTGTTCCCGGGCTATTTGAATAATTGGTAACAAGTAATACATATACCTCACCTTCTAACGCATTCTCGATTGTCAGATTTTCAACACTGTAAATAGAATAGCTACAATCAACGATATTCCCATATGGGTAAAAGTTAGGATTTGTTGTATTATTTGGACAATTAAATGGATCAGGGCAGCCTTGATCTAAAACTCCATCTTCACAAAAATCTTCATCACTCTCAAATGGGCCCCACAAAACAAAATCAACGTCGAGTCCTGTACCGGTCGGATTTCCACTATCGTCAAATGCAGTATTTTGAGATATTTGAATATCAATCTGACCAGAATCTCCAATTTGTATAGTATTCCATGATGGGTTTGGTGTTGTGTATAGGCATGCAATTTGACCTAAGCTTGGATAGTCAAAAATATTTGATCCATACAAGGCGCCACCTTCTCCACAGAAATTTGTTGCATTTTCACAAATTGTATTATCTGGTGCATCGCTTATACATAAATCAAAATCAACATTTTGAGCTCCGTCACCAACAGAAAATACTCTAACATAGTATGTTGTCCCAACAGTTAAATCAGTTGTAATACTTGCATTATCGTTTACACAATATAATTCCAGCAAATTATCGCATGGGTTGTTTGTAGGTGCAGAATAAAGTCCATGACCAAGATTCGCAGTACTTCCAGTAATGTTAAGAAGTGAAATTGATTGAACTTCACTTATCGCAGAAAAAGAAAACCAAACATCATCGTCCATATCAGCCAAGCAGTCACTGCTGTTTCCAGAATATGATGCTCCACTTAAAGTTCCTTGAGTTATGAGGTTACAGGTTTCGTCAGAATTGACTACTGCTTCTATTGCGCCACTACAATTATCATTTGGAGGTGGGCAGGCAAAAAGTTGTATTGGGTTACTGTTTATCACACAGTTTACATCTTGATCATTTGACACAGTTATAACTATGTCTGTCAGAAATGGGTAAGGTCCCATTTGAACAATTCCTGTTGTTGAGACTTGCTCTGTCACTGTACCATAATTATCTGATATTGTCAATGAACTAGCATCTCCTAAGCTTGTAATATTTACATCAATTAGGAATTGTTCTCCATTTTCACAATCATCTATTACGGTATATTCAGCAGTAGGGTTTGTACATGTTGCACAAGCAACTGTCCAATCAATTCCTCCAGCATACGTTGAGCTTGACTGACAGCTTACAGAACCATCAGTTTGAAAACCTAAGAAGATTGAATCACCAGATGATTGAAAATTTAGACCGGATAGATCTCCACCATTGTCTCCCTGAAATAGTACTGTCCCATCAGAGTCTGATACAATAATTATATCCCAACCAGCTTCGATAAGTCCAGAGTCAATTGTTAGATTCAATGGAGAACCGTCTGAACTTACATATTCAAATTGAGTAGTATCACTGTTTCCATAACAATATGAACTTGATACCGGTCCAACAGCACAATCAACTAAAGTTGTTGCACAATACTCTTGAGTTAATGAGCCGCTATTAACAGAACAATTAGTATCATTGTTATGTTGAACTGTAATTTGTACATCGGTATTATTTGGATATGGACCTAATTGATAAATACCAGTTGCACCAGCATTAGAACTATTACCTTGATTATCAAATATACTTAGGCTACTTGCGTCACCTAAATCAGTAATATTAACATCAACAAAAAATTGAGGAGCGTTTAAACAATCAGAAACAACATCAAAATTAGCTTGTGGATTAACACACGTTGCACATGCAACAGTGAAAGTTATAGGTGTATAGTTAGATGATACACAGCTTATACTACCATCTTCATCTACAATTAGTGTTAATGAATCACCGCTTGATTGAAATGACAGCCCAGAAATATCACCACCATTACCGTAGCCATTATACAATTCAGTAGCATCGCTATCTAAAATCATAAATTCATCCCATCCAGTTTCCACTTGACCTTCATTAATGCTTAAATTTATAGCACTACCATCATTACTTGTAATGACAAAGCTATTATCAAGACCAGTATCATAGCAGAATGTAGTTGATATTGGTCCATCTGAACAATCAACAATAATATTTTGTTGTGAGAACACATTTATATAGCTAAGAAAAACTATAATACAAACTGCAAATCTAAGCATACATGAATTGGTTAGGATTTTAAATATACAAATGCATAATTAAATTACAAGTTTTTTGATTGTCAAATTTTTATATAGTTTAAATTTGTTGTCAAATTCATTTTATTGGAAAGAACTATTTTAATTGGAATAATAACACAGGAGCAGGGTTATGAAAGATCAATGGACTATTTGAAAGAACTTGCCTTTTTGACTTTGACTGCAGGAGGAGATGTGATTAAAACTTTTACTCAACGACTAAGTAATCCAAATCCAAGGACATTTATCGGTGAGGGAAAAATTACTGAGATAAAAGAGTACATATTAAAAAATCATATTAAAACAGTTATTTTTGATGATGAATTATCAGCAACTCAAGAAAGAAATATTAGTAAGATTTTTAATTGTAAAATCTTAGATAGAACAAATTTAATACTTGATATATTTGCTCAAAGAGCAAAAACAAGTTACGCAAAGACACAAGTTGAATTAGCTCAGTGCCAATATTTACTACCGCGACTAAAAGGAATGTGGACACATCTTGAAAGACAAAAAGGTGGTATTGGAATGAGAGGTCCCGGAGAGACAGAAATTGAAACTGATAGGAGAATAGTTAGAAATAAAATATCTCTATTAAAAGAAAAAATTAAGGGAATTGATAAACAAATGTCAACTCAAAGAGGAAACAGAGGTAAGCTAGTTAGAGTTGCGATTGTAGGCTATACCAATGTTGGTAAGTCAACGCTTATGAATTTACTATGTAAAGTGAAGCTATTCGCAGAGGATAAATTATTTGCAACACTTGATACGACTGTAAGAAAGCTAGTAATTGGTAATCTTCCTTTTTTGTTAAGTGATACAGTAGGGTTTATTAGAAAATTACCAACTCAACTAGTTGAATCTTTTAAGAGTACTTTAGATGAGGTTAGAGAATCAGACCTTTTAATTCATGTTGTTGATATATCACACAGAAATTTCGAAGATCACAAACAATCTGTAGAAAAAATTCTATTAGAAATAAAATCCAATGAAAAGCCTACCATTCTTGTTTTTAATAAAATAGATAATTATAGGGAAGAAAAAATAGATTCTGATGATTTAATTACAAAAAAAACAAAAATTCACTACACTCTTGATGATTGGAAAAGCACATGGATGAATAAACTCTCTCAAGATGTAGTTTTTATTTCAGCAAAAAACAAAAGTAATGTAGAGGGGTTGAAAAAAATTCTTTACCAAAAAGTAAGGGATATACATATCACTAGATTTCCCTATAATAATTTTTTATATCCTGAAATTATTTAGCCCTTTTAAAAATAGGTACAGAGGAACAAGCTTCACCATACATAATACTTTTTGCACACCCTTTAAGTTTACTTGTAATTAAGTGATATGCTGATAAGGGGATTTTTTTTTCAGCACATCCTTTAATAATAACTGATTTGTTTAAATACTTTTTGCAATCAATCGAGTTAATATAATCTTCAAAAATCTTCTCTTGCAATTTTTCAAAATTTCCAATATAAGATTTAGAGGTAACTTCTGAAATCTTTGATGAAATTAACATATAGGCCCATTGTGGAATGATAGCATCAGAGCTACAAAAAATAGAAACATAACAGTTTTTATAATTTATCCAATTATGTTTTTCAATTCGTTTTCTAAAGTCTTTCTCTATCAAATATAGCCCATCATTCAGCCAATCTTTAATATCAATGACTAGTATTTTTGGAGTTTGAAATTCATCGAAATCTATAGTTACAATCCCACTTTTTTCAACTCTATTTAAGATCTCTTTGGTCATTATAATTTATAATTTCTGTAACCTGCAGAGTTGGGGTTTTTATCAATATGTGATAGTTTTATGCTATGTTTTGAAATTGACTTATTTAAAGCATACCTGTGCAAATCTTCATATTCTTTAAAAGATATTTCTTTTCTGTCCGCTAAAATTTTAAACAAATCTATATTTGTGATTTTTTCTTTCCACTTTTTTTCAAGGGTTCCATAAAAAATTTTGGCCTTTGATCCACTACCATAACTAATAAATGCGACATTGTTACCGTCAATGCTTTTTTGGTTTTTTAGGTGATAGCTTAACATGCTTAAAAAAGACATAAAAATTGATGCAGTATACATATTTCCAATCTCTGAAGATGCTAATTCTCCAGGCATTATTTTTTCATTAATAAAATTTTTGTATGTAGAAGACTTATAGGCTTTTTTTGTCCATTCCGGACCACTTTCCGGACCAATTTCGTTAACTAATTTTTCTAGTTTTTTATCATTTTTAGTCCATTCTAACCAATTATTAAAAATTATTCTTCTTCCGTGGTAAGCATATGGTAAATGGAAAATAATGTGATCCCAATGATTTAAAAAATCAGTTTTTTTAAATGAATTAAAATTTTCTAAAGCTTCATTCATTCTATCCTCGTAACACTCATTAGAGTATTGTCCATCAAAAACAGGTTCTTCTTTGTAAATTTCTATTTTTTCATTGTTATTGTTCCAAAAAATAGAGTCCTTCAGTGCTAATTCAAATTCTGTTTCAGAAAAATTTAATTCTAACTTTTTAATAATCTCATTAATTAATTCTTTTTTATGAAAAGTTCTTCTAGGCTTGAAGAAATCTTTTTCACTTTTTGTTGCCACACCCCATTGATTGGTTATGCTAATTATTGATGGATCTTCTGAAACAAGCAATGCGACAGCACCTGCACCTTGCGTATATTCACCTGTTGAATTTAGTTCATATTTAGACAAATCTGAGCAAACAACAATTGCTTTTCTTCCATGATTATTAGAAACCCAATCTAGGCTATTTTGAAGCGCATCTACACCCCCTATACAAGCAAATGTGATATCGCTTACATCACAGTTTTTTAGACAACGTTTTCCATATTTTGGTTCAAAGTATTTCTCTACTAATTCTGTTGCATATGTACATGTTGGCTTGGAAGAATCCAAAGCACTTTCTGTACCCATGTATATCCTACCAATACTTTTTAAATTTATATTGTTTTTTTCGATTAAATCAATAAGAGCATTAGCAGCAAAAGTGGCTGGGTCTTCATCAATATCAGGGATGGACATCTTATTTAATCCAAGACCCTTGTTTAATTTTTCAAACTCAAGATCTCTGCTAGCTGAAAGTTCTTCAATAGATAAATATATGTTGGGAACATAAAATGATATAGAATCGATACCTACTTTTTTCATAACATACCAAGTTCTAATTTAGCTTCATCGCTCATAAGTTCCTTATTCCATTCAGGTTCAAATGTTATTTCAACTGTTGCATTTTTAACACCTTCAACAGTTTTAACCTTTTCCTCAACATCAACAGGCAAAGTTTCAGCAACAGGACAATTTGGACTTGTTAAAGTCATAATAATTTTAACATCAAAATTTTCATTAATCATAATATCATAAATCAAGCCAAGTTCATATATGTCTACAGGTATTTCTGGGTCATAAATTGTCTTAATCACTTTAATGATTTTCTCACCCATTATATTTGGATCAAATTCTTTACTCATTTATTTATTATTGTAGCCAATTGCATAAAATTTAATTTTCTTTATCATATTATTTAATCCATTTGCTCTATTTACTGATAAATGTTGTCTTAATCCTATTTTGTCAATAAAATCTAGATTGGCCTGTATTATATCACTAGGTTTTTGGTTTGACAGAACTCTAAGAAGTAAGCTAATTATACCTTTAGTAATTAATGCATCACTGTCAGCATAAAATTGAACTAGGCCGTTACTTTTTTTGGCATGGAGCCAAACTTTACTCTGGCAACCTTTGATTATATTCTCATCAACTTTATCGTCTTCATTAATTTTAGGGACATTCTTACCAAGTTCAATTATATATTCATACTTATCCATCCATGAATCAAAAATCCCAAACTCGTCAATAATTTCTTCTTGAATGTCTTTAATTTTCAATAGTCTGTTTTTTAATTAAAATATTATGACAGCATTTTAACAGCTCTATTCAGAGCATTTACCAATTTGTCAATTTCATCAAAATTATTGTAAAAACAAAATGAGACCCGTATTGTACCAGGTATATTATAATAATCCATTATTGGTTGAGCGCAATGATGGCCCGTTCTTACAGCTATTCCGAGATTGTCAATTATGCTTCCAATATCATATGCGTGAATATCTCCAATATTAAAAGAAATAACGGAAGTTTTATTTTGAGAAGTTCCATAAATTTTTAGATTATTTATGGTTTTGAGTTTTTGAGTAGCATAACTTAAAAGTTCATCTTCGTATTTTTTAATATTATCAAGACCAATTCCATTTATATAATCAAGTGCAATCCCAGAAGCGATCACACCAGCAATATTTGGGGTTCCTGGCTCAAATTTATTTGGCAAGTCTGCATAGGTTGTCTTTTCAAATGTTACTTCATCAATCATTTCACCTCCCCCTTGGTAGGGTGGAAAATCTTCTAAAATACTTTGTTTAGCATATAATATACCTACACCTGTGGGACCGCAAAATTTGTGAGCTGAAAAAACATAAAAATCAGCATTAAGATCATTTACATCTACTTTAAAGTGAGGTATTGCTTGAGCTCCGTCAATCAAAACTTTTGCTGAAAAACTATGAGCTCTATCTATAATAAATTTGATCGGATTAACAGTGCCTAAAGCATTAGAAACATGATTAACAAAAACAATTTTTGTTTTTTTTGAAAGCATATCTTCATAAGCATTCAGATTTAGTTCACCTTCTTGATTCATGGGAATTACTTTCATAGTGGCACCTGTTTTTTCACATAGCATTTGCCAAGGAACAATATTACTATGATGTTCCAGAGATGAGACAATTATTTCATCTCCAGCTTTCAGAGAGTTATTAAATCCATTTGCAACAAGGTTAATACTGTGGGTAGTGCCAGATGTAAAAATAATTTCTTTAGTACTATTTGCATTTAAGTGTTTTTTGAATTTAAATCTAGTTTCTTCATAAATTTCTGTTGCTTTTTGACTTAAAAAGTGAACACCTCTATGGATATTGGAATTTAAATTTTTGTAATAATCGGAAATTGAATCAATAACACAATTAGGTGTTTGAGACGTTGCTGCATTATCAAGATAGACTAATTTATTACCATTTACTGATGTGCTTAAAATGGGAAAATCATTTCTAATTGAATCTATATTTTTTTTAATATCCATATTTAAAGGTCAAAACCAATTTTAACAGCAAGTTTAGAGGCAATTATTTTGTTAATCATTGATTTTATTTCTTGATTTTGTACACTCGTTAAGACTTTATTTGCAAATCCAAACATCATTAATGCCGTAGCCTCCTTTTCAGGAATACCTCTTGATCTAAGATAAAATAACGCGTTATTATCAAGTTGGCCTATTGTACATCCATGTGAACATCTTACGTCATCGGCAAAAATTTCTAATTGTGGCTTTGTATTTATTGAAGCCTTGTCAGAAATTAAAACATTATTATTAGCTTGAAAAGCATTTGTTTTTTGTGCTTCTTTTTCCACAAGTACTCTTCCGTTAAATACCCCAACTGAGCGACCACCATAGATACCTTTGTAGTCTTGGTGACTTGTACAATTTGGTTCTTTGTGATGAATCAAAGTATTATGATCAACATGTTGTTCATCGTCTATAATTGTAATTCCATTAATGGTTGATTCAATTCTTTGGTCGTTTTGAAAAATATTTAAGTTGTTTCTGGTTAAATCTCCACCAAATGAGAAAGTATGAAGATTATATGAACTTGAATGTTCTTGACTTACAAATGTGTTGTCAATTAATGAAGAAGATTTTTTATCATTTTGAATTTTGTAATGTTTCACATTGGATTTTTTATTAACATATATTTCAGAAACACTATTAACAAGCACATTATTATTGGTAATACTTTGATACCTTTCAATTATCTCAACTTGAGAGTTTTCGTCAACAACTATAAGATTTCTAGGTTGAAACATTAATGATTCGTTTTCACCAGTAGAAAAATGAAGGATTTGAATCGGTTTGTCAACTTGAATATTTTTAGGAATGTGAATGTAAGCTCCTTCGTGTGAGAAAGCAGTATTTAAAGATGTTATACCATCTTTTTTTGAAATTTTATCAAAATAATTTTCTATTACTAAGTCATATTTTGATTGTGTTAATGCAGATGAAAGAATACAGATATCCATTCCTTCGTGTGTAGTTTCAGAAAGGTTTGAATAGTATTTACCATTGACAAAAACAATCTTGTATGATTCAATATCATTAATTAAATAATCCTGAATGTCTTTAAAATCAATGATATCTTTTTGTGAGGGAAAAAGTTTGTAATCATATTTCAAAGTTCTTTTTAACGAAGTATATTTCCAGCCTTCTAACTTTTTCGTGGGGAATCCTTCGGACTCAAATTTTTTAATAGCTTTTGATCTGATTGAATGAACGTAGCTATCAATATCTTTTTCATTTTCAAAGGCCAGAAATGAAGATAATATTTTTTCTTTAAGATTCGACATTATTTATTTTTCACTTCTTCTTTAATCCAATCATAACCCTCTTTTTCAAGTTTTAGCGCAAGATTTTTATCACCTGATTTAACGACTTTACCATCGAATAAAATATGTACATAATCAGGAACAATATATTCTAAAAGTCTTTGATAGTGAGTTATTACTAAAATAGCATTATGATTATCTCTAATTTTGTTAACTCCGTTAGCTACAATTTTCATTGCATCAATATCTAGGCCTGAATCGGTTTCATCAAGAATTGCAAGCTTAGGATTTAGCATAGCCATTTGAAAAATTTCATTTCTCTTTTTCTCTCCTCCAGAGAAACCATCATTGATGGATCTTGAGAGAAACTTACTGTCAATTTCTAACATCTTGCTCTTTTCCCTTAACATCATTAACATTTCTTTAGCGCCCATCTCTTTTTCTCCCCTTGCTTTTCTTGTTTCATTTATAGCAGTTTTCAGGAAATTTGTTGTTGTTACACCAGGGATTTCAATTGGATACTGGAATGACATAAATATTCCCTTGTGGGCTCTTTCTTCAGGGGAAACATCTTCAAGTGACTCCTTTTCAAATAAAATTTCACCCTTTGTTATTTCATAATCCTCTTTTCCTGTGATCACCGATGCTAATGTACTTTTTCCAGAGCCATTGGGTCCCATTATTGCATGAACTTCACCTGGGTTTATGCTAAGATTTATGCCATTTAAAATGGTTTTGTCATCAATTCTTGCGTGAATATTTTTTATTTCTAACATGATTTATTTTTTATCCTACAGAACCTTCAAGACTTATTTCCAAAAGTTTTTGCGCCTCAACCGCAAACTCCATAGGTAGTTTGTTTAATACTTCTTTGCTGAATCCATTTACAATTAATGCGATTGCTTTTTCAGTGTCTATTCCTCTTTGGTTGCAGTAAAATATTTGATCCTCACCAATTTTACTGGTCGTTGCTTCGTGCTCAATTTTGGAAGATTTATTTTTTGTCTCTATGTATGGAAAAGTATGCGCACCACATTCATTTCCTATAAGCAAACTATCGCATTGTGAGAAATTCCTTGCATTATTAGCTCTTGAATTAATTTGTACCAATCCGCGATAGCTGTTTTGTGATTTTCCAGCTGAGATACCTTTTGAAATAATAGTTGACTTAGAATTTTCACCAATATGTATCATTTTAGTACCTGTATCAGCTTGCTGAAAATTATTTGTGACAGCAATTGAGTAAAATTCCCCAACTGAATTTCTACCCTTTAATACACATGATGGGTATTTCCAAGTTACAGCACTTCCAGTCTCAACTTGCGTCCATGAAATTTTAGAATTATTATGGCAAATTCCTCTTTTAGTTACAAAATTAAATACACCACCTTCACCGTTACTATTGCCAGGAAACCAATTTTGAACTGTGCTGTATTTGATTTCAGAATTGTCAAGTGCTATAAGTTCAACAACAGCTGCGTGTAATTGATTTTCAGGTCTGCTAGGGGCTGAACATCCTTCAAGGTAACTGACATAACTGCCTTCGTCTGCAATAACGAGGGTTCTTTCAAATTGCCCGGTTCCCGCTTCGTTTATTCTAAAGTATGTAGATAATTCCATAGGACATTTGACTCCTTTTGGAATGTAGCAAAAAGAACCATCACTAAATACAGCTGAATTTAATGCAGCATAGTAATTATCAGTTTTTGGAATTACTGTGCCAATATATTTTTTTATTAATTCAGGATGTTTTTTTATAGCCTCATTCATTGAGCAAAAAATAATCCCTTTTTCTTTTAATGTGTCTTTGAATGATGTCGCAACAGAAACTGAATCAATTACAACATCAACTGCAACTCCAGCTAATTTTTTTTGTTCATCAGTTGAAATTCCTAACTTTTTGAAGGTTTCGAGTAATTCAGGATCAACCTCATCGAGACTATTGTATTTCGGTTTATTTGACGGTGCCGAATAGTATGATATATTTTGAAAATCAGGCTTTTCATAAGTTACATTTGCCCACTCGGGCTCCTCCATATCCTTCCATTTTTTAAATGCATCCAACCTCCATTCAGTCATCCATTCTGGCTCTTCTTTTTTCTTGGATATTGCAATAATGATATCTTCGTTCAGTCCAACAGGAAGTGTGTCTGCTTCAATATCAGTGTAAAAACCATACTCGTATTGTTTGGTTTTCAATTCTTTTTTTAAATCATCCTCGGTATACTTACTCATAAATATTAATTATAGTGAAAAACTTTCTCCACACCCACATGTTCTATTTGCATTTGGGTTTGTAAATACAAATCCCTTGCCATTCAAACCTCCTGAGTACTCTAGTGTTGTACCAACTAAATATAGCAGGCTCTTTTTATCAACCACGATTTTAATACCATTATCCTCAAAAATTTTATCATTATCTTGAATCATTTTATCAAATTTAAGTTGATATGAAAGGCCCGAACAACCTCCGCTTTTGACACCAACCCGAACGAAGTCAGTAGAATGGTCAAATCCATCCTCCATCATAAGTTTTTTTACTGTATTTCTTGCAATATCTGTAATACTAATCACACTATTTAATTTCTGTTTTCAAATATACAACATAACCTCCTTTAAATATAGAAAAACTCCTATATTGACGATATGATTAACATAGATTTAACGAAAAGAAATGTAAATTTGTTGCAATGTTTAAAAATAAAGATAATAATCTAACTAAGCTTGATAATATTGGAGAATTCAATTTAATTGAATTTTTGACAAATGATATAAATATCAAGCATAAATCTACCTTGAAGTCAATTGGAGATGATGCTGCAGTTTTAGATTATAGATCAAAAAAAGTTCTTGTTTCTACTGATTTTTTGGTTGAGGGTATACATTTTGATTTATCATATATGCCATTAAAACATCTTGGCTATAAGGCAATTATTGTAAATATCTCAGATATATACGCCATGAATGGAATTGCAAAACATGTCACCGTTTCAGTTGCTATTTCAAATAGATTTACGAAAGAGGCGATGCTAGAGCTATATGACGGAATTAAACTTGCATGTGAAAAATATAAAATTGATTTTGTTGGAGGTGATACAACTTCTTCAACATCGGGGTTGACAATCTCTGTAACAGCTATTGGAGAAGCAAATCAAAAAGACATAGTATACAGAAACGGGGCAAAACCCAATGATTTAATTGTTGTTTCAGGAGATTTAGGATCGGCATATATGGGCTTAAAAGTTTTACAGAGAGAAAAAGAGGTATTCAAGGTCAACCCAAAAAATCAACCCGATTTAGATTCCTACACATACTTGATTGAAAGACAACTAAAACCAGAAGCTCGACTAGATATCATAATGTTGCTGTCCGAATTAAAAATAAAACCGACTTCAATGATTGATATTAGTGATGGACTATCATCAGAATTATTGCACATATGTAAGCAGAGTAATAAAGGGTGTGATTTATACGAAAATAAAATTCCATATGACCCGCAACTACTTACAACTTGTGAAGAATTTAATTTAAATGTTACTAATCTAGCTCTAAATGGAGGAGAAGATTACGAATTATTAATGACTATTCCACAAGTTCATTATGACAAAATTAAAGGAAATCCAAATCTCACTGTTATCGGTTATATCAAGGATTCAGATTCTGAAACCAATCTAGTACTGAGGGACGAATCCGTGGTTAAACTAAAGTCAAGAGGATGGGGTTCAAGTGAAGATTAATTATTCATCAATTCTTCAATTTCTTCAATTTCTATTGGAATATTTTTCATCATATTAATAGGTTCTCCATTTTTTTGAACTATTACATCGTCTTCAAGCCTAATACCAAAACCCTCTTCAGGGAGGTATATCCCAGGCTCTACTGTAAAAATCATATTTTCCTCAAGAGGTTGCTTTAACAATCCATAATCGTGAGTATCAAGACCAAGATGGTGCGATGTCCCATGCATAAAGAATTTTTTGTAAGCAGGTTTATCTTTAGATTCATTTTGAATATCTGATTTATCAAGAAGTCCCAAACTTAGTAATTCACTAGACATTATTTTTCCAACTTCAATATGATATTTTTCCCAATCTGCTCCAGGAATCAGCATTTTTGTGGCTTCATTTTTTACCTTTAATACAGAGTTATAAATTTGTTTCTGTCTTTCAGTGAATTTACCTGAAACCGGTATAGTTCTTGTCATATCACTGCTGTAGTTTGCATATTCTGCACCTACATCCATTAAAATTAGTTCACCATTTTTACATAGTTTATTATTTTCAGTGTAATGAAGGATATTTGCATTATTTCCAGATGCTATAATTGGTGAATATGCAAATTTTTTCGATCTGTTTTTTAGAAATTCATGAATAAATTCAGCCTCAATTTCATACTCCCAAACTCCATCTTTGACAAAATTTAAAATTCTCATAAAGCCCTTTCTTGTAATGTCACACGCTCTTTGAATTAATTCTATCTCAATAGGGTCTTTAATGGACCTCAGAGATTGTAAAATTGGATTGCTTCTTTCTTCTTTTTTATTTGGAAACCTTTTCTTTATTTTCTTATTAAACCTCTCTTCTCTTGTTTCAACTTCAATTTTTGCTCTGTAATGTTCATTATGATTAAAGTAAATTGTTTCACTTTTTTGAATAAAATCATCAATCACCATATCCATTTCTTTAAGCCAGTAAACCGATTTTATACCACTTATTTCAAAAGCATCATCTTTTGAAAGTTTAGGTCCCTCCCAAATTGCAATATGTTTGTTAGTTTCTTTTAAAAATAAAATTTCATAGATTTTTTCTGATGCTTTAAAGAGCATCAGTACACTTTCCTCTTGGTCGATACCACTTAAATAAAAAATATCTCTATGTTGTTCAAATGGTAAAGTTGAATCAGCGCTAACAGGGTATATATCGTTTGAGTTAAAAAATGCTATACTATTGTTCTTCATTCTATTAATGAAGTTTTTTCTGTTTTTTGTAAATAATTTAGAATTTATTTTTTTGTATTTCATCCTTAGATTTTAATATAGTAAAAATATTAATATTAAAACTAACAACAATTTAAGCTGATAATTTTTTGTCTAACAATGTATTGGTTCTTATTTTTGTGTTACAATTAAATATAATGAAGAATTTTTTATTAAGCTCCATCGGAAAGAAAGTTGCAATGGCTTTATCGGCTATTTTTTTGATGATATTTCTTCTTCAGCATTTTTTAATAAATATTACCTCAGTATTTAGTGAAGATATTTTTAACATGTTATCTCACTTTATGGGTACTAATTTTTTAGTTCAGTTTATTCTACAGCCAATACTAATTGCTGGAGTCATTTTTCATTTCGTTATGGGTTTCGTCCTTGAAATTCAAAATAGAAGAGCAACCAAGTACGAATATCAAAAGACAAGGGGCGGTGCAAATTCTACTTGGATGAGTAGAAATATGATATGGAGTGGTCTTGTAATTCTTTCATTTTTAATTTTACATTTTATTGATTTTTGGATCCCCGAAATGGAATATAAATACATTGACTTTATGCCTGATGACCCCAATAGGTATCACCATGAGTTAGTTGAAAAGTTTCAAGATCCCTTAAAGGTATTTTTTTATTGCTTCTCCTTTATTTTGTTATCTCTTCATTTGTTGCATGGTTTTTCTTCCTCACTAAAATCTATGGGTACAAATAAGGCTTATACTTCATCTGTAAAAACTTTAGGCTATATATATAGTATTGGTCTCCCAGCAGGCTTCTGTTTTATTGCTATTTTTCATTATTTGACTCATTAATAATGTATTTCATTTTATACGTGTTACAAAAGTGTTACAAATAAATCCTATAAATATATTATTTAATTATATTATATGTGTTACATAAAGTGTTACAATTATTCTCTTTTTTTTGCTATTAAATTTAAAATATTTGTATTTTTGTTTAAAATTTAGAAATGCCTAAAAAAAAGTTAACTTATTCCCTAAATTACCGTAGACCCAAATCAGAATATTCCCCTGATGACGAGTTAACAATTTGTATACGCTATTATCACAAGTGTAATCAAACAAAAAAAACTAAAATAATTAAAAAAAGTACTGGTGTAAGGTGTATGCTAAAGGATTGGAATTCTGACTGGCATAAAAACTCTGATAGAAGTCCTGTAAAGTCTTCTGATCCCTTCCACAAAAAGAAAAATAACATTTTAAAGAAAAAGGTTAAAGATTTTGACATTCAACATTTGTACAGTAATGTCGAAAATGAATCGTCCTCAAATTATCTTAAATCTAATCTTCCTAAAGGATCTATTGATTTAAAATGGACAAATCACAAAAATACTATCAATTTAGTAAGTCCAGCCAATAAAAGAAATATTGACATTATTGTTGTTGGTACTGGTTTGGCTGGAGGTTCAGCATGTGCAACGCTAGCTGAGCTAGGTTATAATGTAAAGGCTTTTTGTTTTCAAGATTCCCCGAGAAGAGCCCATTCCATCGCTGCTCAAGGAGGCATAAATGCTGCTAAAAATTATCAAGGCGATGGAGATTCTGTATACCGTTTATTTTACGACACAGTAAAAGGCGGTGACTACAGATCAAGAGAGGAAAATGTTTATAGATTAGCGGAGGTTTCAGCCAATATAATAGATCAATGTGTTGCACAAGGTGTTCCATTTGCAAGAGATTATGGAGGTCTTTTAGATAACAGGTCGTTTGGCGGTGTATTAGTTTCAAGAACATTTTATGCAAAAGGCCAAACAGGACAACAATTGTTACTTGGGGCTTATTCAGCAATGAATAGGCAGATTGCCCGAGGTAAAATTAAAATGTATAACAGACATGAAATGCTCGATGTTGTAATTGTCGATGGTAAAGCAAGAGGCATAATAACAAGAAATTTAATTAACGGAGAATTAGAAAGACATTCAGCACACGCAGTAGTCCTAGCAACGGGTGGATATGGAAATGTATTTTATTTGTCTACCAACGCAATGGGAAGTAACGTAACTGCTGCATGGAAAGCTCACAGAAGAGGTGCATTTTTTGCAAACCCTTGCTTCACACAAATACACCCAACATGTATCCCGGTTTCCGGAGATCACCAATCCAAATTAACCTTAATGTCTGAATCATTAAGAAACGATGGAAGAATTTGGGTACCAAAAAAACTTGAGGATGTTAATGCTATTAGAAATGGCTCAAAAAAACCAACGGAAATTTCGGAGGAAGATCGCGATTATTTTTTAGAAAGAAGATACCCTGCCTTTGGCAATTTAGTTCCCAGAGATGTAGCGTCAAGAGCGGCAAAGGAAAGATGTGATGCTGGTTTTGGAGTTAATAAAACTGGTGAAGCAGTTTATCTTGATTTTGCATCATCAATATTAAGATACGGAAAAGAACAGGCAAGAATCAAAGGGGAAGATGAAAATAATAATGAATTAATAAAGAAATTTGGTAAAGAAATAATCAGAAAAAAATACGGAAACTTATTTCAGATGTATGAAAAAATAGTAGACCAGAATCCCTATGAAACTCCGATGATGATTTATCCAGCGGTTCACTACACGATGGGTGGGATTTGGGTTGACTATAATTTGATGACTACAATCCCTGGATTGTATGCGATAGGTGAAGCAAATTTTTCAGATCATGGTGCCAATAGGCTTGGTGCTTCAGCACTAATGCAAGGCTTAGCTGATGGGTATTTCGTTCTTCCTTACACAATTGGTGATTATCTATCTGACGAAATATCTACAGGGCCTATTGCTAATGACACTAAAGAATTTATGTTAGCTGAAAAGGAAGCTAGGGATAAGCTCGATATGCTTGTAAATAATAAGGGTACTAAGTCGGTGGATTATTTTCACAAGAGGCTTGGAAAAATTATGTGGAACAAATGTGGAATGGCTAGAAATAAAAAGGATTTACAATCTGCCATTGCAGAAATATCAAAACTTAGAAAAGAATTTTGGTCAGAGGTTAAGGTCCCAGGAAGCCAATTTGAATTTAACGAAGAGTTAGCAAAAGCAGGAAGGGTTGCTGATTTTTTAGAGTTAGGTGAATTATTTGCAAAAGACGCATTAAACAGAGAAGAGTCATGCGGTGGGCATTTTAGAGAAGAATATCAAACTAAAGAAGGTGAAGCAACCAGAAAAAAAGAATTTCAATTTGTTTCAGCATGGGAATATGTTGGTGAACCAAAAAATGCAATTCTTCACAAAGAAAAATTAGATTATAAAAATATCGAAGTAAAAGAAAGAAGTTATAAATAACATGAAACTTACATTAAAAATATGGCGTCAAAAAAACTCAGAGTCTAAGGGTCAAATGGTTAGTTATGAAATTGACAATATATCCCCTGATATGTCATTTCTTGAGATGTTAGATGTATTGAATGCAAGGTTAATTTTAGAAGATGATGACCCTATTTCTTTTGATCATGATTGCAGAGAGGGTATTTGCGGATCTTGCTCATTGTTCATAAACGGTCAAGCTCACGGCCCCGACCGTAGAATTACTACTTGTCAGCTTCACATGAGAAAATTCAAAGATGGCGATACAATATACGTCGAACCATTTAGAGCTAAAGCTTTTCCAGTTATTAAAGATTTGGTAATTGACAGAAGTGCGTTTGACAGAATTCAGCATTCCGGAGGTTATATTTCTGTTAATACCTCAGGAAATACCCAAGATGCTAATTCTATTCCAATCAATAAGGAAGATGCTGATAACGCATTTGATGCTGCAACTTGTATCGGTTGTGGAGCATGTGTAGCAACATGTAAGAACTCTTCGGCCATGCTTTTTGTTGGTGCAAAAATTTCACAATATTCATTATTACCACAAGGTAAAACTGAAGCATCTAGAAGAGTTTTAAATATGGTTAATCAAATGGATTTAGAAGGTTTTGGAAATTGTTCTAATACAGGTGCTTGTGAGGTTGAGTGCCCCAAGGGAATTTCTTTAGATAATATAGCAAGAATGAATAGAGAATTATTAAAGGCTTCCTTAAAAAAATAATTATTGTAAAATAAATTCCTGAACTAGATCCCAACCAGCTCTTATTTCAATTTCCTCAGGAAAAAAAACTACTTTTTCAGGTTGAATTTTTTTTAAATAATTTCCCGAATCATATCTGTTATTATTATTTGTATCAAAAATTATTCTAATTAAATAATTCCCAGCTTCAATGTTTTTAAATTCAGTATTAAATGAATTTGACATAAGATTTTCAAATTTAACTTCACCATTTATTGAAAGTAATTGTATTATTAAATTTTGACCACTTGTGTTTTTTAAATTTAACTTTAAATTTCCAAAATCATTATATGCTTTAGTACTCAGTTTATATAATAGTGTGTCATTTACATTTTCATAAAAATCAGTAATAGCCCCAGGCAAAAGTTCTATAGAATATTCTTGTTCCTCAGACTTTTCAAAATCAAGTATTAGCTCATTTTTCAAATTATCAAGCCTTACATTATAATCAATACTAATAGAATCTTTATCTAAAACTTTAATTTTATCTTTGTTGATTGATTCAAATGGTATATTACCACTAAGACTAAAATCCTCATAAAATTTTAAAATATTAATTTGATTTGATTTTATAATCAATGAGTCCTTTTCTTTATCTCTAACTTTAATATTGAAAATCTCAGAAAATTTATTTCCGCTGATTTTAAAAGTAAGTGAATCAAAATCTTTTTTATTTTTTAGCCAACAAACTAAACTGTCTGATTTTGAATCAAAAATTATTTTATTTTTAAAAACTGAGTTATTCGCATCTGTAATATTAATATCAAAATCCTCATAAATTCCGTCATATCCAAGCTTAAATGAATTCTCACTATTTTGTTTCACAGTTTTGATTTTAAATTCGGTCTCTTCCTTAAACAAAATCATTTCTACTAAACTGTCATTGGGTAATTCAATTATCTTTTCGTTAAAACCAATTTTATCCAATTTACTTTCATATAAGTAATTTTTATTCTCTTCTTCTAGTGCGATCACTAAATATTTACCCTTTTTAATATTTTCCAAAGTGAAAGAAAAGGTAGTATCATTTACTTTAGCAATGTACTTTGGCTTGGATGAATAAACTATTGAATCATTAAATAGGGAATTATATTCGTAAAGCATAACATGAATTTTATCACTTATATCTTTATTATACCCATCCTTAACTACTCCAGAAAGTTTTAAAGAATCAATATATTTTCCGGTTGAAAAGACATACTTAAAATTCGGTAAAGGATTTCTTTCGTTGTTATCTTCAATACTTTCTCCAAAATTAAAACTGTAAGTAGTGTTTTCTTTCAGTGAATCAATATCACTAATTACAATACTTTTTTTTGCTGAACTCATTGGGATAATAATCGGCATTGGATTAATGGGAGGTGATATAATTAGTTCATTTTGTATATTATTAAGTCTTATATATTCATCAAAAAATATTTCAATTTCATTTTGAGTGAAGTTTACCGAAAAATTTTCAGGTTTTGAACTAATAACAATAGGAGGACTTTCATCTATTGGCCCCCCGCTTGGAGTACCTCTGTTAGCACAATTAAATAGCGTAACAAATAGCAAAAAATACAAAATAGTAATTCTCATAATTAATGGCAAAGTAACACATAATTTTAGAAAAATCATTTCTTTCTAAATTGCGTTTTATACTTTTGTAATATGAAAAACTCTAATGATACTTTTAAAAAAATTATTTCGCATGCTAAAGAATACGGATTTATTTTTCAAAGTAGTGAAATTTATGATGGTTTAAGTGCTGTTTATGATTACGGTCATAACGGTGTTGAATTAAAAAATAATTTAAAGAAGTATTGGTGGGCATCGATGGTTCAAATGGAAGACAATATTGTCGGCTTAGACTCATCTATTTTGATGCATCCTAAAACATGGAAGGCATCTGGTCATATTGATGCATTTAATGATCCGTTAATCGATAATAAAGACTCAAAGCTTAGATACAGGGCAGATGTTTTAATTGAAGATTATATTTTAAAGATTGAATCAAAAATCAATAAAGAAATAAAAAAAGCTGAAAAAAAATATGGACTTGAATTCGATGAAAAAGAGTTTTTGAATACAAATTCAAGAGTTATTGATTATCAAAAAAAAATTGATGAAATAAAACTTAAAATGAAAAAGTATTTTCAATTAGATGATTTGGTTTCTATCAAAAAACTAATTGATGAACTTGAAATAAAGGATCCTGTTTCAGGCTCGTCAAATTGGACTGATATTAAACAGTTTAATTTAATGTTTTCAACTTCAATTGGTGCAAGTTCTGATTCAGCATCTGAAATTTTTTTACGACCAGAAACAGCTCAGGGAATTTTTGTTAATTTTTTGAATGTTCAAAAAAGTGCAAGAAAAAAAATCCCATTTGGAATTGCACAAATTGGTAAAGCATTTAGAAATGAAATTGTTGCCAGACAATTTATTTTTAGGATGAGAGAGTTTGAACAGATGGAAATGCAATTTTTTGTTAAGCCAGGAAAACAAAAACATTGGTATGAAAAATGGAAAGAAAAAAGGATGAAATGGCATTTGTCCTTAGGCATAAGTAAAGAAAATTATAGATTTCATAATCATGAAAAGTTAGCACATTATGCTGACTCTGCATGCGACATTGAGTTTAATTTTCCGTTCGGTTTCAAAGAGCTAGAGGGTATTCACTCAAGAACAGATTTTGATTTGAAGCTGCATGAAGAATTTTCTGGCAAAAAATTGAGATATTATGATAATGAAATTAATGAAAGCTATGTCCCATATGTTGTTGAGACCTCAATTGGATTGGATAGAATGTTTTTGGCAATTCTATCATCATCATATAATGAAGAAGAACTTGAAAATAATACAAGCAGAGTTGTATTAAAAATTCCACCTTTTCTCGCCCCATACAAGCTAGCAGTTTTACCATTAGTTAAAAAAGATGGTCTTTCAAAGTTTGCAAAAAAACTTTTTAGTGCGTTAAAGTTAAAATACAATGTAACCTATGATGAAAAGGATGCGATCGGTAGAAGATACAGACGACAGGATTCAATTGGAACTCCAATTTGCATAACTGTTGACCACGAAACATTAATTGACGGTTCTGTTACTGTAAGAAATAGAGACACAATGCTACAAAACAGAGTTAAAATTGAAGACTTAAATGATAATATAGACCCACTTGTAAATATGTCTGCTTTTTTATAATAAAAACAACCATATAATATTTTAAATATTACACAAAAGTGCTAAATTGCACAGCTTAATTTTTTTTATGAAAAAATCCTTTTTTTACATCCTTTTATTGTTTTTGTTTACAGCTAATTACATTTACAGTCAGAAAACTATTGAAAATAATGAAGCGAATGAAAATTATAAGGTGACCCAGGTGATAAATTTGGAATACAAATATATTCCAAGTATCACTGATCAAATAAAAAACGGGACATTTGTACCTGCAGACCCTGAGGATTATAAGAAAGATGGTCCTGCTAAAAGAATGTTAGCTAACAAGGTTGTGCCAGGAAAAGGACTTCCAAAGGGAAATGATCCCTTAGTAAACTTCAACAACAAAAAAAATAAAATTCAATCTAGGGAACCTGCATTAATTTTTCAAACTACATCACAAACAGCCACACCTGGTGATCCTACGGGTGAAATAGGTAGAGATTACTATTTTGCATCATGGAATTCCGCTTTTCGTTTTTTTAATTTAGATGGTAGTCCAGCATCTCCAGCAACAAGTTTAAATTCATTATTTGGCCCAAATCAATCTGGCGATCCAATAGTTTTGTATGATAGTCAAGCTGATAGGTATGTAATTTCATCAATGGGCTCAAGTTCATTAAATTTTGCAGTTTCTGTTTCAAACGATCCGATAAATGATGGATGGCATGTGTATAACGCAGCAAGTAATCAATTTCCAACAAGTGGACAGTTTCCCGACTATCCCAAATATTCAATTTGGTCTGATGGTTATTATTGTACAACTAATACAAGTGGAGATAATTTATTTGTTTTAGAAAGAGATAAAATTTTGGTTGGTGATCCAACAGCAAGTTTACAAGCTTTTGATACACCATCAATGTCTACTAGTGGTTTTTCCTCAGCTCAAATCTTTGATATTGTTGATGACAATCATCCTTCCGCCGGAAATGCAACATTAGTTTATTTACAAGACGATTCATGGGCTGGAGTAAATTATGATCACTTAAAAATATGGTCAGTAAATATTGATTGGGACAACCCCTCAAATTCATCAATATCAAATCCAGTAGAGCTACCTACCACTCCCTTTAACAGTGTATTTGATGGAGGTAGCTTTAATAATTTAGAACAACCTTCAGGGCCAGATATTGATGCAATGCAGGCAATGATAATGAATCAAGCTCAGTATAGAAAATTTGATAATTACAATTCTGCAATTTTTAATTTTGTTGTCAATACTGTTTCGGTAGGAAAATTAGCTGGAGTAAGATGGTACGAGCTTCGCCAGAGTGATGATGGACAACCCTGGACAATACACCAAGAAGGTACATATCTTGCACCTGATGGAAGACATGCATTTGGTGCAAGTATGTCAATGGATATTCAGGGAAATATTGGGATGGGATACTCTTCAGTAAGTTCTTCTGAATCTGTTTCATTGAGATACACGGGCAGGTATGCCAATGACCCATTAGGTGAAATGACCCTAGAAGAAGGTTTAGTAGTTCAAAGTACAGGAAATAGCAATAATACTAGATATGCAGACTATGCTCACCTAAGTGTTGATCCTTCAAACGAAAAACAGTTTTGGTATGTAAGCGAGTATTTTGGTCCCGGCCGTAGTCATATGGTTGGTGTCTTTCAAATTGCCCCTGATGCTGCATTCGACACTGGTATTATAAGTATTGACTCACCAACGTCTGGTCTTTTGACCGATTCTGAGATTATTACTATTTCAATTTTCAACTATGGTGAGAATTCAATTTCAAATTTTGATGTATCCTACCAACTTGATGATGGTACGATTATTACAGAGACATTCACTGGAACAATTGCTTCTGGCGAGACTGCTCAATACACATTCACCTCTACAGTTGATATGTCAGAGATTGGTGCAATTTATCAAATTACTGCTTTTGCATCTCTCTCTGATGATGAAAATGAAACAAACGATTCTTTTACTGCTGAGGTAACGCATCTAAATGCAAATGATATTGGTGTTTCTAATATTGTTTCTCCGGTTTCTGGGGAGTTACTTTCAAGCTCTGAGCAAGTAACGATAACGATAAATAACTTTGGTGGTGCAACTCAATATGATTTTGATGTAACGTTTGAGATTAATGGTATTAGTTATACGGAAACTGTTCCTGGACCATTAGCCCCTAACAGTTTTATTGAATATACTTTTAATCAAACAGTTGATTTATCTTCTTTCGGGACTTATGCTATGGTTGCTTACACATCTCTGGATACTGACTTTGATCCTACAAATGATTTATGGCAATCGTCAATTACAAATATAAATTGCTCACCAGTTGCTGATTGTGCCGGTTATGATGATGGCTTTCAATTATTTCAGGTTGCAGATATAGATAATCCTTCTGGATGTGAAGGAGGGTACAGCAATTTTACAAATCTATCTACAGACTTAGTAGTTGGAGACACATACGATGTAACCGTAACAACAGGATACGGTGATCAACATGTACGAATTTGGATTGATTATAATGATGACTTTATTTTCTCATTGGATGAAATGGTTGTTTCAGATTATGAGATTGCTAACGGACAAGGTCAAGGCTCATACACAGAAACCTTCCAGATGACTATTCCAGAGGGAGCTGTTTTAGGAACCCACATAATGAGAATAAAATCTAATTGGCAATCTCAAGTTCCAGATGACGCATGTGAAGACACAACATATGGTGAGACTGAAGATTATACAGTAAATCTTGTTACATCTCTTGGTTTCGGAGATTTTGAATTAAATAATTCAGAGTTGATTATTTATTCAACGGATAATAATATGTTCAATATAAAACTAAATACAAATGAAACTGAGTTGATGACTTTCAGTGTATATGATACAACCGGAAAAATCATTGTATTTAATAATATTGAAAAAATGAATAATAACGCTTATCTTTATGACTTAGATATGTCATATGCTTCTCCTGGTGTTTATTTTGTCAAAATTGGAAATACTTCGCTTGGTTATAAGACTGGAAGAATTATTGTAAAATAAATTTAAATCATGAAAGTAAAAAAGTTTGTTCTTATCGTTTTATTATTATCCTTTTGCTTTTCTTATTCACAGGTAACTAATGAAGGTAACCCCAAAAGTTGGGATTTAAATCTTAGTACTGATATTGAGGAAAAAATACTACCAACATTTGATATCCAATCTCTTAAGGATGAAGATTCTCAGAACGAAGGAAAGAGTGGAATCCCATGGAGATTTGGTTATTCTCATACTGTTGATTATGGTTTTGATGATGGCCAGTGGACTATTTTGGAAAATGGAGATAGAATATGGAGGATTTTAATTTCATCCCCTGGGGCTATTTCATTAAATTTTATTTTTGATGATTTTTACATGCCTAAGGGTGGAAGTTTGTATTTGTATAGTGATGATAAGTCTGATTTGCTAGGTGCGTACACTTCAGTTCAAAATCAGGATAGTGGCATGCTAGGTACATGGCTTGTTTATGGTGAAAAAGTTTGGCTTGAATATTATGAGCCGGCTGAAGTTATTGGTGAAGGACGACTCCATCTCTCAAATATTACCCATGGATACAGAAATCCGAAAAAAAAACAACAAAAAGACCTTAACGATTCCTACGATTGTAATCATGATGTAGATTGTGACATTGGAGACGATTGGGCAGCTCAAAAAGATCACAACAAAAAATCTATTGCCCTAGTGCTTATGAATAATTCATTATGTAGTGGTGCCCTGATAAATGACACTTCTAATAGTGGAACCCCCTACATATTAACAGCAGACCATTGTATGGATTCTAATGATGCCATTACAGCTGCTTATTTATTTGGATGGATTAGTCCAATAACTTCGTGTGCAACATATTCCAATAGTCAAAGTGGACCCATGGGTATGACCGTAAGTGGTTCAACATTGCGTGCAAGTGATCCAGATTCTGATTTTGCATTAGCCGAAATCAATCAATCAATTCCACCATCATGGGATAGAGTTTACGCTGGATGGGATAGATCTGGAAATATTCCTGAATATTCGGTGGGAATTCATCATCCATCTGGTGATGTTATGAAGGTTTCAAGAGATAATCAATCACCTGCAATTACTATTGTTAATGGCAATGTAAACTCATGGATGATCCAAGAAGGTGCTTTTGGCGGATGGGAAATAGGAATTACTGAGGGCGGATCCTCCGGCTCTCCATTATTTGACCCCAGTGGTAGAATTATAGGACAATTATGTTGCGGTAGTTCTGATTGTTCATCAGCAAATCCTCTTGCTGATAATGGGCAAGGAGATTTTTATGGGAGGGTAGATGTTTCATGGACTGGAGGAGGTTCAAGTTCAAGCAGATTAAGTGATTGGCTTGACCCAACTGGTACTGGGGAACTTTTTGTAAACGCTTATCCACCAATTTCTGATAATGATCTAGTCTTAATCAGTGTTGATTCTCCTCAAAATGGAAATCTAACGGACAGTGAACAGCTTACTGTGACAATTCAAAATGGTGGTAATTTAGATGCCTCTCAATTTGATATTTCGTTTCAGGTTAATGATGGTGCTGTTGTCACAGAGACTTATACTGGTACTATCCCTGCTGGACAAACTGTTTCATTTACATTTAATCAAACAATTGATATGTCAGCTGTAGGTGGTTACATTATTACAGTCACTGTTTCTATGGATGGCGATGAAATTAATAATAATGACTCGATAACAGTTGCTATTGATAACGTTGGTGGTGGTGACTGTCCTGAAGTATATAGCGCACCGATAATGTGGCAAGACAATTTCGAGTGCTATGATGCTTTTGCAATTGACAACATAGGTGATTGGATTATAATTGATAATGACGGTGGTACCACATGGGGTGCAAATGCTATTGATTTTACAAACGAGAGTTATGTTGGTTCAGGAATCGTATTTAATTACCCGTTAGTCGCGCAAGGAAGTGGAACAGTTGCTTGGAATACATACGAGGGAAATCAAGGTCTATACTTTTTTGCTTCTGGAGCTGGTCAACCAGCAGTTACTCCAAACGATGATTGGATGATTAGTCCTGAATTTAATGTTGATGGTGTTTCATCTCTTCAATTAACATTTTGGGCTAAGTCAATTACTGATCAGTATGGTTTGGAAAGACTATCAGTTTATGTAAATGACGTAAACACTTCTAATCCTGATCCAGCAACGTTTGTTGAATTAACACAGTCCCCTTATGTTGAGGTTCCTACAGAATGGACCCAATATCAATTTGATCTCAGTCAATTTGAAGGTTACACTACACCAATCCGTATTGCACTTCATTATCAAAGTAATGACGCATTTGCTTTACAGATGGATTCATTTAAGGTTGAAGGGACTCTAAGCACATTTGAATTTGAACTTGACAATTTTAACTATTCATATAATCCTATTACACAAACCTTGAGTGTTAGCTCTGATGAAAGCTTATTTAAACTTTCAATGTATAATGTATTAGGACAAGAATTACTAAGAAAAGATCTCAATTCAAATTCGGCTCAAGTTGATTTAAGTTATTTTTCTCAAGCAATATATCTATTTAAAGTTGAAGGTCCTAATGGAGCTAATACCTTTAAACTACAGAAAAATTAATTTTTTAATTAGTTAATAAATATATGATTAGAGTAAAGATATTTTTTCTTTTTCTGTTTACTCAAATAGTTTATTCCCAAGTAACGAACTCTGGTGAACCTTTTAGTTGGTCAATTGAAATGGATAATTCTACCATTACCCAACACAGTTTACCAGAATTTGATATGCAAGAAGTTAAAGCAGAAGATGCTATAAATGATAATTTACCCATGCCCTGGAGGTTTGGATACATGCATAGTGTTGACTATGGATTAAACGATGGTGAATGGCACATCCTTGAAAACGGTGATAGAATTTGGAGACTTCTTATTACATCAAGAGATGCCCTAACATTAAATTTTATTTTTGATGATTTTTATATGCCTGAAGGTGGTTATATTTATCTTTATAATGATGAAAGAACAGACCTTCTTGGAGCATATGATTCGTCTCAAAATCAAGAATCAGGTATTCTTGGAACCTGGTTAGTTGATGGTGATACGGTTTGGATAGAATATTATGAGCCACAAGATGTCGCTGGACAGGGTAGATTGCATATAGCTAAGGCAACCCATGGATATAGAAATGCTGAAACTTATAGAGAGCTAAAGGGTTTAAATGATTCTGGTGCATGTAATTTAGATGTCGATTGTTCAATTGGTGAGGATTGGGATGAATTAAAAGAACATAATAAAAAATCGGTTGGTATCTTATTATCGTTTGGTTCAGGATTTTGTACTGGAGCTTTGATAAATAATGTAGAAAATGATGGGACTCCATATTTCTTAACTGCTAATCATTGTTATTCAAATCCCAGTACATGGGCATTTAGATTTGGATGGATTAGTCCTAATCCAGTATGTGCTTCAAACACAAATAGTGCCAATGGCCCTACAGATCTGACAATAAGTGGTGCATCATTAAGAGCAAGGGATGGTATATCTGATTTTGCTCTTGTTGAAATTAATCAACCTATCCCTGAAGAATGGGAAAGAGTTTATGCTGGTTGGGACAGATCGGGTATATTTCCTGATTTTACTGTTGGTATACATCATCCTGCTGGTGATATTATGAAAGTTTGCAGAGATGACGACCAGCCAATACAGAGTGTATGGGGTGGCGGTCAAGTTTGGGAAATTACTACAGCAGGTGGAGGATGGGAGCTAGGAGTAACTGAAGGAGGTTCATCTGGCTCACCTTTATTTAATACCGATGGGCAAATAATTGGACAATTATATGGAGGGGGAGCAGCATGCTCGGGTACAAATGATAATGGTCTTTACGATGTTTATGGTAGATTCGATATTTCATGGACAGGCGGTGGTACGCCTGATACTAGACTAAGTGATTGGCTTGACCCAAACTCTTTAGGTAATGTTACGATGAATCCTTATCCTAATCTTGTCTCATATGCATATGATGCAGGAGTTGTGAGCATAGATTCCCCTGTTTCAGGTTTACTCACAGATAGCGAGGTTGTTTCTGTCACTATTTCAAATTTTGGTGAGAATTCAATTTCGAATTTTGATGTATCCTACCAACTTGATGATGGTACGATTATTACAGAGACATTCACCGGAACAATTGCTTCTGGCGAGACTGCTCAATACACATTCACCTCTACAGTTGACATGTCAGAGATTGGTGCAATTTATCAAATTACTGCTTTTGCATCTCTCTCTGATGATGAAAATGAAACAAACGATTCTTTTACTGCTGAGGTAACGCATCTAAATGCAAATGATATTGGTGTTTCTAATATTGTTTCTCCGGTTTCTGGGGAGTTACTTTCAAGCTCTGAGCAAGTAACGATAACGATAAATAACTTTGGTGGTGCAACTCAATATGATTTTGATGTAACGTTTGAGATTAATGGTATTAGTTATACGGAAACTGTTCCTGGACCATTAGCCCCTAACAGTTTTATTGAATATACTTTTAATCAAACAGTTGATTTATCTTCTTTCGGGACTTATGCTATGGTTGCTTACACATCTCTGGATACTGACTTTGATCCTACAAATGATTTATGGCAATCGTCAATTACAAATATAAATTGCTCACCAGTTGCTGATTGTGCCGGTTATGATGATGGCTTTCAATTATTTCAGGTTGCAGATATAGATAATCCTTCTGGATGTGAAGGAGGGTACAGCAATTTTACAAATCTATCTACAGACTTAGTAGTTGGAGACACATACGATGTAACCGTAACAACAGGATACGGTGATCAACATGTACGAATTTGGATTGATTATAATGATGACTTTATTTTCTCATTGGATGAAATGGTTGTTTCAGATTATGAGATTGCTAACGGACAAGGTCAAGGCTCATACACAGAAACCTTCCAGATGACTATTCCAGAGGGAGCTGTTTTAGGAACCCACATAATGAGAATAAAATCTAATTGGCAATCTCAAGTTCCAGATGACGCATGTGAAGACACAACATATGGTGAGACTGAAGATTATACAGTAAATCTTGTTACATCTCTTGGTTTCGGAGATTTTGAATTAAATAATTCAGAGTTGATTATTTATTCAACGGATAATAAATATTTTACCCTAAAACTTTATACCTCTCGTTCTGACTTGATGATGTTAAGTATTATGGATGTAAGTGGTAGAGTGTTAAATACAAATGAATTAATAAAGAATAATTACAGTAGCTATAATTACAATCTAAATATGACCAGTTATGAGAGTGGTGTATATTTTGTCAAGATAGGAAATCCCAACTCAGGGTATAAAGTTGAAAGAATTATAGTCAGATAAAATATCTTTTAAATTTTTTAAAAAATAGCTTTTAATTGTATTGAGCCATTATGTATTGTTTTTATGTTTTTGCTTTTGCGTCCATTATAAGTAAAGTTGATATCTAAAAGCTTACTAATTTTCCTTTGAAAGCTTAAGTTCCACGTATAGTTTTCTCCTTTTTGAAGACCACTCATCATTATGTAGCTAACAATGGAATTTTGATTACCAATGAAGTTATTTTTATAATAATTAAAATCACAAATAAAATTATTTAACTCTCTGTTATTTAGAAAAAGAGATATGCTAAACCTGTCTTGATTTAAAGTTTCTTCTTGACCAACCTGGTTTGAAACCATAGAATTTTCGTAAATAAAATTTAACTTATTATTTTCTGCTGTTATATATGTAAGTTTTGGCTTTATAGATTTTTTTTTCAAAGTGAAATTTCTTTCAATAAAATTGTCATTTCTGCTTGTTTTAACCTCATTCAGAAATTCAAAGTTAAACAAGTAGAGTTTATCTATTTTGTGAATTACAGTAAGTTTTTTATGTTCTAAAGTACTTTTCGAATTACCATATGAATAATTACTTTTTGATTTATTTTTCGAGTATTGAAAATTTGAATTAAACCTTTGCTTACCTCTGTTAATATAGATTATATTTTTAATGTTGTTATCATATGATAATAAATTATCATAATCATTAAAAGGGTTTATTCGTTCCAATATATTGACATCAGTTTCTGATTTTTTATCTGTTGATAGCTGAAATTTATTAGAAAAAATAGACAATAATTTCTCAAATTTTTTATTTGATTTACTCCACTTATTTAAATTTATAATAAGGGAATAATTTAGTTTACTGTGAAAGGTTTTAATGTAAGTTTGATTTGGTAGAAGAATCCTTACATATTTTGCCTCGTCTTCAAAAATTGCTATTTCAAATTCTTCAAGTTCTTGTATTCCATTATCATTAATATCAATCCATTTATAACTTCCTAAACCAGGTTCTACCTCAATGAATGTATATTCTTGTTGTGGAAGATTACCAGACTTTGTTTCAAAGAAAACATTTGAATTAATAATTCCGCTGGGTGTCTTCAGATTATATATCAATTTTGTATTTAAAAAGGTTTCATTTTCTGAATTGTCAGAGTATAGATGTGTTTTGTTAATGAATATATTCAGTTTTGACTTAACATTATTTAAAATCTGTGAATTTATAAAATAGCTTTCTGAGTAGTTTACTGTTTTTAAATTTTGGTTCACTAAACTATCATTTATTTTTTTTTTATAACCGATTTCAATGAACCTTTTTTTTACATTTCCTATTCCATTTGTAATCTCAAAAATTTGATGACCAAAATCAGGGTTTCCATTTTGTGATATATTTTCAGATTTTTTCTTTTCGTAGTTGTAATTTAAAACTGTCCATCCTAATTTATGTCTGATTTCAAAATCATTAAATGATTGTATAAATTCGCTGTCGTAATTATTTTTTTCTGAGCTCAAAATACTATTTGATGATGATAACCTAAGATTCTCCGAGGAATTAATATTTAAAAGCAATGAATTTTTGAAACCATTATAATAATCCTCAAATCTTAAGTTATCAAATTTATATATTAACGAACCAACACCATTTCTTTCAAAACCTAAACTCATATTTGAATATGTCTGATTATAACTATTAATAGTTGTTTGTTCTAGATTCCAATCCCTATTAAATTCTATATTGTAAATTCTTTCAATAGTTTCAAATTTCTTATTTATATAGTCAAAATTGAAATCACTTGTTAAATTATATTTTGAATTTATCTTATTGATTGAAATAAAATTTATTTTGGATGCTAAACCATAGTTGTTATTATCATTTATATTTGAAAATAGGTTTTCGTCTTTCATACTTGCTGCAATCTCAAAATTTAAATTTGAGTTATTTGATATTTTAAATTCAGAATTATATGTAATTAGTTGAAGTTTTTTTGGTGGGATTAAAAATATTACTGGTTCATAATTTCCTTGTTTTATTCCATTTATTGGATTTACATATTCATATATATTTTCAATTGTATTATTGGATAAAAGAATATAGTCCCCTTCATTATCACCAACATTTGTAAACCTAACGTCAAATAATTCATCATTTGGATCATTGGAATATACAAATACTTGAATATTATTTATAACCTGCTTTTTATATAAAATTCTATTTTCGTTAAAATCTGCAGGAAAATCAGATTGACTTAACATTAGACTTTCATTGTCTCCTGCATTGCTTAGAATTTCAATTTGATTTTCAGAAAAATTCTGCATAATTGGCTGGTTTTTAATATCATTTTGATTAAAAAATGATATGTTGTGACTAGATAATTTTTTTTCAAACTTTAAATTTGTAAAGGCCACAAAACTGTTAAAGTTTTTTTCACTTACTTGATATTCAACTTTTACCCTCATGTCTGAAAGTATGGGGAAGCTAGCATTAAAAATTATTTCACCTGAGTTATAGTCGATAATATAATCCTTGTCATTTCCCCTCTGAATTTTAATACCGTTAACAAAAACTGATTCACTTCCAGAAACAATTAATACATACAACTCACCTTTAAGCCCAATTAATTTATAGGGTCCTTGATTACCATTTTGAACTCTAATAATTGATTCTTTATAATTACCCCTTGAAATTGCGGTTGATAATTGAATATTTAATTCATCATTAATTTTGGTATTAATATCAAGGCCTTGAATTTTTTTTTCAAAGTTGCCATAAAATGAATTACTCTTAATTAATTCTATATCACCTCCTCTAATATTCCAATTGCTTGATTTTAGTTCAACAAATATTTCATCGAATTCGTCAATTTTTTGAGAGTATCCGTTATTTTGAAATGGTATTTCTGAGTCTTGAATTGATGCCTTTATTGAAATTTTATCGTTTAACTTACCAAATATTTGTAGATCAAGTTCACTATTTAGAACCGAATTTTGATTATTACCTATACTTACTCCTCTTGAAATGCTTCCTCTTGTTGTTACGTCAGAATTATCAATTAATTTTATCTCCCGATTTGATTCTGAAAGTTTATTTAGAGTAATTAAGTTATTTCTATTTTTAATAATTATTTCATCATCAAGAAGTGAGTAATTTTTAAAAATTGAAGGTATTTTCTGATTTTCTAATAAAGTGTCTTTTATTTTATTTAATTCAATTTTAAAATCTAATAATGAATCAACTCCAACCGAAATTGAATCAACGATTTGGGCATTACAAATTGTATTTTTAAGTATAAATAATAGTAATATTAGTTGTTTACAATTCATATAAAATATTAAACTAAAAAAAATAAAAATTATTTTATGATATTTATAATAATAAAATTTGCTCAATTATGAAGATTATCTCCTATAATGTCAATGGTATAAGGGCTGCAATGAGAAAGGGTCTTATTGATTGGTTGATATCTGAAAAACCTGATGTAGTTTGTTTACAAGAAATTAAAGCAATGAAAGAACAAATAGATGTAAGAGAGTTTGAAAAAATAGGATATAAATACAATTATTGGTTCAGTGCTGAAAAAAAAGGTTACAGTGGTGTTGCAATTCTTTCCCTGCACAAGCCTGTTAATGTTGAGTTTGGAACAAATATTAATTATATGGATTTAGAGGGAAGAAATATAAGGATTGATTTTAGAGATCTATCAATTATGAGTTTATATTTACCCTCAGGAACAAACCTAAATAGATTGGAGTTCAAATTGAATTATATGCAAGAATTTTTAGATTATATCACTTTGCTCAATAAAAAAATTAAAAATTTAGTTATAGCAGGAGATTTTAATATTTGTCATAAAGCAATTGATATTCACGATCCAATAAGAAATAAAAATGTTTCAGGTTTTTTGCCTGTTGAAAGAGAGTGGTTACAGAAATTTATAGACATTGGGTTTACAGATAGTTTTAGAGTATTTAATAATCAACCTCATAAATATTCTTGGTGGACTTACAGAGCAAATGCGAGAGCAAATAACAAAGGTTGGAGAATTGATTATATAATGATTTCAAATAAAATGCTAGAACTTTTGGAATCCTCATCTATTTTAAGTGAAGTTAAACACAGCGATCATTGCCCAATTTCAATTAATCTATCAAAAAAAAACCCTATCTAAAAATTTAGATAGGGTCATTTAAAAAGTCATGTATTATTCAACTTTAAACTTATACTCTAGATATTTATACGCATCTCTTGGGATTATTTTTACCCATTTTTTATGTTTAAAATACCATTTTAATCTTATTGATGGATATCCTTTTTCAAGAAATGCAGCAATAAACGGATGTATATTTAATTGAATATCAACTTTTCCTTTTCTGACAAGTTCATCTAGCTCTTGTTCTAATTTATTTATTAAAATAATTGGAGCTTCAACTTCATTGTGCTTATTGTTGCTTGGGTTTGCCTCTCTTGTTTTAATTTTCATTTCTGGCCTTACCCTTTGCCTTGTAATTTGTATTAAACCAAATTTACTAGGTGGTAATATCTTATGTTTTGCTCTGTCTTCTTGCATTTCTGATTTAAGATGATTAAAAAGTTTTCTTCTATTTTCGGCTTTATTTTGGTCGATAAAATCAACAACAATAATTCCACCCATATCTCTTAATCTTAGTTGCCTAGCTATTTCAGAAGCAGCATTAAGATTTACTTCTAGTGCAGAGTCTTCTTGACTTTTTTGAGAAAAAGACCTGTTTCCACTATTTACATCAATAACATGTAATGCTTCTGTATGTTCAATAACTAAATATGAACCTTTGATCATAGAAACATTTTTACCAAATGAAGTTTTAATTTGACGTTCAATTCCAAATTTTTCAAAAATTGGAACATTTGACTTGTAAAGTTTTACAATTGATTCCTTTTTAGGGGCAATCTTTTGAACATAATCTTTAATTTGTATGTGGAGAGCTTCATCATTAACAAGAATCGAGGTAAAATTTTCATCAAATAAATCTCTCAATATTTTAGATGAAAAAGTCATTTCATCCATTACTTTAGAGGGCATATTTGCTTTCTTAATTTTTTTACACATTGCAATCCATCTTCCATAAAGATTTTGTAAGTCTCTGTCAAGTTCTGCTACTTTTTTATTTTTTGCCACTGTTCTAATGATTACCCCAAATCCCTTTGGCGTAATACTTTTTACTAGTCTCTTCAGTCTATCTTTTTCTTTTGAATCTTCAATTTTCTGTGAAATTGAAATTCTTGATGAAAACGGTACAAGAACTAAAAATCTACCAGCAAAAGAAATTTCAGATGTAACTCTTGGGCCTTTAGTTGAAATAGGCTCTTTAACAATTTGTATTAAAATTGGTTCATTTGTGTTTATGACATCAGAAATTGAACCATCTTTATTAATATCATCGCTAAATTTGTAATTAGTTAGAGAAAAGTTTTTAATTTTTTCGCTATGAATGTCTTTAACAAAACTTTTAAGGGTTGAAAATTTAGGGCCTAAATCATGATAATGTAAAAAGGCATCCTTTTTATATCCAACATTTATGAAAGCTGCATTTAATGCAGGCATAATTTTCCTAATTTTTGCTAAATAAATATCACCTACAAGGAATTTTGTATTATTACTATCTTTGTGAAATTCGATTAGTTTTTTGTCTTTTAGTAACGCAAAATCAATATTATCAGAACTTGAACGAATAAGTAATTCTTTATTCATTTCATTGTTTTTTTGCATTTTGTAATGCTTATTATTATTTGTCCGGTAATTCAACTAAAATTAATACATCAATTGTATCTTTAGTATGAATTGATTTCAAAGAACATCTCTAGTTATAATAAAAAAGAGTTAATCTTTTTTCTTGTGACGATTAGCCCTTCTTCTTTTTTTTCTTTTATGAGTCGCTACCTTATGTCTTTTACGTTTTTTACCGCTTGGCATAAATAAAATTTTAATTAACCTTTAATTTATTCTTAACTCCATTAAGAAAAATTTTCGATGGTTTAAAGGCAGGTATATTGTGAGCAGGAATTTTTATGGTTGTATTTTTCTTTATATTTCTAGCTGTTTTCTCAGCTCTTCTTTTTACAATAAAACTTCCAAAACCTCTTAGATACACATTCTCTCCATTTTCTAATGATGAAGTTATTTCATTCATCATCGATTCAACAACTAATTGGACATCAAGTTTTTCAATGCCTAATTTTTTTGAAATATTCGAGACGATTTCAGCCTTTGTCATATCTAAAATTATAAATTACTATAACGCCAGCAAATATATGTATTTTTAAATCAATTTTTCATACTAATAATAATTTAATTTTTTTGTGACAATGCTGTATTTTGGTTACTTTAATATTAATGATGGAATTTCATAATATCATATTGCAATGGTATGATCTAAATAAAAGAGACTTGCCATGGAGAAGTACAAAAGAACCCTACAAAATTTGGGTTTCCGAAATCATCTTGCAGCAAACTCGAGTAGTAAATGGTATAATTTATTATCGCAGATTTATTGAACATTTCCCTAATCTCCATTCCCTTGCAAATGCTGATGAAAATGATGTTTTACTTATTTGGCAGGGACTCGGATATTATTCTAGAGCGAGGAATTTACATTTCAGTGCTAAATATATAGTTGACAAATTGAATTCCAATTTTCCCAATACATTTCAGGATATAATTAAATTAAAAGGTATTGGTGATTACACTGCAAGTGCAATTTCATCAATTTGTTTTGAAGAGAAGGTTCCTGCAATTGATGGAAATATTTTCAGAATTTTATCTAGATTATTTGAACTTAAAGAAAGCTTTTACAGCAACAAGTTTAAAACAAAAATCAAAAAGCTAGCATTAGAAATAATGCCAAATAACAGATTTGGAGACTATAATCAGGCTTTGATGGATTACGGTTCAATTATATGTAAACCTATAAATCCACTTTGCAGTGAGTGCATGGTCTCTACGATGTGTAAATCATTTAAAAAAAACAAAGTACATCTTTACCCGGTAAAAAAGAAAAAAATTAAATTAAAAACATATTACTATGAATATATAATAGTGATCAAAGAAAATAAATTTTTGATAAAAAAAATTGACAATGGAATATGGAAAAATTTATTCCAATTTCCGGTTTCTATTTCTAAAACAAAACAAACTAAAAATGAACTAATAAAAATTTTTAGTCAAGAAATTGGTAATAATATCACTAAATTTAATTTGATTAATAAATCATTCATTGAGCACAGATTATCACATTTAAAAATTAAAAGTAGGTTTTGGTTGGTCAATTTTGAAAATAATTTTCTCGATGGAATTTTTACAAATGACTTTAATAGATATCCGATGTCAAAATTAATGTATAAGTTTATTAATGATTATGAAATTAGATTGAGTAAATTGAGTAAATTTAAATTAAACAATTATTATGTCAGGAACACTAAATAAAGTAATGCTAATTGGTCATTTAGGTGATGATGTTAAATTAAGAAGATTTGACGATGGAGGTTGTATTGGAAGGTTTCCTCTTGCTACAAATGAAACGTATACAAACAAGCAAACTAATGAAAAAGTTTCTAATACTGAGTGGCATAATGTTATTCTGAGAAATAAGGCAGCTGAAATATGTGAAAAGTATCTATCAAAAGGTGATAAGGTTTATATTGAAGGAAGAATTAAGGGTAGAAAATGGCAGGATGACAAAGGTAATGATAGATATACAACTGAAATCCATTGTACTGATTTCACTTTTTTGTCAAATAAATCTGAAAATGAACAATCCAATGATATTAAAACAGAGGTAGTCAATAACACTCAGAACACCTCTGAGACTAATGATGACTTACCATTTTAGTTTTTTAATAAATTACTAAAAGTGTTATTATTTTTAATTTTTATTTTGCTATAATTTGACTTTCTATACAGTCTTTTAAAAATGAAAAAGGTAAAGTATTTAATACTTGTATTATTAATTCTATCTTGTAGAGAACAGGCCCTTATGCCAAAACCAGACGGTTATTTTAGAATTGAATTTAATAAACCAAATTATAAAAAATTTAAAAAAACAGATTCTAAAACAACTTTTTATCTAAATAAAAATGAAACTACTGAAATAGATTCTATTAATAATGTATTAAAGGTCAGTTATCTAACATTAAATATGGATTTGATATTGAAGTTTAACTCACTTAGTAAAGCTGATAATATTAAAAGGAATCTTGATGATTTTTATAATATTGTACAAACTCATGCAAAGAAGTCAAATAAACTTTCAATAAAAGATTACGAAAATGAACAACACAAAGTTTACGGTAGACTTTATGAATTTAAGGGTAATGTTGCAACTCCGCTTCAGTTTTTCTTAACAGATAGTACAACTAATTTTGTAAGGGGACATTTACAACCGAAATCTAAAATAGTATATGATTCTATTTACCCATCTATTCAGTATATCAAGAATGATGTTTTAGTACTATTCGAGTCATTGCAATGGGATGGAAAGAATTAATAATAAATGGGTATTTCTTGCATTGCTCTCTTTGATTTGGGGAAGTTCATTTATATTAATTAAGAAAGGGTTAGTTGGGCTAAGTCCTTTGCAGTTAGGATCTTTGAGAATAATTTTTTCATCATTATTTCTATTATTAATATATTGGAAAAGGGTTTACACTATAAATTTTTTCGAATGGAAATGGATATTTATATCTGCATTTATTGGTAGTTTTTTTCCTGCTTTTTTATTTGCCTTTGCAGAGACTGAAATTGATAGCTCAGTTGCATCGGTATTGAATTCTATTGTGCCTCTGAATACATTAATTATTGGAGTTTTAATATTTAATATTAAGTCATCTGCAAAGCAGTTTATGGGGGTATTTATAGGATTTATTGGAGCAACTTTACTGATTATTTCTGGGATTAATATAAATCCTGATCAAAATTATCAGTATGCAGGACTAGTTATTATATGTTCTTTCTTGTATGCCTTAAATGTTAATATTATAAAGAAATATCTTCAGCATATGTCAGCTGTTACATTAGCAGTGGGACACTTTTCTGTGATTTTCGCCCCAGCAATTCTTATATTTTATTTTTCTGAATTTAGAATTACTAGCTTGCATTCAGCAGAGGTTCAATTGTCAATTTTTTATGTTTTAATTCTTGCTCTTTTTGCGACAGCAATTGCAAAGGTTTTATTTAACAAATTAATTCAAATATCAAGCCCAGTTTTTGCTTCCTCAGTTACATATTCAATGCTTATTGTATCTATTTTATGGGGAATAGTAGATGGAGAAAAATTCTCCATCTACCAATTATTATCAACCTTAGTAATAGTTTTAGGAATACTTTTAACCTCTAAAAAGTCTAGAAGCTAGATGTTTTTAAAGCTTTATTTGGCTCAATGCTTTTAAAATTAAATTCTAAGTCAAAAGGCATTTGTGCACTTTTTGGAATAACCATTTTGAAAGGGAACATTATTGAGTCTACAGACTTGTAATCACTAAAGAAAACCGTACTAATATTATTATTCTCGTCAACATCTTCAGTGCTTAAAAGGTAACCTGTTTCTACTGAGTAGTATCGATATGAAACTTTGCCATCATCAGTAACTTTTATCTTATAAGCATCTTCATAATTAATCTGATTGATACTAATTAATTCTAGATTTTCAGCATTATAATACAATTCTTCAAAAATACCTTTAACTGATTTTGCTTTCAACATTTCTTCATCAGTAAAATCAATTCTTTGACCTTGAACTTCATTGTAACCTCTTTCACCATTAAAAGTAGATTTTTGAATAACCATCCTTTGTCCTCCACCCATATTCATTTCAATTTTTTGTGTCATAAGATTAGGTAACATTTGGCTCATTGTAGCCTCTGGAGTAACTGGAGCACCTTCCAAAGGAACATCTGCTATCATTTCGATTGTAAGAACACCTTCTAATAATTTTCTACCCCCAATTTTTTCAATATAATTTTCAATAACGTTAATAGCAGTTAGTCCATCTGGAATTGGTTTATTGAAAACAGGCTTTGCTATTGAATTTGCATATTTATCAAAATATTTAATAGGCCAACCTACATTTTCTTCAAGTGCTGCTACTACATCACTTCCTTTACCCACAATAACAATTCTACTTCCATTTGGATAATTATAGTATTTATTTGCAGCTCTTTTTACATCCTCAATGCTAACATTATTAATATTCTCTAAATAATCTCCATAAAAATTTGAATCTAAATTATTTAATTTAATATTTAATGCATAGCCTGCAATAGTACTTGGATTTTCAGATCTCCTAATAAAACTTCCAACATATTTAGCTTTAGCATTTTTTAACAGTACTGTATCTACATCTTTAGTTTTAATTCTTGTGATTTCTTTTAATATCTCAATTACAGCGCTATCTGTTACAGCATTTCGCACTTTTGCTCCAGCAAGGAAACTTGAAACACCATATCTACTAGAACCTAAACTTGAATAAGCACCATATGTATATCCCTTATCTTCACGAAGATTTTTGAATAAATAGCCTTCACCACCACCACCTAAAATATCATTTGCCATCAAAGCTGCAAAATAATCAGGGTCACTCATTTTTAAATCAACATTATTAGTTACACCAATTGCAGATTGAGTAGCATTTGGTAAATCAACAAAATTAATTTCAGTCATTTCAACATTATCGGTTAGCTGCGGATCCTCCTGAGTAATTGACTTACCTTTTTCCCACGAACTAAATTTCTTTTTGATTAAAGATTTTATGTCCTTGTAATATACATCCCCAATAACTACTAAATATACATTATTAGGAATCATGTATTTATTTTTATAATCTAGCACATCTTGAAAAGAAATATTATTTAGAGTTTCTTCCGTTATAAATTCACCATAAGCATGGTCCTTACCAAAAGCCAAAGCGTTAGCAACCCTTTCTGAAATAGCATCAATACTTTTCTCTTGGGTTTTTAGACCTTCTATTAACTTGTCTCTTTCCTTTTCAAATTCTTCTTCAACCAGTAAGGGGTTAATAATTGCGTCAGAGAATAAATTTAAAACCTTTAAATTATTTTTGGTTAGTGTAAATGCAGATGCAGAACCAAAACTTACATTTACACTAGCTCCTAAGAAATCAACTTCATCATTGAATTCGTCTTTGGGCATATTTTCAGTTCCGTTTCCTAACATCGCACCCAATATGGCAAGTACACCAGCCTTGTCCCCTTCAACAATTGGTTTTCTATCAAATCTAAGAGAATAATTAATTCTTGGTAATTTATGATTTTCAACCACCATCACAGTGATCCCATTTTTTAATTTAAATTCTTTTGGTTTATCAAGTTTTATCTTTGGAGTAGGTCCACCTACTGGTTGAATTGACCTATCAACTTGTGCTGTAAGATTTAAACTCAAAAATAAGCTAATAACTAATAATAATATTTTTTTCATTTTTTATTTTTTTATTCTTCGCCAGGAAGATATTCTATTTCAACTCTTTGATTTTTACTTAAGTATTTTTGTGCAACTTCTCTTATTTCCTCACGAGAAATCGATCTGTAAATATCAATACTTGTGTTTATTAAATTTACATCTTTGTAAAGAAGATAATACTTTGCTAATGAGTTAGCAATACCCTCAACACTTGCATTAGAATTTACAAATTGTGATTCAAATTGGTTTTGAAGCTTTTGATAATCTCTCTCAGAAATTAAATTGCTTTGAACCAAAGCAATTTCTTCATCCATTTCTTCTAAAAGTAAATCCAGCGAAACATCTCCAAGTGGCAATGCTAAAAAAGTAAACATACTGTAGTCTTTTTGACTTATGTTAATTGCGGCCACCTCAAGGGCTTGTTTTTGCCTATCAACTAATTTCTTGTACAAAACAGAACTCTTTCCGCCACTTAAATACGCTGAAATCATGTCTAAAACATAGGCATCTCTTTCGGTGTATCCAGGTGTTCTGTATGCTGCTAATATTGCAGGAACTTGGATATTCGCATCATATGTCTTAACTCTTGATAATTCAGTAATAGGCTCTTCTTGAGGAAAAGATCTAACAAGTTCTGGTTTTGGTTTAACTGCAGAGAAATATTTTGTTACTAAACCTTTTGTTTCTTCTATGTTAATATCACCAGCTACGACAAGTACTGCGTTACCGGGTCCGTAATATTTTTCAAAGTATGAATAGAAATCATCTAAGGAAGCTGCATCCAAATCTTCCATTCTTCCAATGTTTTCATCTTTGTAGGGATGAACTGAAAATAAGTTTTCACCCAAAACTTTGAAAATTTTTCCATAGGGACGGTCATAACTTTGTCTTTTTTCTTCCTTAACTACTTCATTCTGTGTTTCAACACCAACTTCGTCAATAACAGGGTGTAACATTCTCTCAGATTCCATCCAAAGACCAAGTTCTAATTTGTTTGAAGGAAAAATTTCGTAATAATAAGTTTCGTCATTTGAAGTATAAGCATTAAAAGTTCCACCATTTGCTGGGATGATTTTCATAAACTCACCTCTTTTAATATTTTCGGAACCTTCAAATAATAAATGTTCAAAAAAGTGCGCAAATCCAGTTAATCCTTTTTCACGGTCTTTCCCGCCAACGTTGTACATAACAGATGTAATTACAACTGGTGCAGTATTGTCCTGGTGTAATATGACATGTAATCCATTATCAAGTTTGAATTCAGTAAATTCAACTTGTTGGGAAAAAAATGATATTGGTAAAAACAGTAATGCTAGTAATATATTTTTCATTTTAATAAAAAATTAGTTTAATAAGTTGCAAATATAATTGATGGATTTAAAAGATTGTGTTAAAAAATGATTAAATGTATTGTAATCTGGTAGATTTATTATTTTTTTAAAAATTTGCTGATTAATGAATTAACTTTATATTTGCACACGCAAAACAAGTATATGTACGCGATTGTAGAAATTTCTGGTAAGCAATTTAAAGTTGAAAAAAAACAAAAGATTTTTGTAAATAAACTTGATGTTGCTGAGGGTAAAAAAGTTTCTTTTGATAATGTTCTTATGATAAATGATGGTTCTAAATCATCTATTGGAACACCAAAAGTTTCTGGAGCTCAGGTTGATGCAAAAGTTTTAAAGCATTTAAAGTCAGACAAAGTTATTGTTTTCAAGAAAAAAAGAAGAAAAGGTTATAAAGTCAAGAATGGACATCGCCAGGCAATCACCGAAATAGAAATCAGTGATATTCTTACTGGAGGAACCCAAAAGAAAACATCTACTAAAAAAGAAACAGCTTCTAAAACTGTTAGTAAGAAGAACTCCACTGACAAAAAGAAAGAAGTAAAAGATTTAGCTAGTTTGTCTGTTGGAAAATTAAAGGAATTAGCAAAAGAAAAAGGAATTTCTGGAATCTCATCGATGAAAAAAGCTGATTTAATTAAAGCATTAAGTTAAAAAATAAAAAATGGCACATAAAAAAGGAGTTGGAAGTTCAAAAAACGGAAGAGAATCTCAATCGAAACGATTAGGCGTAAAAATATTTGGTGGCCAGCTAGCCAAGGCCGGTAATATTATTGTAAGACAGAGAGGAACAGTTCACAATCCAGGTGAAAATGTTTATCTTGGAAAAGATCACACACTACATGCTAGAGTAGACGGTACTGTGAAATTCACAAAGAAAAAGGACAATAAGTCTTTTGTTTCTGTTATTCCTGCATAAACAACAAATCATTTTTTTCTAATAAATTAATTGCTTAATACGTATATTTAAAATCGTATATGCCTATTATAGAAGACTTTGCCCCGTTTCCTAATACAAGAATATTAATCTGGCAAATCACAGAAACTGTTGATATTCTCCTTTCTAAAATTCAGCTTGATAATTCTTCAAAGCAAATATTAGATCTAAAAAAGAAGGAGATTCATAAAAAGCAATTTTTAGCTATTAGAAACATACTTGAATTAATGTCCTCTGAAAAATATTTGGTTTCCTATTCTGAGCTAGGAAAACCATATTTAAATAGTAAAAAAAATATTTCCGTTACTCACGCGGGAAGTTATGCAGCATTAATTGTAAGTGATAAACAAGTTGGTATTGACTTGGAAGAATTTGGTGAAAAAATTAAAAAAATTGAGAAAAAGTTTTTAGACGTTGAATTAGATTACCCGATTGATTTAAGTACAAGTAATTTATTAGTTTATTGGAATATCAAAGAGAGTATTTTTAAATCTTTAGAAAATAAACCAATGGATTTTAGAAAAAATATTATTGTTTTGCCGCTGGAAAAAGAAAATAACAAAGTAAAAAGTTGGTACATCAATAACGATGAAATTTATTCTTTCTGCTCTTATTATAAAGTTTTTAAAAATTATACCTTAGCATATGTAATCAAAGAATAATGACTCAGCTCTTCGATTTTTTTCTTAACTCATATAAATCTCATTCAAATATTGACATTTTATTAGAGTTTTTAGCCTTTTTCTTTGGTATTCTTAGTGTGATTTATGCACAAAAGGAAAATATTTTAGTTTACCCTTTTGGTATTATATGTACTGTAATTACAGTTTATATTCTTTACAGCGCTCAATATTTCGGGGATATGATGATGAATATATATTACTCAATAATGAGTTTTTATGGTTGGTGGAACTGGTCAAGGAAGAATGATGATAAATACTTGCTCAAAATAACCCGATTTTCAAAAGACGATTTTGGAATTACGATTACTTTATTTTTAATCACCGTTGTAATTACGTACACAGTTTACATTTTAAGTTCAGTTGTTATAAAAATACCCAACTATATTGATATTTTTACTTCTGGAATATTCTTTACTGCCATGTGGTTAATGGCAAATAAAAAACTTGAGAGTTGGGTTTTGTGGGTAATAGGTGATATCATCACAGTTCCTTTGTATGCATACAGAGGATTGGGAATGTTATCGTTACAATATATTATTTTTACATTTTTAGCAATTCAAGGATACATCGAATGGAAGAAAAGCTTAAGCAAATAAATTCTAGCTGTAAAAAGGTTGTTTTGTATGGACCCGAGTCAACAGGGAAAACAACTTTGGCAATTGAATTGGCAAAGTATTATAATGTAAAATGGGTTCCAGAATTTGCAAGGCAATATTTGCAAAATATTTGGGATAAAGAGAAAAGAATCTGTCAGCCAAGTGACATTATGCCAATTGCATATGGCCAGATGAAAATTGAAAACGAGTTGGCAAACAACTCTGAAAACTTATTAATTTGTGATACAAATATTTTCGAAACAATGGTTTATTCAAAATATTATTATGGTGGAACATGTGATCCATTATTAAAAAAGTATGCAATGCTGAATCATTACGATTTGTATTTACTGACTGATATTGATATTCCATGGGAAAAGGATGATTTAAGAGACAAGCCCAATGAAAGAGAATACTCAATGAAAATATTTAAAGATGAGCTTGAAAAAAATAATCTTAACTATAGGTTAATTTCTGGGACTAAAGAAAAAAGATTAAAAATTGCTATTAAATACATTAATGATTTAATTTAAATTTTTTATTTTTAATATGTGAAAAAAACTAAGAGCTTTTTACTTTCTTTTCTGTTAATTTTTCCAAGTTTATTTAGCTTCGCTCACCATCTTTTTGAGGATCATGAAGTATGTAATGAGACCAAAGTTCATTTTCATCAGGCAGAAAATCACTGTTCAGTTTGTTATGTAATAGCAAATGCTGAGAATAGTTTTACTACTGACAAAAAAATTAATTATTTATCGCTTTCTAATGATGATTTTTATATTTATCTAATTAGAAATCCAATTTCAAAACTTAAAAGAACTTTTAACTTAAGAGCCCCGCCAAAAGTATAGTTTCAACATTCGTATTTCTAAAGCGATACAAATCGCAAATATTAATAAACTTTTAAATAAAATATTATGAAAATTTTTAAATATGCCTTATTGGCAATACCTTTTTTATACTTCTCATGTAGTGACGACGACGACAATACACCAGAACCGATTAATGAAGAGGAAGTAATTACCACAATGACAGTAACCTTAACAGACGCAATGGGTAATGTTGTGACAATGCAAACTCAGGATTTGGACGGAGATGGTCCAAATGAACCAGTTGTTTCAGGTGGTACTTTAAGTGCGGGAACTACATATACCGGTTCAATTGTATGGTTAAATGAAATGGAAGATCCTGCTGAGGATGTAACATTAGAAATCGTTGAAGAACAAGATGAGCATCAGGTCTTTTTTAGTGCAATGGATTTAGCTGTTGATTTTGCCTACGTTGATTTTGACTCCAATGGATTTCCTGTTGGAACTCAGTTCACACTAACAACCACTAACGCCGGTACAGGTACAGTTACTATTACATTAATTCATGAGCCTATGAAGCCAAATGATGGTACTGTAGATACAGCTGGTGGATCAATTGATATTCAAACATCTTTCCCTGTTACGGTAGAGTAATATGAGTTGTAAATGTAAAAAATGCGGTGCTAGTTTCACTTCGAAATTAGCACTAGCATTTTATGCTTTTTTTTCATTATGTTGTGTAAAGAGCTTTGCACAAGATTGTAATTACAGGCTTTCAATTGAAGTATTGGATTTGCATGATGGTTCACCATTGATGAATGCATTTGTAATGATTAATGAGTTAGACATTGGGGGTACGACTGATTATGATGGAAGTTTAGTTTTTGAAAATTTATGTCAAAAAAAATATTCACTAAGTATTTCTCATGAAGATTGTGAAACCGTTAATTTATCATTGAACCTGACTAAGGATACATTCAAAAAAATTAGGCTAGAACATCACATGAACGAGTTAGAGGAAGTTATGATACTCTCCGATAACAGAAATATTTCCAAATCATTATTTGAAAATGAAATTTCAGAAGAGGTTTTCGAAGATTACAATAGTAGAACTTTAGGAGATATATTAAAAACAGTCACAGGTGTAAGCACCTTAAATTCTGGGAATTATTTATCAAAACCAGTTATAAATGGTTTACACAGTAGTAGAATTGTTATCATAAATAATGATGTTAGACTAGAGGACCAAGAGTGGGGCATTGAACACGCTCCAAGTGTTGATATAAATTCAATAGATAAAATTTCTGTTATTAAAGGAGCAAGCGCACTTAAATATGCAGGTGATGCTGTAGGTGGAGTAATAATTACAGAAACAAATAGGGAAAAACTGTTAGATACTATTCGAGGAAATGTTACTACAAATCTCCAATCAAATGGAAGAGGTGGTGGAATTTCAGCAAATTTCACCAAGACAAATAGTAATGGTTGGTATTATAAATTTCAAGGTACTTACAAACGTATGGGTGATTTTGAAACACCTTCATATATTATGACTAATACTGGTTTTTCTGAAAATAATTTTTCTTTAAAAGCAGGTCTAAATAGGATTGACTATGGCTTTGATATATACTACTCCTATTTTGGTAATTTTTTAGGTATTCTAAGATCCTCTCATGCTCACACAGCAATTGATATTATTAATGCTATTGACAATGAAATTCCTCATATAATTGAAGACTTTTCATATAATATTAATATTCCTAGACAAAAAATAAGTCATAATCTTTTAAAATTAAAAGCTTTTAAAAATTTTGACTTTGGCAGATTAACTTTAAGGTATGATTTTCAACTAAATGATCGTAAAGAATTCGATATTAGAAGAGGGGATAATAGAAATAAACCTGCACTAGATCTTAGTCTTCAAACACACACATTAGCTTTAGATTTAGAATCAAAATTTGAAAATGGTTCAAACCTGAAATCAGGAATTTCAGTGCGATATCAAAAGAATTTTCCAGATCCAGCAACAGGAGTTAAAAGAATAATCCCAGACTATAAAAAATATGATTTTAGTTTGTACTCTGTATATGATGTTAGCCTTAATGACTACTGGACTTTTGAAGGTGGTTTGAGATATGATTTTTCACATATTAATGCTTACAAATATTATAGAACATCTTTGTGGGAACTAAGAAATTATGATGAGTTATTTCCACAATTTCTTGTCGAAGATTTAGGAATCAATACACTTACTAACCCTAAATTTACTTTTAACAACATCTCCTCTAATGTTGGAACTAGGTTTAATATTGATAAAAACAAAAATTTGTACTTTAATTATTCAATTTCATCCAGAAAACCAAACCCATCAGAGTTATTTAGTGAGGGATTACACCACTCATCTGCAAGAATAGAAATTGGAGATTTAAGTTTTCAATCTGAGGTTGGCCATAATATTGCCTTGACATATAGCTTCGCAAATGACAAATCAAATCTTGTATTAAACTCATTTGTGAATTTGGTTGACAATTTTATTTATATGATTCCAGTGTCACTGACTTCCACAATTGCAGGTGTTTTTCCTTACTGGGAGTATAAACAGCAAGATGCTAAACTGTATGGTTTTGATTTAAAATATGAAAGAAAACTCTTTAAAGATTTTTTTATTGGAAGTGAATTTTCAATTGTCAAAGGCTATGAAAAATCAAATAACAAGCCGTTGATTAATATGCCCCCAGTAAGTTTGAAAAATCAAATCAGTTATAATTTTGAAAAGTTAAATAATTTAAATCTTTCACTTGAAAGTGAGTACTTTTTTAGACAAAACGAATTTCCAAATACAAATTTTGAAGTTTATATCCCAACTGATGGAACTTATCAAATGCTGGATACAAGTACTCCGCCAGGTGCATATCATTTATTAAATTTTTCATCTTCAATAGCCTATAAGACAAAGACAGGAGCAAATTATAAAATTCGTTTGCGAGTTGAAAACTTATTAAATAATCTTTATAAGAGCTATCTAAATAGACTTAGATATTTTACCCACGAAATGGGTAGAAATATTATGCTTTCCGTTAGCTACAATTATTAATTTCATGAATACAAAAAAACTTCCTGTTACTGTTCTAAGTGGTTTTTTGGGTGCTGGAAAAACAACTTTATTGAATCATATTTTACACAATAAGCAAGGGCTAAAAGCAGCCGTGATCGTAAATGATATGAGCGAGGTAAATATAGATGCGGAATTAGTCAAAAGTGAAAATAGTCTTTCAAGAACTGATGAAAAGTTAGTAGAGATGAGTAATGGATGTATATGTTGTACACTCCGTGAAGACTTAATAGTTGAAGTGGAGAAATTAGCTCAAGAAAACAGATTTGATTATTTAATAATTGAGAGTACTGGAATTTCCGAGCCAATTCCTGTTGCTCAAACATTTAGTTTTGAAAGTGAAGATGGAAAAATTGATCTTAGTAAATTTAGTTATGTTGATACAATGGTTACAGTTGTTGATTCTTTCAACTTTATTAAGGATTTTTCAAGTCCAGAATATCTAACTGACAGAAGTCTTACGGACATTGAAGGTGATGATAGAACTATAGTTAACTTATTGACTGATCAAGTTGAATTTGCAAATGTAATTTTACTAAACAAAGTAGATCTTGTTTCTAAATCTGAATTGAAAATACTCTCAGAAATTATTCAAAAGTTAAATCCAGATGCCAAGCTAATTCAAACTAACCATTCAAAAGTGAATCTTGAAGAGGTAATCAATACAGGTTTGTTCAACTTTGAAAAAGCAGAAGCATCTGCTGGTTGGATTAAGGAATTAGAAAATGAGCACATTCCTGAGACGGAGGAATATGGTATTGGTTCGTTTGTTTACAGAAATAAAAGGCCTTTTCACCCTGAACGATTTTTATCTTTTGTTACTAAAGATTTTCCATCAAATATTATTAGAAGTAAAGGGTTGTTTTGGATTGCCTCGAGATCTAATCAAGCTCTTATTTGGAGCTCAGCAGGAGGGTCTGTGAAAGCTGATCCGGCCGGTGTTTGGTGGGATTCAATGCCATTTACTGAAAGAATTAACTACCCATCTTTTTTGAATAATCAGGATCAAATTGAGTCTGATTGGGATGCTGAGTTTGGTGACAGAAAGATTGAACTTGTTTTTATAGGTCAAAAGCTAGAAGTTAGAACAATTACAAAAATATTAGATAGCTGCTTATTAACTGATGATGAATTAATTGAATGGACTAACGGAAATTTTCCTGAGGGTGATAATTGGCCAATTAAAAATCAATAATTTATTTAATTAAAAATAAGTTGTAAATTTGCATTATAACATAGGGGTGCTGGATAAAGCTGAGATTATACCCATTGAACCTTGAACAGGTAATGCTGTTTAGGAAAATGTATTATAAGAATTAATTTTTTTATCCCCCCTCAAACCTTTAATTTAAACAGAACGTATGAAAAATATATTTTTCCTATTATTTATTTTTTGCTATACAATCAGTGCTCAACAAATAGCTATAGACACATTAGAGATCCAAAATTTGGAGGAGGTTATTGTATCGTCAGTGAGAGCAAAAGAAAATTTACCAATTGCATTTAATAATATTTCTAAAGATGAGCTTTCAAAAAGAAACTTAGGTCAGGATATACCAATATTATTGAATTTCTTACCAAATGTTGTTACTACCTCAGATGCTGGGGCTGGTATTGGATATACAGGAATCAGAATTAGAGGAATTAATTCACAATCAACAAATGTTACAATAAATGGTATTCCCTATAATGACGCTGAATCACTTGGTACTTTTTGGGTAGACTTACCTGATTTCTCCTCCTCTGTTGAAAATTTACAAGTTCAAAGAGGAATTGGCACCTCAGTTAATGGATCAAGTGCTTTTGGGGCAAGTATTAATATTCTAACTGATAAGATTGCAGAAAAATCTTTTTTTGAAAGTTCAAATACTGTAGGTAGCTTCAATACCATAAAAAATAATTTTAAGTTCAGTACTGGTTTATTAAATAATGTCTTTGAGTTTTCCGGCAGATTGTCAAAAATTGACTCAGATGGTTACATTGATAGAGCTTCATCAAATCTAAAATCGTATTTTCTACAGTTTTCTTACAAAAAAAATAAAACTCTTTTAAAATTTTTAAATTTTGGTGGTCATGAGATTACCTATCAAGCGTGGAATGGAATTGATTTATTGACCCTAGAAAACAATCGAACTTATAATCCATCGGGCCTTTATTTTGATTTGGATGGAAATGAGAAATTTCATGAAAATGAAGTTGATAACTACAAGCAAGACCATTTTCAATTTCATTGGACCCAATCTGTCTCTAACAACTTAACCTCAAGCTTGGGGTTGAATCTAACTAATGGAAGAGGCTTTTACGAACAGTATAATGAAAACGGTAATGAGGATTATATTACAAGAAAATGGTTAGATAACCAGTTTTTTGTTTTTAATTATAATTTGAATTATACAACCGCTAATAATAATTTAACCTTTGGCTCAACATATAGTGAATATGATGGTGATCATTTTGGTGAAACAATATGGGCTCAAAATTCAGGAGATATTCAGTTTACCGATTTATTTTACAATGGTAATGGTCTAAAAAAGGACTTCAGTAATTTTATTAAAACAATATATCAACTTTCAGATGGTTTAAGTATCTATGCTGATTTTCAACTAAGAAAAATAGATTATGTAACAATAGGCAGTACTTCTAATGTTGATGAATTAGCAGTTGATAAATCCTATTCTTTTTTTAATCCAAAGGCAGGATTTAATTATAATTTTAATAATGAAAATAAAGCATATTTTTCTGTGTCAAGAGCATATCGTGAACCAACTAGAAGTGACTTTGAAAATAATTTAGATATTCAACCAGAGGAATTAATTAATTATGAACTAGGATGGCAATTCAATAATAAAAATTTAATTTTTAGTACGAATTTTTATTTTATGAATTATAAAAATCAATTGGTTTTAACCGGTGCTTTAGATGATGTTGGAACACCTGTCAGAGAAAATAGTGGTAAAAGCTTTAGAAAAGGTGTAGAATTTGAGTCAGTGTATAGTCTTAATAAAAAATTTGTTTTTTCAGGAAATTTAAGTCTAAGTAAAAATAAAAATATTGATTACATATCCAATTTTGATGGACAGGTAATTAATCTAGGAGATACAGATATATCATTTTCACCTGAATTAATTTCATCTTTGAATGTTTCCTATACTCCCAAACAAAATTTAAATATTAATCTTTTATACAAATATGTTGGAGAGCAATTTCTAAGTAATACTGAGTCAAGTGTTTCTAAACTTGATTCTTACATGACCACTGATATTAATATCATATATAAGTTTGAAAGTCCTAAATATTTTAGTGAGGTTATAATCACTGCGATGATAAATAATATTTTTAATAAAAAATATGTGGCTAATGGTTATTATTATACTTATGATGACACCTGGTCAGTACCTGGTGCAGTAACTACAATTGAAGGAACGGGTTATTATCCACAGGCCATTAGAAACTTTTTATTTGGAGTTGTGTTAAGGCTTTAAAAGCTTGTTATCACTAAAATATTTCCACTAGATTCAACCCTGTAGGGTTTAAGAGAGCATATTAAAGCAACTCCAACTGATTGTCCTGTTATAAGGTTATATGTATTTTGGTCAGCGCAACTAGACGATGCCTCTAGCCCAGAAATTGTTAAAACAGAGCAAGGTGTATTAGGTCGGTTAGGATCAGCTGCATCCCATGCTAAAAAACCTGTTCCCGAGTTCACAACAATGATTCCGGCATTACCAACATTAGGTATGTATACAGAATTACTAATGAAATTAAGATTTGAATATTGTGGAAGGCTAAGGTTAATTTCATAGTATATGTCCAAATCT
>CACLCL010000002.1 GCA_902605445.1 uncultured Bacteroidota bacterium | reverse complement strand
AATATTAATTTGATTTGTTAATCCAGTATCAAATAAATTTCTAAAATTTTGATTATTAATTTTTACATATGATAAGTCGAGAGTTGTGCCTTTCAACTTATATCCTATACCCATTGAAAAAACTTTAGTGTCTTTAATAGTATAATTTTGATTGGTTATGTAAGAAGATTTGTAGGGTGAACTCTTGGTCATGAATCCTCCTCTTAAACTGATTCTATCAATCAAATATTCAGCACCAAATCTTAAAGTATTAACATCCTTAAGATTAAATGCAATTTCTTGATTTAAGGCAGCAAAAAAACTATCATTTTTAGGTTTAAATTCTAATGAGCTAAAATCCTCCCTTGAATAATCAAAGCTTACTAAACCATAGCCTTTGAATACCAATGCAATACTAGTCGACAATTTAGAGGGTGTTTTAAAATTATAATCCTCATAAATATTAATTGCATTTGGGTTTGTTACAAGTAGTGATTCTTCATCTAAATCATTGGTAATATTTGTTTCAAGGTATTGACTTGTTTGCTCAGAAATCTCATACCAAGTTGGAGTATCATACGTCAATCCAAGTCTTAATATTTCATTGACTTTTGCAATCATTCCAAATTGAGCAGAGAATCCTTCACCGAAAGTCGACAGTCTATTCTCAAAGTATACTCTGTTAACTCTAAAATTACCACTTTCACCATTATTGTTACTTTCATCGAAAATTGTATAGTTGTCGTAATCAATGAAATGGCTGTTAAGGTTTAATCCAAAAGAAATATTTTCACCATATTCAAGTCCTAAATTAAATGTAAGTTTACCGTTATACCCTCTAGAAACGTATCTAAAGTTTTGGTTAAACTCACCTTGAGGAATGTTAGAATAATAAGATATATTTTCACCATCAAATTCAAAAGGGTCTATTATATATGACTCATATCCTAGAAAAGCTTGTTGATGAGTATAACCATATACGTTTCCGATGTCAATGTACGCCTCTGTAATTGATTCATCGTCAAAAGCAGAAATTTGATCAAGCCTAAGGCCATTAGCATTATTCAAAAAATAGTTATCGATGGAACTACTATTGGAAATACCTGTTAATCTATATTCGTTAAAATTATTTTTAGTTTGATTATAAGTTATTCCGAAACTAATTTTTGTTAATTTTTTTTCTTTATCTAGGTTATCGAATGTAACAACTCCACCAATTTGATTGAGAGTAAGATTGTTCTTTTCATAATTATCACTGGCATTTAGGACATTTGCACGATTTAATTTTTTATCTGAACCAAAACTTATGGAAAAATGACCATTATTAAATACCGTTGAACCAGCTGGATTTGTAGAAATGGCGGTTAAATCTCCACCAAGTGCACCAAAAGAACCACTCATCGAATTGTATCGGGCAGTGCCTTGAAAATCACTTAACGAGTAATTTACTGCATCATAAATATTTTGTGAATTAGTATTATTATGCAATAAGCAAATAAACAAAAAAGGGAATAAAATTTTCTTTATCATAAACAATTAATTTCTTCTACCACCAGAGCTCGACCCCCCAGATCTACCACCAGAGTTGTAAGAACCACTACTACCTCTAGAGTACGAAGAGTTTGATCTTGAACCTGAGTTAAAGTTACTATTATTAAAAGTAGGTGTATATCCAGAGTTAGCTGGTTTCCTACTGCTATTTTGGTTAGAATAATTATTTGTTCTTGAATTGTTGTTAGTTGAATTATTTCTTGTGTAATTATTTGATCTATTATTACCTCTATTGTAAGGCTTGTACAGTTCAGGGTTAATTCTTGCAGAACTATTTATAGATTCAATTCTATTTAATCTTTCAGTCAATGATGATGAATTATTAGTTGAATTATACCTTCTACTTATGTTACTGTCAATAAAACTATTTCTTGAGGAAAACGACGATGAACCTCTTCTTGAACTAACGAATGAATAATTGTTGTAATAATTACTTCCGTAAAAATTACCATTGTTCCAGTAATTATGTGGTCTCCAGTATGATGAATACCAATATGGATAGCCGCCATAACTATATCCATAATAGAATGAGTTGTAATAACCCCAAAATGGATTAAATGGGTCATAAAAACCATTGAAATATGGGTAGGGTCTTGACCAATAATTATTGTACCCCCATCCCCAAATATTTCCATATCCATAACCATAATTCCACATCCAATTTGGATAATGCCACCTTGTCCAAAAACTATTATTATAATTTGAATGTATGTTTATTTCAACAGAATTTATGTTTGATCCCCATGGACCATATTTAGACTTAACAGAGTCTCTTTCTGATGTCTGGTATTCATCAGTATCAGTGAATAAGTCATTATTTAAATTAGAGTACGAAGTTGAAACTTCATCAAAATAATTTGTATAGTAATCGTTGGGAATATTTTTATTTGGCTTGTTTTCTTCATTTTCAGCATAAACATCATCACTATTTTCATAAATACCATCGTTGATGTAACCACTGTATTGATATGTACCACAGGATACATACAAGAGGTTTGATAATATAAATAAGAAAAAAAAGTAGATAAAATTGTTTTTCATATTGAATTTTATTTTTACTGCAAGCCTAAATTATTTAGATTTGTATACACTTTAAAAATAACAATTGTTATGCCAATTTACAAATAATGGATAAAAAACTGGTTAGTAGAGCTGATGATTATTCAAGATGGTATAATGACCTGGTTGTAAAAGCTGGGTTAGCTGAAAACTCATCTGTACGCGGATGTATGGTGATCAAACCCTACGGATATGCCATCTGGGAAAAAATGAAAGCACAGCTTGATAAAATGTTTAAAGAAACAGGTCATCAAAACGCATATTTTCCATTGTTTGTTCCTAAGAGCCTATTTGAAGCTGAGGAAAAGAATGCTAAGGGCTTCGCTAAAGAGTGCGCAATTGTAACACATTATAGACTCGAAAGTGATCCTGAAAATGAAGGCAAACTTAGAGTAGACCCTGATGCAAAATTAGAGGAAGAATTAATTGTGAGACCCACCAGTGAAGCTGTAATTTGGAATACCTATAAAAATTGGATACAATCATATCGTGATTTACCAATTCTAATAAATCAATGGGCAAATGTTGTAAGATGGGAAATGAGAACAAGATTATTTTTGCGTACGGCCGAATTTTTATGGCAAGAAGGTCACACTGCACATGAAACAAAAGAAGAAGCTATTAACGAAACAAAAATGATAAATGATTTGTATGCTGAGTTTGCAGAAAAATATATGTCAATGCCAGTAATCAAAGGTACAAAAACCGAGAACGAAACTTTTGCCGGGGCCGAAAAAACGCTTTGTATAGAAGCACTGATGCAAGACGGTAAAGCACTACAAGCTGGCACATCACATTTTTTGGGTCAAAACTTTTCAAAAGCTTTTGATGTTAAGTATACTAATAAAGAAGGTGAACTTAAGTATGTTTGGGCATCCTCATGGGGAGTTTCTTCTAGATTGATGGGTGCACTTATAATGACACACAGTGACGACAATGGACTAGTTTTACCCCCAAAATTAGCTCCGATACAAGTTGTGATTGTTCCTATTTTTAAAGACAAAAAAGAATTAGATGAAATTTCTTCAGTTGTTGACTCTATAAAATTAAAATTTGAAGGTTCAAATGTTGAAATAAAATTTGATAATAGTGATAAGCTAAGGCCTGGAGCAAAATTTGCCAAATATGAATTGGAGGGTGTACCAGTAAGAATTGTTATTGGACCAAATGACTTAAAAAATAAGTCTTTAGAAATTTTTAGAAGAGATGAGTTAAGTAAAGAGATAATCCCATTAGATAATGTTAAAGCGCATGTTTTGGAGTTACTAGATGAAATACAAATTAATCTTTATAAAAAGTCTTTAAGCTTTAGAAATGCAAATACTACAAAAGTAGATAATTTTGAGGATTTTAAAGATGTAGTTTTAAACAAAGGAGGCTTTGTATTAGCTCATTGGGATGGAACTAAGGAGACTGAAGAAAAAATTAAAGAAATTACAAAAGCTACAATCAGATGTATACCTTTCAACAAAAATGAGCAAGGTAAATGTGTTTACTCTGGAAAACCATCATCAAAAATGGTTTTATTTGCCAAAGGTTATTGATTTTAAATCAAAATTTTTTTTCAATTGTTGTTTCGTATAAAAATAGTTGTATTTTTGCACGCTCAGATGATAAATAAAATGGCCCGTTCGTCTATCGGCTAGGACGCCAGGTTTTCATCCTGGTAAGAGGGGTTCGATTCCCCTACGGGCTACAAATAATATAGTATGGCAAATCACAAATCAGCTATTAAAAGAATTAGAAATAGCGAAACTAAAAAGATAAGAAATAAATACAAGCACAAGTCAACAAGGACTGCTATTAAAAAATTTCTTTTAATTGACAAGAAAAAAGTAGCTACCAAAGAACTTTCTGCACTAGTATCTATGATTGATAAGTTAGCAAAAGATAATATTATTCACAGCAATAAAGCATCTAACCTTAAATCTAGTCTTAATAGACATATTTCGAACCTAAAATAGAAGCTTTATTAATCTAAAAATTCTATCCGTTCATTGATATTAAAAATTCTTCATTATTGAGGGTTTGTTTAAATCTGTCATTGATAAATTCCATTGCCTCAACTGGGTTCATATCTGCAAGATATTTTCTCATCACCCACATTCTTTGAACAGTTTTTTCGTCAAGCAATAAGTCATCTCTTCTTGTAGATGATGATGTTAAATCAATTGCTGGGAAAATTCTTCGGTTTGAAATATTTCTATCAAGTTGAAGTTCCATATTACCTGTTCCTTTAAATTCTTCAAAAATAACCTCATCCATTTTTGAACCAGTTTCTGTAAGAGCAGTTGCAATAATTGATAATGAACCACCATTTTCAATATTTCTAGCAGCACCAAAGAATCGTTTTGGCTTGTGCAAAGCATTCGCATCAACACCACCACTCAATATTTTTCCAGACGCAGGCTGTACAGTATTATATGCTCTTGCGAGCCTCGTTATTGAATCAAGTAATATGACAACATCATAACCACATTCAACTAATCTTTTAGCCTTTTCCAAAACTATATTTGCAATTCTAACATGCTCATTAGCTTCTTTATCAAAAGTTGAAGCAATAACCTCACCTTTTACATTTCTTTGCATGTCAGTTACTTCTTCAGGTCTTTCATCTATTAAAAGAATTATCTGATAGACCTCGGGGTGGTTTGCTGCAATTGCGTTGGCAACATCCTTAAGTAGCATTGTTTTTCCTGTTTTAGGTTGAGAAACAATCATACCTCTTTGACCTTTACCAATTGGAGAAAATAAATCTATGACCCTTGTGGAAATGGTATTTTCCTTATCAGCAAGATTAAACTTTTCTTCAGGAAACAATGGAGTCAAATGTTCAAATGAAACACGATCTCTAACTATTTTTGGATCTAAACCGTTTATTTTATTGACCTGAATTAATGGAAAATATTTTTCTCCCTCTTTGGGAGGCCTAACGTTTCCTAGAACTGTATCACCTTTTTTCAATCCAAAAAGTCTAATTTGAGATTGCGATACATAGATATCATCGGGTGATGAAAGGTAGTGATAATCTGACGATCTTAAAAAACCATAACCATCTTGCATTATATCGAGAACTCCTTCACTCTCAATAATTGCATCAAACTCATAGTCAGGTTCTTTGTATCTATTTCTTTTATCTTTATTACCGTTTGGTTCAGATTTTGAAATATCATCTTTTTTGAAATTGGTAGTTTTTCTTTCAAAATTTTCACTTTTTTTAGTGAAAGACTTCTTTTTTGATTTTGTCTTGTTATTAGAAATACTCGTCTTTTCTTTTTGTTCATTGATCTCAGGATTTGAAGCCTGATAATCTAAAATTTTATAGACTAAGTCTAACTTTTTTAAGGTTTTAAACTTTGATATTTTTAATTTTTCAGCAATTTCTTGTAATTCTGAAAGCTTCTTTTGTTTTAACTGTGTTATTTCAAACATTATATTTAAATTAATTTATTGATTTTAATAGATGGGAAGAATATTAAAGTAGAATTGTTTTCAGATTATCAATTCTATACAATTATACGACTTTATTTTAATATGACACTATTTTTTTTTAATTTAAAATTTTGATAAATAATAATGATTCAAAGAGTTCAAAGTATTTATTTAATTATTTCCTCCTTTTTTTATTTTCTATACTGGTTTTTTGGTTTGGAATGGTACCAAAAGGGATTTGGAAAAATAATTGAGACATTTAAAAATTCATTTGATATAAGTCCAATCCTCAGCATTATTTCGATAATTCCATTTTTAATATTTTTAATATGCTTAATAACTGTTTTTCTGTTCAAAAAAAGAAGAATACAATTATTATTATCAAATCTAGCATTGAAACTTAGTTTATTCATGTCTATTTTCACTTTATTCTACTTTTATATAGCTTTTGATACTCTAATTTCGATAATGCCATCTAAATTTTTTGAATTACTTCTTTTTGCAGCAATCTTAAATCCATTTTTTTGTAGTATTTTGATATTTTTAGCTTTCTTTCATATAAAAAAAGACATTGAGTTATTAAGTTCAATTAACAGACTACGTTGATCATAGTTAGTCATCTGTCAAATTCAACAATTTCGAGATTTTTTATTTCTTTTTTGTCGATTTTAAATCTTACCATTGTTCTTTTTTGGTGAAATCCATATTTTCCAATAGCCCCTGGATTGATATGTAAAAGTTTAAATTTTTTATCGTACATTATCTTTAATATATGGGAATGTCCACATATAAATAAATCAGGTTTATATTTTTGTAACTCTAGTATCGTTCTTTTATTATAATTTGGTGGATATCCTCCAATATGAGTTATTAAAACTTTCAAATCCTCAATTTGAAATTTTAAATCTCTTTTTAAATCCTTTCGAATGTTTATATTGTCAATATTTCCATAAACAGCTCTTACTTTATTTATATTTTTTAATTCATCAATAATTTTTAAATTACCAATATCACCTGCATGCCAAATTTCATCAGCCTTTTTAGAATAATCAATAATTTTATCATCAATATATCCGTGTGTATCAGAAATTAAAAGAATTTTCCTCAAAATAATTAACATATATTTGTTTCACAAATTTATAATATATTGAGGTATTTAATTCAACTTTCTTATAATGGATCATTTTTTCACGGATGGCAAATTCAGCCCAATGCTATTTCCGTTCAACAAAAATTAGAAGAAGGATTATCACTAATATTAAATGAAAAGCTGATTAAAGTTATTGGCGCTAGTAGAACTGATACGGGTGTGCATGCAAAAGAAATGTGTGCTCATTTTGATTATTCAAAATTAATAGATTCACAAAAGCTTATATTTAAACTAAATTCATTTTTTGGAGATAAAATATTTATAAAGAAAATAAGAAAAGTTATTCCTGAATTTCATTCAAGATTTGATGCAAATTCACGTGAATATAAATATTACATTACTCAAAAAAAAGATATTTTTAATACAGCAACAAAATATTATTATAAGAACAATTTAGATTTTGAAAAAATTGATTTGGCAATTAAAATAATAAAAAATACAAAGAATTTTAAATCATTTTGTAAATCAAATTCTGGTGTTTCAAATTATGAATGTGACATTATTGATTTTTATTACGAAATCGATTCTTCAAATATAATTTTTACAATTCAGGCTAACAGATTTTTAAGAAATATGGTTAGGTCTATAATTGGAACAGTAATTGAGATTGGGATCGGAAAAACAACACTTGAAGAATTAAAATATATTATTACTAAATCTAATAGAATTTATGCTGGTCCTTCTTTACCAGCACATGCACTTTTTTTAGAAAAAATCTCCTACAGTAAAGACATTTATCTATGAGTGAAAAAATCAAAGTTTATAATATAAAATTATTGAAAAGGCTTTTCACCTTTACCAAAGATTACTACCAAAATTCCATGGTTGCATTTTTTTCGGTTATTGGACTTTCTGTTTTCGCTGCATTAAGACCCTTGGTAATTGAAAAAATAGTTGATGATAATTTAGTTGCTCAAACTAAATTTATGTTTTTTGAGTATGCTTTGTTTTTGTTATTACTTCTTATAATGGAAGTTTTTTCAAATTATCTATTTATATATAATGCTGGTGTATTAGGACAGTCGGTGGTCAAAGATATAAGGGTTAAATTATTTAATCATATTCAAAATTTTAAATTGAAATATTATGATGATTCATCTGTTGGAATATTAATTACACGGACTGTAACAGACATGGAAAGAATTGCTGATATTTTTGGCCAAGGTTTATTCTTAATAATTAGTGATTTATTAAAAATGTTAATAGTAGGCTCAGTAATGATATATATGAACATTGAATTAAGTTTAATTGTATTTTTAGCATTACCCTTCATTTTATTTGCTACGAAAGTTTTTCAAAAGTATATGAAAAAGGCTTTTGAGGAAGTAAGAAATGAAGTTGCGAATTTAAACTCATTTGTACAAGAAAGAATTACAGGGATAAATGTTGTTAAATTATTTGCGAGAGAAGAACTTGAATATAAAAATTTCAAAACAATTAATGAAAGACATAAAAAAGCTTGGCTTAAAACGGTGTGGTATAATTCTATTTTCTTTCCATTTGCTGAAATATTTTCATCACTAACATTGGGATTAGTAGTTTGGTACGGTGGAATGAGTATTGTATTAGAAAATACTTCATCAATAGGGGAACTTACAGCATTTATCATGATGATACCAATGTTGTTTAGACCTCTTAATCAAATTGCAAACAAATTTAACACACTCTTAATGGGTATGGTTGCAGCAGAAAGGGTATTCAAAATATTAGATAAAAACGAGAAGATTAAAGATTCAGGTAATAAAAAAGCCAATACTTTAAAAGGTAAAATCAATTATAAAAATGTAAATTTTTCTTACAAGAAAAATATAAATGTTTTAAAATCTTTAAATTTAAATATAAAACCAGGAACAGTAAATGCAATAGTCGGACCTACAGGCTCTGGAAAGTCAACAGTTATAAAATTACTAAACAGATTTTATGAGATTGATTCTGGTGAAATAATGATTGATGAAATAAAAATTCATGATTATTCTATTTCATCACTCCGAAAGAATATAGGTTTTATCTCCCAAGATGTCCATTTATTTTCAGATACAATCTTTAATAATATAGTATTGTATGATAAAAAAATTACTCTTGAGAATGTTAAAAAAGCTGCAAATGACATACAAATTAATGATTTTATAGAGTCTCTACCGGGAGGGTATAATTATAATGTTTTAGAAAGAGGCGTAGGCCTTTCAACAGGCCAAAGACAGTTGATTTCCTTTTTAAGAGTTTACATAAAAAATCCGCAAATCCTTGTTTTAGATGAAGCAACTTCATCAATTGATACCGAGTCAGAGATTTTGATTCAAAATGCAATAAAAAATATTACAAAAAATAGAACATCAATAATTATTGCACATAGGTTAAGTACCATCTACAATGCTGATAATATTATTGTTATGAAAATGGGTAAAATTGTAGAAGAAGGTAAGCATAATGAGTTGCTAAAAATTAAAAATGGAATTTATAAAAAACTTTATGATTCCGAATTAAAAAAATAACACTAGTAATTTAGTTTAGGCTTTTTTTAATTAGATTTATTAAGTGTTGTTGTGAGTTATATTTTTTGAACTCTCCGTTCTTTATGTATGAAATTTTACCATTTTGTTCTGAAACAACCAACGCAATTGCATCAGTTTTTTCGGAAATACTTACAGCTGCACGATGTCTGAGTCCATATTTTGCAGGAATTTTAGTTTCATTATTAATTGGTAAAACCACCCTTGTAGCTCTAATTATATTATTAGAAATAATTATTGCACCATCATGAAGTGGACTATTTTTAAAAAAAATACTTTCAAGAATTGGTTGTGCTACTCGGATGCTCATTTCATCGCCCGAATCTTTAAGAAAATTTAGATTATTGTTTATTTCAATAATTATCAACGCACCAGTTTTTGATTTACTCATATTAAAACAAGCATTTACAATCGTGTTAACATCAGTAAAATTTTTAATCTTTTCGTTTTTAAAAAAATTTATTTTATCAAATACAGAACCTTTTTTAGAAATATTTGCGGAACCCACCATTAATAAAAATTTTCTAATCTCTGGTTGAAAAACTACAATTAGGGCAATAATTCCAACACTCATAAAACCACCGATAATACTTGAAAGAAATTCCATATCGAGAAGTAGGGTGCCTCTCCAAAGTATATAAATCAAGATTATACCAATGAAAATATTTATCGCAACGGTGCCTTTCAAAAGTTTGTAAGCATAATACAAAAGGCCTGCAACTAAAATTAAATCAAGGATGTCAATAATGATATTAAAATTTATTATTTCAGAAAAAAATTCCATAGTTAATACAAATATATATAGTTAAAAAACTTTAACAATCTAATTCATCAATTAATTTAATGCATTCCATAAGTTCTTTTACATCATGGGTTCTAATTATATTAGCACCTTTCAAAAGTGCAACTGTGTGAAGAACTGTAGTTCCGTTCAATGCCTCTTGAACTTCAATATTTAATGTTTTATATATCATTGATTTTCTAGAAATACCAACTAAAATTGGATAGTTTAGTACTTTAAAATCCTTCAGATTATTCAATAGAGTAAAATTTTGCTTAATATTTTTTGCAAAGCCAAACCCTGGATCAATAATAATATCATTTATTCCATTTTCTTTTGCGAGTTCAATACCATTGGAAAGGTAATCTAATATTTCTTGTGTAATATTTTTATAATTTGTTTTAAGAGACATATTTTGAGGATTACCTCTCATATGCATAAGTATGTATGGAGCTCCCAAATCACCGACAGTTTTTAACATTTCTGTATCCAAATTCCCACCCGAAATATCATTAATAATATCGGCACCACTAAAATAGGATTCCCTAGCAACTTCACTCCTGAACGTATCGATCGATATAAATATTTCAGGAAATTCTTTTCTGATAAGTTTAATATTTGAGATAACCCTTTTTAGCTCAATTTCGATTGAAATATTTTTAGCACCAGGTCTTGAGCTATAACCTCCAATATCAATAATATCTGCTCCCTCATTGATAAATTTTTCAACTTGATTCAAAACTTTTATTTCGGTATTAAATTTACCACCATCAAAAAATGAATCAGGGGTGACATTTAATATTGCCATTATTTTAGGTTGCTCTAGATTTAGCAATTTATCTCTGATTTTTAAATTCATTAAATTATGTTTAAAATTTTCTATGATTAAGTTTGAACATTTATATATTTTAATCGTAATTTATGTGAAATTTAGCTAAATAAATGCAAAATACATTAAACCACTATGATAATATTATCACTGATTGTAAATCTTTATTTAAAAAAAAATTGGTTGATTATGGTAGTGCATGGCGTATTTTGAGATTACCTTCATTAACTGATCAAATTTTTATCAAAGCCCAAAGAATAAGAAGTATTCAGCTAAATGAAATTCAAAAAGTCGATGAGGGTCAAGCTGATGAATTCATCGGAATTGTTAATTATTCAATTATGGCATTAATACAAATTGAAAAAGGCCATTCTGAAGTGCCAGACTTAGATAATGATGAGTGTATTGAACTATATGATAAAATGTCAGAAAATACTAGAAGTTTAATGTTAAATAAGAACCATGATTATGGCGAGGCATGGCGGGAAATGAGGATTAGTTCACTTACAGATCTTATTTTACAAAAGTTATTGCGTATAAAACAAATTGATAAAAACAAGGGCAACACCTTGGTTAGTGAGGGAATTGACGCTAATTTTGCTGACATTGTTAATTATGCTGTTTTTGCTCTAATTCACTTACAAAATGATTAAGTATATTGTACATTTTTTTAGATTATCTGTAGGATCTTTGTTTATTTTTTCTGGACTTATTAAAATAAATGACCCCATTGGATTTTCATTTAAGCTGGAGGAATATTTTGGCCCAACAGTTTTTAATATTGATTTTTTAATACCCATTGCTTTACCAGTGGCAATTTTCATTGTAATTTTTGAAGTAGTACTAGGCATTTTTTTATTACTGGGATTCAAAAAGAAATTTACTCTTTGGAGTTTATTATTGATGATAGTCTTTTTTACTTTTCTTACTTGGTATTCAGCATATTTTAATAAGGTGACTGATTGTGGTTGTTTTGGAGATGCTATTAAGCTAACACCCTGGGAATCATTCGTTAAAGATATAATTTTATTAATTATGATTTTAGTCTTGTTCTTTCAACAAAATTATATTTTGCCTTTGTTGAAAGGTAAAACTAATATATATATATCATCAGTATCTATTTTTATATGCTTAATAATTGTTTACAATGTTTTAAATCATTTGCCTTATGTCGACTTTAGAGCATATAAAATTGGCACCAATATTATTGAAGCTAGAAAAGATTGTTCCCAACTAGGATTGCCATGTGACAAATATTCACAAATAATGAAAGTTAAGCGTTTAGATAACGCAGAAATAATTGAAATTTCCGAGCAGGAATATGTAAATAATTTTCAACTATATGAATGGCTTGAAAATATTGGAGATCCAGTTTTAATACAAAAGGGTTATGAACCGAGTATTTATGATTTTACAATTGAAAAAAATGGTATTGATTACACAAATGAAATTCTCTCTGAAAAAAAATTATTAATTTTTGTTTCATATGATTTAAATAAAATTTCAAATAAAGCAAATAGGCAATGGCAAATAACTGCAAAGTCTGCATATGAAAACGGATATAAAGTAATTGGATTAACCTCATCATCGGATGAAATTATTAAAGGTTTTACTACAAAAAATAATATTGCCTTTGATTTTTACAATTGTGATGAAACAGCCCTCAAAACAACCATAAGGTCAAATCCAGGTTTACTACAACTTAAAAATGGTATTGTAATTAGTAAAAAACATTATAATGATTTTTCACAGCTTAATTTTGAATAGTTGATTCCCTATATAGCTAATAAAATTTTAAATTTATTTGTAACATTATTAGGTGTTGTTACTTTGGTTTTTTTTCTTCTTAATATTCTTCCCGGTGATCCGGCAAGAATGATGCTAGGTCAAAATGACGACCTTGAGCAGTTAAATATTATAAAAAAAAAATACGCTTTTGACAAGCCACTATCAAAACAATACATTTTATATTTGAACGATCTGTCACCGGTTTCATTCCATTCTAATAATACTAATTCCTATACTTTTTTTGATAAAACAAAGCATAGAGGTTTTAAAATTTTGCAATTTGACTCATATTCAGTATACTTAAAACAACCATTTTTAAGAACTTCATTTGTAAATCAAGGGAAAAATGTTTCTGAGATTATATACCAAACATTACCAAACACAATCGTTTTGGCAACTTCTTCAATAATCATAGCTGTAATTTTTGGATTTATTTTAGCAATAATCTCTGTGTTATATAAAGATTCTTTCATTGATATTTCAATTCAGTTTGTCAGTACAATTGGTATGAGCTTGCCTTCTTTTTTCAGTGCAATTTTATTTGCATGGATTTTTGGTTTTATATTGAGGGATTACACAGGTCTGGAAATGACCGGCAGTTTATATGAGTTGGATGATTATGGTGAAAAGTATCATTTGAAGCTTAAAAATCTAATTTTACCATCATTAGTTTTAGGTATTCGACCAATTTCAGTTATTTCACAGCTTTTGAGAAATGAGTTGGTTAAGGTATTAGGTCTAGACTATATAAGAACAGCACGTGCAAAAGGGCTGTCCAAATATAAAATTATAAAAAACCATGCTTTGAAAAATTCGTTAAACCCTGTGATTACATCAATTTCTGGGTGGTTTGCTTCTTTATTGGCTGGTGCTGTTTTTGTTGAGTATATTTTTGGTTGGAATGGGATTGGTAAAGAAATTGTGAATGCCTTAAACGAACTTGATATTCCGGTAATAATGGGTTGTGTAATTACTATTGCCTTTATTTTTATAATTATTAATTCAATTGTAGACATAATATATGTTAAATTAGACCCAAGAATAAAAATTTAATTTTGAAAAAAAGAAAACTCATAGCTGGTAATTGGAAAATGAATCTGACTTTTCAAGAGTCTTTAGATTTAATATCTAAAATTAATGAATATCAATTTAACAATATTGATGTGAAAGTTGCTCCAGCTTTTACTTATCTGCAAAAATTATCAGATTACCTGAGTTCCTCAAAAATAGAGGTTATTGCTCAAAATATACATCATGAAACTAGAGGTGCATATACAGGAGAAATTTCTTGCGAAATGTTAAAAAGTATTGATATAAATACAGTAATTATTGGTCATAGTGAAAGAAGAAATATATTCAATGAAAGTGCTGTAATTGTATCAAATAAAATCAATAGTGCCATAAAAAATTCAATGAATGTTATTTATTGCATTGGTGAGCATTTAGTTCAAAGGGAATCTGACAAGCATTTTGAAGTTATTAAAAGTCAAATTGAAAATGAAGTTTTCTCCTTAAATGAAAATGATTTTTCAAAAATAACAATTGCCTATGAACCTGTTTGGGCAATTGGTACAGGAAAAACTGCAAATACAAACCAAATTCAATCAATGCATAAGTATATTAGAGATTTAATTAAAATCAGATACTCCTCAGATAATTCAAAACGTTTAAGAATTTTATATGGTGGTAGCGTAAAACCATCAAATGCAAGTGAAATTTTTTCCCTTGATGATGTAGATGGTGCCTTGATTGGTGGAGCATCATTAAATGCTGAGGATTTTTTAGAAATATTGAATATTTCAAATGAATGATGATATTTTACGCTTTACATTTAGTATTTCCCCAACAAAGCCAGGTACTGAAATTTTAATAGCTGAACTAAGCCAATTAAACTTTGATGTCTTTGAAGAAATAAATTCAGGAGTAAATGCCTACATAAAAAAAACATTATTTGATGAGACTGAATTGAAAAAAGTAAAAATATTTAACTCAAATGAATTTCAAATAAAATATGAAATTGAATCAATCAAAAATGTAAATTGGAATAAAAAATGGGAGCAAAACTACAAGCCCGTTTTAATTTACCCAAATTGTATAATCAGGGCACCGTTTCATAAAAAAACTGAATTTGAGTACGAGATTGTTATTAAACCTGAAATGAGTTTTGGTACAGGTCACCATGAAACAACTAGATTAATAATTGAATATTTATTAGAAATGAATTTAAATAATAAGTCTATTTGCGATGTTGGGTGTGGAACAGGAATACTATCGATACTTTGTGATAAAAAAGGAGCAAAGTCGGTTGATGCAATCGATATAAATCGAAATGCATTTCAAAGCTCAAAAGAAAATATTAAAATAAATAAATGTCAAAATATAAATTTATTTAACACACCTCCAGAATCTTTAATTGGCAACTACTACGATTTAATAATTTCAAATATAACCCTAAACACCCTTATGAATAACTTCAAAAATTTTAGTTTAATTTCAAAAAAACAATCAAAGATTTTACTAAGTGGTTTTTACGAATCGGATGTTGAAATGGTAGCAAATAGATTAATGCTATATGATTATAATCTAGTAAATTATAAAACTAAAAATAAATGGGTTTCAACTTTATTTCAAAAATATTGACAATATCATAGACTGTTAAAGCAACTAATATTTAAATTTGTTTCTCTAATACCTTTAAATCCCTCTTGGATATTTATTAGTTTTTCAAAACCTAATTTTTTAAGTATTGAAATAGCAATTATAGACCTGTATCCACCAGCACAATGTAAGTAGTATTCTGAATTTTTATCAATTTTTGATAGACCACTTTCCAAAATACTTAAAGGAATATTTATTGCACTTTCTATATGATTTTCTTTGTATTCAGATTCACTTCTAACATCAATAACCCCAATTCTTTTAACTTTAAGAATATCGATGAATTCTTTTGATTTAATATTGTTAATACTGTCAATATTAATGTTGTATTTTTTCCACATTCTTGGTTCATCAACAATAAAACCTATACATTTATCAAATCCAATCCTTGATAATCTTGTAATAGCCTCTACCTCTTTATCTTTGTTACATACAACAATGATTTTTGTATCGATGCTTTTTAATAATTCACCTACCCATGGAGCAAAACGTCCTTCAAGACCAATAAAGATTGAACCTTTGATATGTGATTTAATATAGTGACTCCTTTTCCTTGTATCAATAAAAACCACATCTTCTTGATTTTGAAAAAATTCAATTTTTTCATTTGAGATCTTATTTAATGAACTTTTAATCACATTATCAATATCATCATATCCATCTTTATTTAATATGACATTCGAAGGAAAATAGGCGGGAGGTTCTGGAAGGTTATCTGTCAATTTTTTTATAAATTCATTTTTATTTACAGTTCCATTCATTGAATAATTGACAAGCTTTTGATTTTTTAACGTGTCCGATGTTGCTTTCATCATATTCTTGCCACATGCTGAGCCAGCTCCATGACCAGGATATATGATTAAATTTTCGTCAAGTGGCTTTATTTTTATATTAATTGAATCGAATAAAGTTCCAGCCAAATCTTCTTTTGTCAGATTCTCATATCTCTGAGCTACGTCTGGAATTCCAACATCACCTAAAAATAATGTATCACCGGTAAAAATTGAGCTTGGTTTATTTTCTTCATCAAAAAGCAAATATGAAACACTTTCTAGTGTATGTCCTGGGGTATGAATCACTTTGATACTTAAATTACCAACAGAAAAAATATCTCCATCTTTACAAATTGTTGCTTCATATTTTGGGTCGGCATTTGGCCCATAAATTATTTTTGCACCAGTTATTTTCGAGAGTGTTAGATGTCCACTAACAAAATCTGCATGAAAGTGAGTCTGTAATATGTATTTAATTTCAGACCTATTTTTTTTAGCTCTTTTTATGTAATAATCCACCTCTCTAAGTGGATCAATTACTGCACACTCACCGTTATTGTCAATTATGTAAGATGCTTGAGATAAGCATTTAGTATAAATTTGTTCAACTTTCATAGATTTCTAAAATTATGAAATAATTGTCATTAATAAACCTCCAATTGTAAACGCTTTAATATATGCTACCCTTATGGCATTAAAAGTTGTTAAATTCATATTTTTTAAAATAAAATCAACTCTTTCTTTACAACAATTGCTAAAGTGGTATAAAACAGTAATCATTATATCCCTTATAAATAAAATACTCATTTTTAAAATATCCAATTTCTATTATGTAAAGTTTTAATATATTTATTAAAAAAAAATGGTATTATCTACAACAGAAACAATTGCTGGTAAAGAAATAAAAGAGGTGTTGGGAATTGCGCGTGGCTCAACGGTAAGAACTAGAAATGCAGGTAGAGATATAATTGCTATGTTAAAAAATATAGTAGGAGGTGAAATTGAAGAATATACTAAGCTTCAGGCCTTTGCTAGAGAACAGGCAATAGAAAGAATGGTGGACGATGGAAAAAATTTAGGCGCTGATGCTATTATTAATATTAGATTTACAACGTCTGTAATCACTCAAGGCGCATCTGAAATTTTAGCATATGGCACCGCTGTAAAAATTGTATAAATTATGTCTATCTTAAATATATTTTTTTGGATTATTGCCATAGCTTTGTTTCTGTGGGTTTTAATTAACAGAATAAATAAATCTGACAAAGAAAATTTTAATAAAAGAAATAATTAATATTTGTATTCTTAAATTTGCATATACAATATAATTTTACCTAAGTTGAAATACCTAGTTTTATTTATATTCTTTTTTTCGCAATATTTTTATTCACAACAATTCAGAGATGTTACCACAATTTCTGACTTAGATGGATTTTTTGCCAACAACGGAGTAGCAGTTGCTGACTATGACCAAGATGGAGACTTGGATATATTCATTGTTCGTGCTAATTCTGATTCAAGTGAAACGAGTTGGAGTAGATTACTGGAAAACACGAATAATGGAAATTATATTGACGTAACCGAAAATTCTGGAATTGGTCAAAATTTTTTTCACGAGATAGATTTAATAAACTACGATGAAAATGGGGACTACAGTTTTGATACAATTGAACACGGAGACAGACTTTCTGCATCTTGGGGAGACTTTAATAATGATGGTTTTCCAGATTTGTTTCTTGGAAATGCTGTACAAAGTCAATTATATAAAAATAATGGAAATGGTACATTTACAAATGTGACCTCAATAGCAGGGCTTGAAACATATTGTGATACTTGCTATATCGCAGGCGCACTTTGGTTAGATTACGATTTAGATGGATATTTAGATTTATTTTTGTCAGATTATAATTCTGAATCTCCAAATAAGTTATACAAGAATCTAGGTGATGAAACATTTGAGAGTATTGACATCTCAGAAAACATCACAAATGCAAATAGTTTTTCAGCAATACCAATCTACGCCAATGATGATAGCTACCCTGATATTTACATTGCTAATGATTTTGATCAATTCAATCAACTATTAATTAATCAAAATGGTTCAGGTTTTATAGATATGGCAAATGAATTTGGTGTTCAAGACCCATATGATGGGATGGGTTTAGCAACTTGTGATTTTAACAATGATCTTAAAATTGATTTTTTTGTTTCAAATATCAAAGAAAATAGTTTATATGTTAATGGAATGTTTGATTCAGAAACTCAATACACAAATTACTCTGAAGAGGCTAATATATATGATACTGACTGGGCATGGGGTGCAGTATTTTCTGATTTTAATCACGATGGATTAGAAGACTTTTATGTCGCAAATGGATTTTTTAATTCTGAAAATGATAGGTTCATGCTAAATCAGGGTGAAGGACTTAATAATAACTTTGTTGCGGGAACTTTTTCTGGAAATCCTCCAATAATGTCTAAAAGTAGATCAGTAGTTTCTTTTGATTATGATAATGATGGAGACTTAGATTTAATAGTCACTGATTTTTTCAATAATATAAAATTATGGGAAAATACATCTGTAGACGCATATTATTCTGAAGAAATTATGGGTTCTTGGGTAAAGTTCTATTTACAAGGAACAATGTCTAATCGTGATGCAATAGGTTCTCTAATTCAGGTAAATTTTAGTGATGGTTCTAGCCAAATTCGCCAGTATTCTGGTTCAGGATATCAATCACAATCTTTAGCAGGTGTTCATTTTGGTGCTGCTGAAAATTTATCAATTTCTAGTATTAATATTAAGTGGCCTAACGGTCTTGAGGAATCCTATAATGATTTAAACACCAACTCAACATACAAAATTATCGAGGGGCAAGCTTTAAATTTAATTGATAATAATACATCAATTAAAATCCAAGGATGTACTGATGAAAATTCATGTAATTATAACCCTGAAGCAACTCTCGATGACAATTCTTGTGTATATATTGAATCTCAAGAAATAAACGGAAGTAATATTGTACAGCCATTAGAGGTTCATACTTATAATTATTCAGACACCTCTATGGAAAGTTACAATTGGTCAGTAAGTAATGGGGAAATCATTACGGGCAATGGGTCATCTGAAATTTCAGTAAAATGGGATATTGGCCAGACTGGAATAGTTTCATTAATGGCATCATCAAATGAATGTTCAACAGCAATAATAGATTATAATGTTAATATTGAATTGCCTCAAAATTCAGATGAATTTAGTTTCTCGATTGCAAGATTATGGAATGAAGTACTTTTATTTTCAATAAGAAATGATTTGGCCAGACCTACTGTACACGCAAGAAATCTATTTCATACAAGCGCTGCTATGTATGATGCTTGGTCTATCGTCAACCAACAGGGTTCACCATATTTGATTGGAAATATAAATAATGGTTTTGAATCAAGCTTTTCATCTTTTTCTAGCTCTGAGAATCATTATGAAAAAGAAATTAATGCAATCAGCTACTCAGCATACAGAATAATAAAGCATAGATTTTTAAATTCACCAGGATACACTGAAATAATTAATAGAGCTAATAATTTAATGAGTGTTCTAGGTTTAGATATAAATAATTTGAACTCTGAAAATTACTCTGAAAATTCTATTGCACTAGGTAATTATATAGCTGAAAATTATATACAATACGGACTATTAGATGGCTCGAATGAACAGGACGACTATGAAAATCAATTTTATTCACCCGTAAATGAACCATTAACTCCAATATTTTCTGGAAATCCATCGCTTACAAATCCTAACAGATGGCAGCCTTTAACATTAGATGTTTTTGTTGATCAAAGTGGCAATGTCCTTTCTGAAAATACCCCTGATTTTTTAGGAGCTGAATGGGGTAGTGTTTGGCCATTCGGTTTAAATCAAGATAATTTGAATATTTATGAAAGGGATGGAAACTCGTATATGGTATATCATGATCCTGGAGTACCGCCTTTAATTGATGATAATGCTGAAACTAATCAGCAGTTCATCGACGCTTTCTCGATGGTTTCAATATGGGGTTCTCATATGACCCCTAATAATCAAGCTATATGGGATATTTCCCCAAATTCACTTGGTAACGTTAATGATGATTTATTTCCTACTGATTTTTCCGATTATAATAATTTCTACGACTACTTTGGAGGAGGCGATTCAGGACAAGGCTACACACAAAATCCGATTACCAATGAAAGCTATGAAGTACAAAATGTTAAAAGAGGAGACTATACAAGGGTTTTAGCTGAGTATTGGGCAGACGGCCCAGACTCTGAAACACCCCCTGGACATTGGTTTGTTCTTTTAAACGAGGTAAGTGATCATCCTGAACTTGAGAAAAAATTTCAAGGTACAGGAAATATTTTATCTGACCTTGAATGGGATATTAAGTCGTATTTTCTTTTGGGTGGTACTATGCATGACGTTGCAATTTCTGTTTGGGGTATTAAAGGTTGGTATGATTATATCAGACCTATCTCAGCTATTAGATACTTTTCAGAAAATGGTCAAGGTTCTGATAACTCTCTTGAAAATTTTAATGAAAATGGATTTCCACTTTTAGATGGTTATATAGAAGTTATTCAGCCAGAAGATCCTTTGGCTGGAGATAGTGATGAAAATGTTGGAAAAATAAAATTATACACTTGGAGGGGTCATAATTATGTTGGTAATACTGAAACTGATTTTGCGGGGGTTGGATGGATTCTTGCCGAAAACTGGTGGCCATATCAAAGACCAACATTTGTAACACCAAATTTTGCTGGTTATGTTTCAGGTCACTCAACTTACTCCAGGGCAGCTGCAGAAATGCTAACAAATTTTACTGGCAGCCCCTATTTTCCGGGAGGTCTACACACCTTTAACGCTAAACAAAATGAATTTTTAGTTTTTGAAGATGGTCCAAGTCAGGACATCGAGCTTCAGTGGGTGTCATATAGAGATGCAGCAGATCAATGTGGTTTATCAAGAATTTGGGGAGGTATTCATCCCTATATTGATGATATTCCAGGCAGAATAATTGGTAACATAATCGGAAATGATAGTTATGAATTTGGAATCCAATATTTTGAAAATAATCTGTCAAGTCCTGAAATTAAGTTACCTATTCCAAGACTATTAGCTAACCCTATAAGAACTGGTGAAGAAATATATGTTATTAATGCAGAGGAATATTATAAATTTAATTTATTTACGATTGAGGGTAAAAAAATTGAAATATCACCAATTTATCAAAATAACATTTTTAAAATATCTACTCTTAACTTACCAAAAGGTATCTATTTTTTAAATACAAATGGATACACTTTTAAAATAATTATTTATTAGATTAATATTATTTAAGTTTGCTTAAATTTAATAATGTGATTGATTTTTTTAAATGTAATTTGAGATTTTTACTAAATCTAAGATTTTGGTTATTCTTTATTTTTGCATTATTAATTGTAAATATTATTGAATATGTCTTTAACTTTCAATTAAGTTGGTGGCAAAATTATATTTTATTTTTGGTTTGTGCCTTTCCATTTTATTTTCCTTTTGTGAAAATTAAAAAATAACGGCCTCGTAGCTTAACTGAATAGAGCATCTGATTACGGCTCAGAAGGTTGGGGGTTTGAATCCCTCCGAGGTCACATCTTTTAAGGTCTACTTTAATTAGTAGGCCTTTTTTTTTTAGAATAATAATAATTTACTCACATTTGCAAAAATTTTAATTATGGAACTTAACATAAAGGAGATATTTACTGCTTTTATGGTTTTATTTGCAGTTATTGACATTATTGGAAATATCCCAATAATAATAGATTTAAGATCAAAAGTTGGTCACATTCAAAGTGAAAAGGCTTCATTAATTGCGGGGGTAATAATGATAGCCTTCTTATATGTTGGTCAGGAGATTTTGAGATTAATTGGAATAGACGTTAATTCATTTGCTGTGGCGGGTTCTTTTGTTTTATTTTTTATTGCTTTAGAAATGATCTTAGGAATAACTATATACAGAGATGATGAAGCTAATAAACTTACTGCATCAGTTTTTCCTTTGGCATTTCCGTTAATCGCTGGCCCTGGAAGCTTGACAACTATTTTGTCTATTAAATCCGAATTCTCCAATTATAACATACTTATTGCGATAATAATAAATGTACTATTTATATATATAGTTTTGAAAACATCAAATAGAATTGAAAGATTTATTGGTAAAAACGGAATTAATATAATTAGAAAAGTTTTCGGAGTTATATTATTGGCAATAGCAGTTAAGTTATTTACTTCAAATGTCAAGGAATTATTCTAAGACTAAAAAGAGTCGTATTTACTGTTCCATATTGATTCGTTAAAGTTTTTTCTAGTCAAAAAGAAGGTATAAAAGAAAATAAATATAAAACCTTTAACCAAAAATAGGAACAAGATAAAAACTTCTGACATACTCATGTCAGGAAAAATTAATTTTCCAATAAAGGCAAAAACAACACTAACTAGTATCGAAAAAATGGTTAGGTTATCAATATTTTTAAATGGTAAAACTAGAATCTTTCTTAAATTATTAAATTCATTTCCCCACTTATGAATTAAATAGTAATAATCATTTCCAATTGGAACAAACAATAGTGGGTCGTCAGGGCTTTTAATTTTAAAAAGTTTAGAAGGAGCCATAATCATAAAGTTTTTCAGCTTTGTTTTATGCAAGTTTTCGATATCAGAAATGATGTTTGAAATATTCTTGGGATAATCACCCTTAAACAAATTGGAGTCGAGAAATCTTAATCTATATTTGATACAAATTTTTTCAATATTTTTTAAGTGAAAAATATTTTTTGTCTCCATTTTATCAAAATCTAGTTGATTAAATGAATCTGTATTTTTTTTATTTAATGTTTGTTTGATATCTTTTCTTTCAAATATTGATTTTAAAAAATTGTCAATGTTCTTTGATTCAATCGAGCTGTTTCTTTCGCTTAATAACTGCTTATATAAATTTACTTTTTCCATAATTGATAAAATGACTTAGTACCAAATTTTGTACCAAATTTTAAGAAAACCAGCTATGTTTTCCAAAATAATTTTTTGGGATAGGTTTTTTAGTTTCAATATAATAATCAATTCCATTAATAACACTTTTCAAGTAAGATTTTAGCTTTGGAATAACGAATAAATAGTAAGGAAAAAAGGTTATGAACTTAGGTAAATTTTTTATAAAATATGGGTAAACTGTTATAGTAAGATAAGTGTCATCATTAATTGTATCAATTTCCCACTCTACATATGACTTTTGTTTATTTTTTTCACCAATAATCAAACTGTAGCCTATATTTTTCTCCCAGGTTAAAAATTCACGAATGAAGGTTAAATCATTTAAATAAACTAAAATATCTTTTGATTTTTCTCCATCCCACAGAATAACTTTATTTTTTTTACAAAAAGGATGTACATAATTTAAATTATTTTGCATCGAAATCACCTTCCAAACGTCCTCTTTTGAACCACCCATTTTTTTTCTATATTGAGCACTCCAATTTTTTTTTAAATTAGCTATTAATTCCATCTATTTAAAGATAAATTATAATATTGAAAAATGAAATTAAAAACTTTGCTTATTACTTTAATTTTATTACTTTTTTTTAATTGCAAAAATAATTCCCGATTTGACTTTTTTGGTGAAAAAAAAGATTTAACAAATTTAGATTCATACAATTTAAACATCAATGAAATGGGACCTAATAATATTAAAGGAGAAATTATTGATGTTTGTCCAAAGAAAGGATGTTGGATGAATGTTTTAGTTGAAACTGACACTGTATTTGTAAAATTCAAGGATTATGCTTTTTTTGTACCTAAACAAGGTGTTGAAGGAAAAACTATTTACATGACAGGCGAAATAAATAATGACACGATTTCTGTTGAGATGTTAAAACACTACGCAGAAGATGCAAATAAGTCTCACTCTTATATAAATAGCATTACTGAGCCAAAGATTAAACTTAATATGATTGCTGATGGTGTAGCTATAAAAAATTAATTATTTTCATCATAATTAATTTCAATCATGGCTTCATTTCTTCTATTAAAAACCTTGTAGGGGCTATCATATGAAACATAAAAAAAGTCACCTACAGTTTCAATATTAAGTTCTTTTAGTTTTTGTGATAAATCTTTTGAATGTTCTTTGAACTTACTGTCATTTGAGTAGCCACCATACCTTATGCAAGCATAGTACTTAGCTTCAGACTCAAAAATAGTTACATCTTTATCATTTGGATTTGAGATAGAATTAATATCATACTTTGAAGGCATGACAAACTCCATTGTATTCTTATTTTTTTCATTTTTCATGTAGACAGGGGTAGTCATTTGAATTTTATCACCGTTTTCATTATTTCCACTAATAAATTTGAATAGCTTATAAAAGTTTCCATTTGAGTTTTTAGTAGATGAAACCTTGGCTTTTAAAGCTTTTGGATAATAACGAATCTCAAAATCGTTATCAGAAACAATAACATTATATTTTTGAGTTTCGTATTTACTGGCTGAAAAAAACATAAATAATGTAAGAATTAAATATCTCATTTTTTTATAATCTTAAAATGTTTGACAAAATTTGAGTTTAGTTCTTTGACTTTCACAATATAAATTCCGTCATTAAACTCTGTAAAATCAACAGTTTTATTTTCAGTTAAAAGCAATTTTCTTCCATTTATATCGAAAACTGAAATTAACAAGTTCCCACTATATGAAATATTTAGGATCCCAGAGGTTGGATTTGGAAAATATTTTAATTCATTAAGATCAATAATTTCGTCAATGTCTAGACTGAAATCTTCCCACTTCCAAACTCCTCCAACAGTGACAAAACCGGTTTCTTGGGTCCATCCTCCAGACCATCCGATATTTTCATCATGAAAATCAACATATAGGTGAGTTGTAGTATCAATAGGATTCCAGCTGTATCCACCATCATTACTAAATGACGAACCACCCCCAGTTGAAAATATTGTATTTGTTCCCTCAATAAAGCACAGTCCTGAAGTATATACTGGTCCAGTTGTTGATATTTGGGTCCAACTAGCACCGGCATTTGTCGATCTATATACATTACCACTATTATCGATAATAACTCCATTTTGAGAGTCAGCAAACGATAAATTACCATTAACTTCTGCACTTCCAAAGTCAGAAATCGGAGATTGATATACTGTCCAATTATTACCCCTGTCAATGGAATGATAAATTCTTCCATTATTTGTTGAGAACCAAACATTGTCATCAACAACTTCAATTTGTCGTGTGTAACCGTATTCGCCACCTAATGGGTTTGGAATTGATGAGCCTGGAACCGCATTCCAATTATCTCCACCATCATTTGTTACATAAAGTTCAAATTCCGTACTTAATGGATCACCTTGAGCAAAACCTACATTTTCATCCCAAAAATAAACAACATTAGCAAACGATGAGCTTGAGTCATAGTTTGCACTGTCTTGTCTTGACCAAGTTAATCCTCCATCAATGGTTTTAAATATACCTCCAATTTGATTGGCGCCTCTAGGATAAGCTACAAGCCAAGCAGTTTGTGCATCTAATGCATGAATCATAGAGATTCCTAATTCTGCATTACCAATATCAATCTCAGAGTATTCCCAAGTGTCACCACCATTAGTGGTTTTAGTAAATTTTTGGATATTAATTCCATTTCCACTTCCATCAAATGCCGTTCCCCATACAACGTTTTCGTCAACAATAGATAAATAATTTATTCCTGTGCTCCCAGCATCAAAATTTGAGTTTTGTAAAATCCATGCACCTGATGCTTCAACATATACAGTTATATAGTCTTCTTTGGTTATAGTTTGTTCACCCTCGGAATTAGATACCGTTAAGGTAACATCATAAGTTCCTACATCAGAGTAAAAAATTTCAGGGGGGGTTTCTCCATTGTATGTGTTAGGACTACCTCCTTCAAATGTCCAAAACCAATTTTCACCATTTACAGAATTGTTTGAGAAAGTGACTCCCTGATTTTGAAATGCTATTTGGGGGGATGCGGTAAATCCTGCAAGTGGGTTATTATTTCCAGGTTGTGCGCAAACAAGAGCAGCATAAGCATCAATTCTTGGTCCAATATCTTGGTTAATGTCAACCCCACTTGAAATTAAACAATTTTGTATTTGATTTCTTGTTAGTGACGGATTGATACTTTTCATTAGGCCAATAAGTCCTGCCGCGAAGGGTGCAGCCATTGAGGTACCACCAAAGTTTGCATAACTATTTAGATCATCAGTATAAACAGAACTTAGCAATCCACCATAAGAGTATCCACCAGGAGAGGCTATGTCGACCCAAGGAAAGCCAGAATTATAATTTGAAAAACTAGATCTTTGATCGTTAGCATCAACTGAACCAACTCCGATTACATTCATATAAGCAGCTGGATAAAACTGGGTTGTATTCCCATCATTTCCCGCAGCGGCTACAAATACTACTTCGTTGTATGCGTTTATTAAATCTTGTTGAGCACTTGACTCACCCGAACCTCCATATGACATACTAACGATATTTGCACCATTTGCACATGCCCATTGAACACCATTATATGTGTAGAAAAGAGAATTTGGGCTCTCTCCGTTTGGTGTTACTTTTACTCCAATTAACTCTACATTACCACCTAAAGATGCAATTCCCAAAGCATTATTTATTGAAGCTGTAGCGAGACCAGCGCAATGTGTACCATGGGACCAGGATGAATTTTGGCTGTAGGTAAGTGGTGGATTTGCATCATCATCATTGTCAGCGACATCACGCTGTTTAAAAACACTTAAATCCAAGTGAGATGTTCCAACAGCATTATCAACAACAGCAATTTTTATATTTTCATTTCCTAAACTTATATCCCACGCTTGTTCTGAATTTACAAGTGTGTGGTACCATTTGTTGTTTCCCCAATGGTAAGAATCGTTTGGTACAAAAGTGGTCCTGTAAATAGGCTCTTTCTCAGCATATTCAATACTTTCTAAATCATTCAACTTTTTAATTAGCAAATCAATTTTATCAAAATCATCAAATTTAATTCTATATATTTTTTGTAATTCTCTTTTATTTGTGAAATAACTTGGTCTTTCAAATTGAAGAACATTTATGTCCTGAAATATTGAATTTATATCAGGATAATTTGATAAGTTATCAATTAAACCTATTCCGTCATTAGTTTTGTAGACAGATTCACCAGAATATTCTACATAATCATTTAGCTTAAACATTATTGTTCCATCTAGGAAATTCTCATTAAAATTTTGAGAAATTAATACGTTTGTAAATAGAATAATTAGATATTTTTTCATCATTTTAATTTTATAATTATAGCTCCGCCTCTGGCTATTCCACCGTATCTATTGGTTGCAGCAAGGGACTTTAAAATTGAGATACTTTTAACATTTTGTGGGTCAATATATGACGGAAAATCGGTTTGTATTGAACCATTAACGTCGTATATTGCATATGCCTGATTATTAATTGATAAACTACCACCTCTAATTAATATTTTTGGATCCATATTATCAACGTTGTATCCAATTACCTTAACCCCAGGGAATTTACCTACAATAACATCAAGTAAAGTAGTTGCAGCTGGAGAAATTGAAAAGTTTGATGATGACTTTGATATAGTATCCTTTGCTGGATTACATGATAATAAAATAAAAATTGATAAGCTAAATAGTTTATTTCTCATATTAATTAATAATCAAAGCATATGCCAATATATCACAAAATTGAACATTTTACAATTTTAAAAATCTGTGTAATCGATTTAAACATCAACTCATCAAAATGCATTATCTTTGATATGATGAAACGACTGATTATCTTAATTTTTTGTTTTTCAACAATAGGTTATTCTCAACAAGATTTTGGACCTCCCTCAAACCCAACATATGGATTTGTTCAGCCTGATATTCCTCAAGACTATTATGCTGAAGCTGTAAATTTAGCTGGAGATGATTTGAAAGAAGCACTCCATCAAATTATTGCAAACCACATTCCTTACCCTTACACATCATCTTCAACTGACACATGGGATATTTTACAAGATTCTGACCAAGACCCTGAAAATAATAACAATATCCTCCTAGTATACACAAACAGGTCTCAAGATAAAGGGTACAGAGACGGAAGCGGTAATTATTCTCAATATGAAAATGGAAATGGTACACAAAGCAATTCGTGGAATAGAGAACATATTTGGCCTAAGTCACATGGTTTTCCAAATCAGGATGATATTGCATATAGAGATGTTCATAATTTGAAGCCTTGCGACAGATCGGTAAATGCATCAAGAGGAGTTAAAGATTTTGATAATGGTGGTAATAATCATGATGAAGCTTTGAGCTGTTTAACCGATTTTGATAGTTGGGAGCCAGCAGATTTCGTTAAAGGGGATGTTGCAAGAATTCTATTCTACATGGTGGTTAGATATGATCCTGGATACAACTATTACAATGAAACTTTTGACTTAGAGTTAGTTGATTACACAACACCAGATAATTTTGATCCTATTCTTGGTAAGCTATCGACTCTGCTTGAATGGCATGTTCTTGATCCTGTTGATGATTTTGAAGTTAACAGAAACGAAGTGATATATAGTTACCAGCAAAACAGAAATCCATTTATCGATCATCCAGAACTTGTTGATTACATATGGGGTGAAAACAACAATCAAAATTGGAGTGGAAATTTAAACACTTATAACCCTGAGCTTGAAATGAATAATATTTACCCTAATCCAACAAATGGTATAATTTATTTGCCAGAAAACTTTGTAAACAATAATTATGAAGTTTTAGATTTAAATGGAAAAATATTGATTACAGGAAAAATTAATCAAACTAGGATTTTAAATTTTGATTTAGAAAAGGGTGTTTATTTTCTAAAAATTATTGGAAGTAATAAATACTCATCTTTGAAATTGGTTGTCAAATAATATGAGTATATTATCTATTCTTACTGGGTTTTTTTTGCTGGTAGTTGGTGGTGAATATATTGTAAGAGCTTCAGTTTCCTTATCCTTAAGATTTAAAATTTCAAAGTTTGCCATAGGAATGACTGTTGTTGCATTAGCAACATCCTTTCCTGAATTAATTGTTAGTGTGAATGCAGCACTTAGTGGATCCCCTTCGATTGCGATTAATAATGTAATAGGGTCTAACATTGCTAATATCGGATTAGTCCTTTCAATTGTTTCAATTTTAAGTTTTGTTACTGTAAACAAGAATTTTTACAAAAGGGACTGGCCAATAATGTTTCTTTTTTCATTGCAGCTGTTAATTTTTGCAATGAATGACAATTTAATATCTCAAATTGAGGGAGCTACTTTAATTTTGACCATCCTTCTTTTTATTTACTTCTCGCTTAAGAGAAAAGAAGCTAGTGTAAATGATGACAATTTTAATATTCCAAAAGTTTCAAAATTTAAGATACTTTTTTGGTTGATTATTTCCTCGATATCTCTATATGCTGGTTCTGAGTTTTTGGTAGATGGTGCGGTAAAATTAGCCAAAGAGCTGAGTATTTCAGAGGCTGTCATATCGGTTTCAGTTATAGCAATTGGAACAAGTGTTCCAGAGTTGGCAACCTCAGTTGTTGCGATTGTAAAAAAAGAAAAAGGTATTTCTGTTGGCAATATATTAGGTTCAAATATCTTTAATATTGGATCAGTATTAGGAATTACATCATTAATCAAGCCTATAATGGTTTCACAGGAAATTTTTGAAAGGGATATAGTTTGGATGATATTGTTTGCTATTTTGCTAATTTTTTTAGCAATAATTCCAAGGAAAAATCACATAGGTAAGATGAAGGGAGCTATATTATTAATATTATACTTCTATTTTCTTTATGTTGCATATAAATAAAAAAAAGGACTAATTTTTAATTAGCCCTTTTAATATTTGTTAAGACGCTGGCTTTACAGTTTTTATTATTCTTGCAGCTATTTTGTACGGATCCCCATTTGATGCCGGACGTCTATCCTCAAGCCATCCTTTGTAGCCCATTTCAACGGTCATTATTGGGATTCTGATTGATGCTCCCCGATCAGAAACACCATAGCTAAATTCATTTATTGACTGCGTTTCATGATCTCCTGTCAACCTTTGGTCGTTATAAGCTCCATATACTTCAATATGTTCTTTGACAACAGGTCTAAATGCCTCACAAATTTTCTCATATTTTTCTTTTGAACCACATGTTCTCAAAGTAGTATTTGAAAAGTTTGCATGCATACCTGAGCCGTTCCAATCTGTGGCCCCAAGTGGCTTTGGGTGGTATTCGATTGCAAGTCCATATTCTTCAGCTAACCTTTCCAAAAGATATCGTGCAATCCACATTTCATCACCTGCTTTTGCAGCCCCTTTGGCAAATGTTTGAAATTCCCACTGACCGGCAGCAACTTCAGCATTTGTTCCTTCAACATTAATCCCTGCATCTAAACAGATATCAAGGTGTCTATCCATTATTTCTCTTCCAAAGGTATTTTTGCCACCAACTGAACAATAGAATTGACCTTGGGGTGTTTGATCTTTAGGAAATCCAAGAGGTAAATTTGTTTCGGGATTCCATAAAAAATATTCCTGCTCAAAACCAAACCAAAAATCGTCGTCGTCGTCGTCAATAGTTGCTCTTCCATTTGACTCATGAGGACTTCCATCGGGATTTAAAACTTCATTCATAACAAGAAATCCATTTCTTCTTACAGGGTCTGGATATATTGCAACGGGCTTTAGTAAACAGTCCGAGGATCCTCCCTCAGCTTGCCTAGTAGAACTACCGTCAAATGCCCACATGGGACAGCTTTCAAGCTTTCCATCAAAGTTTTGCATAATTTTTGTTTTGCTTCTGAGATTAGCTGTAGGTTTATATCCATCCAGCCAAATGTATTCTAACTTAGCTTTGTCCATTTTTAAAATTTATTAAGGTTTATATAGGTCTTTAAGCCTTCAATATATCAATTAATTTGAAAAATTATAATTTTTTTTTTTTGATTTTAGTTTATATTTATAAACATGAGTTCAAACTTAATTTGCTCATATAAACTAAAAAAAACTTTATTTTTTCTTGAAATTTGTTAATAACATAAAGTTATTTTTATTTTATTTTCTTATTAACTGTCGGTTTAAATTATTTTTTACGATTTCTTTAATACTTTTGTAGCTAACAAATCAAAATGTCTAGCACAAAAGAATCCAATAAATATTTACTTAGAGGCGTTTCTGCCTCTAAAGAAGATGTCCACAATGCAATAAAAAATATTAATAAAGGATTATACCCTGGTGCATTTTGCAAGATTATTCCTGATTATTTAACGAATGACGAAGCATACTGCTTGGTAATGCATGCAGATGGTGCTGGAACTAAAAGTTCACTAGCATATGTATATCAAAAAGAAACAGGAGATTATTCTGTTTGGAAAGGTATTGCACAGGACTCACTAATAATGAATATTGATGACCTGATATGTGTTGGAGTTGTTGAAAATATTCTTATTTCTTCAACTATTGGAAGAAATAAAAACAAAATTGATGGAAAAATTATTTCAGAGATAATAAAAGGTAATGATCAAGTTGTGGATGAGCTCAATAAACTTGGTATAAAAACTCATTTAACCGGTGGTGAAACTGCTGATGTTGGAGATTTAGTAAGAACAATTATTGTTGACAGCACTGTTATTGCAAGAATTAGGCGTGACATGGTAATTGATAATTCTAATATTTCTGAGGATAATGTTATTATTGGTTTGGCATCTTTTGGAAAATCTACTTATGAAGCTGAATACAATAGCGGGATTGGGAGCAATGGTTTAACCTCTGCAAGACATGATATTTTTTCAAAGTATATTTCAAAAAAATATCCTGAAAGTTATGATCCTGAAATCTCTGACAATCTAGTTTATTCTGGATCAAAAAAATTGACTGACAAAGATAAAAATATGTCAGCTGATATTGGAAAATTATTATTATCACCAACAAGAACTTATGCCCCAGTCATAAAAAAAATAATAGAAAAAATCGGGGTTAAAAACATTAACGGTATTATACATTGTAGTGGGGGTGCACAAACTAAAGTATTACATTTTTTAAATGATAATTTACATGTTATTAAGGATAATCTTTTTGAGCCTCCATATATTTTTAAACTAATTCAAAGTGAATCAAAAACGTCCTGGAAAGAAATGTATAAGGTCTTTAATTGTGGCCATAGAATGGAATTATATGTAAATAAAAAATTTGCGTCTGCCATAATCCAAATATCTAATTCATTTGAAATTGAGGCAAAAGTTATTGGCAGAGTTGAGAAGTCAATTTCAAAAAAATTAACTATAAAATCAAAGTATGGTGAATTTAATTATTAAATTAGAAACAAGCTGATTAGTTGTAAAAGTGATTGATAAATTAAAATTAATAGAAGATAGATTTAAAGAATTAAGTGAGTTATTAATTCAGCCAGACATAATTTCTGACCAAAAAAAATATATCCAAATTTCTAAGGAGTATAAGGATACAAAAAAAATAATTGATATTGGAATTATTTATAAAAATTTGATTGCTAATAAAACAGAAGCACAAGAAATTATTTCATCAGAAAGTGATATTGAAATGGTTGAAATTGCTAAAATTCAATTGGAAGAGGTTGATCACAGTTTACCTGAAATTGAGGAAGAATTAAAGCTATTACTAATTCCAAAAGACCCCAATGATTCTAAAAATGTGGTTATGGAAATTAGAGCTGGAACGGGTGGTGATGAGGCTAGTATTTTCGCAGGAGATTTATACAGAATGTATACTAAATATTCAGAATCAAAAAACTGGTCACTTAATCTTGTCGACCTCAATGAAGGTACATCAGGTGGCTACAAGGAAATAATTTTTGAAATAAATGGTGAAGATGTTTATGGAAATTTAAAGTTTGAAGCTGGGGTTCATCGTGTACAAAGAGTTCCTCAAACTGAAACCCAAGGAAGAGTCCACACTAGTGCAGCTACCGTTATTGTTCTTCCAGAAGCTGAAGAGTTTGATGTAGAGCTTGACATGCAGGATGTAAGAATAGAGAGAACTACGTCTACTGGGCCAGGTGGTCAATCAGTAAATACAACATACTCAGCAATTAAGTTGCATCATGAACCAACTGGAATCATTGTAAGTTGTCAGGATCAAAAGTCACAACATAAAAATTTAGACAAAGCATTAAAAGTTCTAAGGTCTAGGCTTTACGAGTTGGAAATCGAAAAAAGAAATAAAGAAGATTCTATAAAAAGAAAGAGTATGGTTTCATCAGGTGATAGAAGTGCAAAAATAAGAACCTATAATTATCCTCAGGGAAGAGTTACTGAGCATAGAATTGGGCTAACACTTTATGATTTACAAAAAATCATAAATGGGGACATTCAAAAAATTATTGACGAATTAATGTTAGCTGAGAATACAGAAATTTTAAAAGATAATTAAGTTGTGAAGATTAAGGATTTAAGTGGTCAAATTTTTAAAAAACAATCATATTTATGTGTTGGTTTAGATACAGATATAAAAAAAATTCCAACCCATTTATTAAAAGATGAGGATCCAATATTTTCGTTTAACAAATCAATAATTGATAGTACAAATTCATTATGCATTGCATACAAGCTCAATACAGCATTTTATGAATCAAATGGAACTAAGGGTTGGCATTCTATGGAAAAAACTATTAACTACATTAATCAGAACTTTCCTGAGATTTTTACTATTGCTGATGCTAAAAGAGGAGATATAGGTAATACAAGTAGAATGTATGCAACAACATTTTTAGAAAATTTAAATTTTGACAGCATTACGGTTAACCCTTACATGGGTTCTGATTCGGTAAAGCCATTTCTCCAAACAAAAAACAAGTACTGTATTTTGCTTGGTTTAACCTCTAATGAAGGTGCTGAGGATATTCAATTAAAAAATACAATGTCAAACAGTGTTTATATTGAAATGATAAAAAGTTCATTAAATTGGGGCGATAAGACCAATATGATGTATGTTGTTGGCGCTACAAAAGCCAATCATATAGAAAAAATAAGATCTTTGATTCCAAATCATTTCATATTGGTCCCTGGCGTAGGTGCCCAAGGTGGAGATTTAGATTTAATTTCTAAATTGGCTATGAATAAAAATGTTGGAATAATTGTTAATTCGTCCCGTTCAATAATATATGCATCAAATGATAAAGATTTTGCTCAGAGTGCCTTTAATGAGGCTCAAAAATTGCAAAACCAAATGAGTAAAATTTTAGACTCAAAATTTTAATTATTTGACAATTCTTAAAAAATGAAGAATTCAGCTATTATTTTTTTATTAACACTAACTATATTATTTGGATGCAGAGATAAAAAAAGATATAATGATAAAGGGCTTTCAGAATATCAAATTGAGATGAATAATTTCTTTAAAGATGCTAGTACATCTCCCTTAAAAAGAAAAGATTTAAAGAATTTTAAAGGATTAGATTTTTTTGAGCACAGTGATAATTACATAGTTAAAGCAATCATTGAAAAAACTCCACAAAGTCAACCATTTAAAATAAAAACAACAACCGAAAGGTTAGCCGATTTTAAAAAATATGGAAATATCTTTTTCACTCTTGATGAAGTTAAATACAATTTATCAGTTTACAAAATTTTAGAATATGAAGGCAAAAAGGGTTATGAAAATTATTTATTTCTTCCATACCTTGATTTGACTAACGGAAATGAAACTTATGGGGGAGGCCGATATATTGATTTATATTTGGAGGACCATGACTCAATTTTATTAGATTTTAATAAATCATATAACCCAAAGTGTGTATATGATGAAATTTTTTCATGTCCCATTGTACCAAGAGACAATTTTTTAAATAGAAAGATAGAAGCAGGTGTAAAGGTTTTTTACAAATAGCTTATCTGTTAAAAACTTGAAAACCTATATATACTGCTATTATTCCAATTATTATAGAACCCAATAAGTAAATTGAAAAATTAAAAATTTCACCATCCTCTATTAGTTTTAGGTTTTCTTTTGCAAAAGCTGAAAAAGTTGTAAACCCACCACAAAATCCAGTTGTAAGTAAAAGCATTTGATTCTGCGATATTGAATATTCTTTTTGTGAATATCCCATTATTAATCCGATTAAAAGGCAACCAATTGCATTAACCAAAAAGGTTGAATAAGGAAATATTTTAGCGTATTGACTCAGAGAAATTGAAATTATATACCTTAGGCCACTTCCAAAACCACCGCCGATAAACACCAAAAGAAAGTTTTTCATAAACTAATAATATTCTATTCTTAATAGTTAGAGTTACATTGCAAATGCAAAAAAAATATCTAAATTAGTTACAAATATAAATTTACGAATTAGATGAACATTAGATTAATTTTTCATTTATTATTATGCTCTGTCATAATTTATAGTTGTAATGATAAGGATAATAACTATTACATAACTAATACTAGCAAGGATTTTGTTCACAATGTAGATCAATTTGCCGATTTAGCAATTTTAAGATATCAAGTCCCTGGGTGGGATGAGCTAACATTAAAAGAAAAAAAACTTGTTTATTATTTGACACAAGCAGGTTTAGCCGGTAGAGATATATTTTGGGATCAAAAGTATCGCCACAACATTGAAATCAGAGTAGCTCTTGAAAATATTTATAAAAATTTCTCTGGAGACAAGTCTTCAGAAGATTGGAAAGAATTTGAAATTTATCTCAAAAGAGTTTGGTTTAGTAATGGGATTCATCACCACTATTCAAATGATAAAATAAAGCCTAATTTCACAATTGAATATTTTAACAAACTGATCGAGTCTACAAATACAGATTTCAAAGGAGAAGCTTATGATGTTATATTCAACGATGCTGACACAAAAATGGTAAATAAATCAAAAGGTGTCGATAATGTATTGGAATCAGCGGTAAATTTTTATGGCCCTGACGTTACGGCTTCAGATGTAACAAATTTTTATTCTAATTTATCTCAGCCTGACCCAGAAAAACCTCTCTCATTTGGTTTAAATTCTAAGCTAGTTAAAGAAAATGGTGAGCTAAAAGAGCTGGTTTATAAATTGGATGGTTTGTATGGGAATGCAATAAAAGAAATTATAAAATGGTTAAAACTAGCAACTGAGGTTGCTGAAAATGAAAAACAAGCTGAAGCTTTAAAAATTTTGGTTAAATTTTACGAAACAGGTGATTTGAAATTATGGGACGATTATTGTGTCGCTTGGACAAAAGCCACCGATGGAAATATTGATTATATAAATGGTTTTGTAGAAGTTTACAATGATCCAATTGGATTAAGAGGTTCATTTGAAACAATTGTCCAAATTAACGATTTTGACATGTCACGAAAAATGTCAGTCCTTTCTGAAAATGCACAGTGGTTTGAAGAAAATTCTACAATCATGGAAGAACATAAGAAACCAAATGTAGTTGGTGTTAGTTACAAAACAGTTAATGTTGCAGGGGAATCTGGTGATGCTTCACCCAGTACACCAATTGGTGTAAATCTGCCAAACGCAAATTGGATTCGAGCTAATGTAGGGAGTAAATCAGTTTCTTTAGGAAACATTAAAAGTGCATACAATAATTCAGGAAGCTCAGGAAGATTAAAAGAGTTTGTTAATGATGATGAAGAGTATCGCTTGGAAATTAAGTACGGGGCCTTATCTGACGACATGCACACAGCACTACACGAAGTTATAGGTCATGCATCCGGTCAATTAAATCCTGGTGTTGGAAGCCCGAGTGAAACACTTAAGACTTACAGATCAACTTTAGAAGAGGGTAGGGCAGATTTGCTTGCCTTGTATTACATTTATGACCCAATTATTCAGGATCTGGGGTTAGTAGAAAATTGGAAAGAGGTTGGGATGACCTCCTATGATGGATATATTAGAAATGGAATGATGACTCAGCTAATTAGATTAAATTTAGGTGACTATGTTGAACAGGCCCACATGAGAAACAGAAAGTGGGTTTGTGAGTGGGTTTATGAAAATGGCAAAAGCGATAATGTAATCGAAAAAATTGTAAGAGATGGAAAAACTTATTTTAATATAAATGATTATGAAAAGCTGAGGGTTCTATTTGGTCAGTTATTAAGAGAGACACAAAGAATCAAATCTGAGGGGGATTATGATGCTGCTGAAAAATTGGTTGAAAAATATGGTGTTAAGGTTGACTATAATTTACATAATGAAATTTTGAGTAGAAATCAAAAATTCAAAGGAGCTCCATATTCTGGGTTTGTGAATCCCGAATTGGTTCCAATTTATGACAGAGATGAAAAAATTATTGATATTGAATTGAAATATGTTAATAGTTTTGAATATCAAATGTTAAATTACAGTGAGAAATTTGGTTTTCTAGAATAGCATTTAATCTAGGTAAATATAAATTTTATCATTGCAATTAGGCCAATAAAGCTGACAAAAGCCAGTAAAACCCATAGATTGCCTCTGTAATATTTTTTGTGAATTTTGGAATCTTTTCTGTAAGCAATAGTTACAATAATCACAAATGAAATTGCAAATACTATTGCAAATATTATTTGACCTTTAGAAAACATGAGACTAATCTATGAATTATTAATAAAATTAAAAATAAGATGAAAGATAAAATTTTAGCTGTTAAGAAATTTCACGAGTCATTCAAATTAGATTTCCTTGAGAAACCAAAAGCCAATTTAGGAAAATCAAAAAATACGCTTCGATTTAACCTAATGAGAGAGGAAAATGAGGAGTACTTGGAAGCTGCAAATACAAATGATTTGATTGAGGTTGCTGATGCACTAGGTGATATGTTATATATATTGTGTGGAACAATAATTGAACATGGATTACAGTATAAAATTGATGAAATTTTTGATGAAATTCAGCGGAGTAATATGAGTAAACTCGACAATAATGGTAATCCAATTTTTAGAGAGGACGGAAAAGTTTTAAAAGGTCCAAACTATTTTAGACCAAATATTAAAAAAATTTTAAAAAATTAAATTTTATACCTCCAGCCCAAAGGGTCTTTCGATTGGTTAGTTTGTATATTAAGTAATTTTGTCTTGAGTAATTCGGCATAAGAATCATTCTGGTCTTTTACTTCAAAGTATTCATCTTTATACTGAAAGCCTGAAACTTGACTGACAATTGCGGCAGTACCAGTACCAAAAATTTCTTTTAATCTTTTTTCATTAGACGCGGAAATAATTTCCTGAACAGAAATTTTCTTAATGTTCACAGAAATTCCATTATTTTTAGCAATCTCAATTATGCTTTTTCTAGTTACACCATCAAGTATGGTATCGGTTGTTGGGGCAGTGTAAAGTTCATTATCAATTCTAAAAAAAATATTCATAGTGCCAGCTTCTTCAATATACTTATGTTCATTAGAGTCTGTCCAGATTACTTGGTCAAAACCAGACTTCTTTGCCAAGTTCGTTGGATAAAACTGGCCAGCATAATTCCCAGCCGCCTTAGCATATCCAAACCCGCCTGAGGCTGCTCTACTGTACTTATCAGCAATTAAAACTCTTAATTTTTTTGTGTAATATAGTGTCGCTGGAGCACAAATAATCATAAACTTATAATTCTGTGAGGCAACTGCTTGGATTGCATAGTCAGTGGCTACAATAAATGGCCTAATATACAATGATTTGCCTTCTCCTTTTTTTATCCAATCTTTATCAAGATTTACTAGCTGTTCAACGGCGGAGAAAAATAGGTTTCTTTCAATTTGAGGAATTGACATCCTAATTGCTGATTTGTTTATTCTTTCAAAATTTTCATTAGGTCTAAATAAGAATACGTTGTTATTATCATCCTTAAATGCTTTCATTCCTTCAAAAATTGCTTGTCCATAATGAAAAACACTAGCTGATGGTTCAATTGAAATCTTTTCATAAGGCCTAATTGCAGGATTCTCCCACTTTTCGTTTACGTAATCACATTCAAACATATGGTCGGTGAAAACAGAACCAAAGGAAAAATTTTCAAAATCAACATCTTTAATTTTTGATTTTTTTGCTTTAGATACTTTAATTTTTGTAGTCAAATAATTATGATTAAATTAAAGAATCAAAATTAGTGATTTAATTTCAATATTGCACAGATGAAAATATTAGTTACCGGGGCAACAGGTCTAGTTGGCACTCAGTTCATAAAAGATGCTACTGCTCAGGATTTTCAAATTAACTTTCTAACAACGAAAAGAATAAAAACCTATGAAGAAAGAAACATAAAAGGTTTTTATTGGAACCCAGAAATTGATTTAATTGAGGATTTAAGTTGTTTTGATGATGTGAAATTTATTGTTCATTTGTGTGGTTTTTCAGTTGATAAGCGCTGGACTAAAAATAATAGACAAAAAATCATTGACAGTAGAGTAAAAACATTACAACTCTTAAAAAAGACAATTGAAAAAAATAATATTAAAATTAATCACTTAATTTCTGCCAGTGCTACAGGACTTTATCCATCATCAAAAACAAATATTTATTCGGAGGAAGAAAATAAATATGAACAATATTTTTTAACTGATGTAATAAAAAAATGGGAAGCTGCTGCTCAATCTTTCAATTCATTAGAAATGAAAGTTTCAATAATTCGAATTGGGTTAGTAATGTCAATAAAAGGCGGAGTACTCGAGAAAATAATTAAGTCCATGGAAATAAATAGAATTGCTGTTGTATTTGGTGATGGATCACAATGGCAGTCCTGGATTCATATTAAAGATTTATCTAATATATTTTTATTTGTTATCAATAAAAAGTTAAGCGGTGTATATAATGCAGTTGCACCAAATCCAATTTCTAATTTTGAAATGGTAAGAATAATAAAAGATAATTTTAATTTTCTGTACAGAAATAATCATTATTCTCGATCTACAACTTTTCGCGCAAATGATAAAATCGAATTTTACAGAAAAATTTTTATATATTATACCATTAATGTTCCCAAATTTATTTTCAAATTTCTCTTTGGTAAAATGCATGAAATTCTATTTTTAAGTCAAAAGGTATCATCTCAAAAACTTTCTGATGCAGGATTTGTGTTTGAGTTTCCGGATTTTGAAAAAATGATTAAAGATATAAATCAATGACATTATGTCATAAAATTAATGTTGGCAGTAATTTTGCACTTGTCTATTAAAATTTTTTGATGGCAGCTAAAAAAGATAATAATAAAATACCAGCTGAAAAAAAGTCCAATTTAAAAAAAGAGAAGGCTTCCAAGCCCAATTTTGATGAATTGTTAAAGGCTGAAAAGGACAAGTACTTGAGACTTTTTGCAGAATTTGAAAATTATAAAAGAAGGACAGCAAAAGAGAGAATTGAGTTATTTTCAACTGCAAGTGAGGAAGTTATGGTTTCCTTACTTCCTGTTCTCGATGATTTTGATCGAGCATCATCTGAAATTGAGAAAAGTAAGGATAATGAAATATTTAATGGCATCATACTAATTAAAAATAAATTGTTTGATTCCTTAAAATCCAAAGGATTATCTGAAATTGAAATTAAAAAAGGGGATGACTTCAATGCAGATATTCATGAAGCCATTACGCAAATTCCGGCACCAAACAAAAAAATGAAAGGAAAAATAATCGATATAATTGAAAAAGGCTATAAGCTTGGCGAAAAAATTATTCGATACCCTAAAGTTGTTATTGGAAATTAATTATGAAGGAAGACTTTTATAAAATACTTGGAGTGCAAAAAAGTGCCTCTTCATCTGAAATAAAGAAAGCCTATCGCAAGATGGCCATCAAATATCACCCTGACAAAAATCCTGGAAATAAATCTGCTGAAGAAAAATTTAAGCAAGCTGCTGAAGCCTATGATATTTTAAGTAATCCAGATAAAAAATCTAAATATGATCAATTCGGACACCAAGCGTTTGAAAATGGGGGAGCAGGTTTTGGAGGGATGAATATGGATGACATATTTAGTCAATTTGGAGATATATTTGGTGGTGCTTTTGGTGGATTCGGTGGATTCGGTGGAGGTTCACAGGGCAGGAGGGTTGTTAAAGGAAGTAATCTCAGAGTTAGAGTAAATTTAACTTTAGATGAAATTTGTAATGGTGTTGAAAAAAAAATAAAAGTCAAGAGAAAAGTACTTGCACCTGGTGCTACCTTTAAGACATGTCCAGATTGTAATGGAACCGGCCAAGTTACAAGAGTAACAAATACTATTTTAGGAAGAATGCAAACTTCTTCAACCTGTCAAAGATGTATGGGTTCTGGAAAAATAATTGACAATAAGCCCCCAGGGTCAGACAACAACGGAATGATTGTTAAAGAAGAAACGGTTAAAATACCTATCCCCGCAGGAGTTGTTGACGAGATGCAGTTAAAAGTAAGTGGAAAGGGTAATGATGCTCCTGGTGATGGCATCTCTGGGGATTTGCTGGTAGTGATTAATGAAATTCCACACAATGAACTGCAAAGGGAGGGAGATAATCTACATTATGAACTTTATGTTAGCCTACCTGATGCGATATTAGGTGGTAACAAAGATATTGAAACGGTTTCTGGAAAAGTCAGAATAAAGATTGAGCCTGGTATGCAGTCTGGAAAAATTCTAAGATTAAGAGGCAAAGGTGTGCCCAACATAAATGGATATGGTGCTGGTGATATGTTAATTCATGTTAACGTATGGACCCCTAAGACATTGGATAAAAAGCAAAGAGAGTTTTTTGAATCCATGAGAAGTAATGAGCATTTTAGTCCAAAACCTGAAAAGTCAGAAAAATCTTTTTTCGAAAGAGTTAAAGATATGTTTTCTTAAAATTATATTAAATCTTTCATTAAATTCTAAGTTAAATTTATTTAATATTATATTTAGTATACTTAGCTTAAGATAAAAGCTAATTTTTTAACTAATTTTTATGTCTAGAATATTGATAATTGAAGATGAACCTGCTATAAGAAGGGTTTTGGTAAAAATTCTGTCAGATGAAGATAAATCTCATGAGTTATTTGAGGCTGAAAATGGAATAGAAGGAATTAATCTAATTAAAAAGCATCAATTCGATCTAATAATTTCTGATGTTAAAATGCCAAAAGTAGATGGCATTGAGGTTTTAGAATTTATTAATTTGAATTTCCCTGAAACACCTTTTGTAATGATTTCTGGTCACGGTGATTTGGATATGGCAGTTGACTCTATGAAAAAAGGTGCTTTTGACTATATTTCAAAGCCGCCAGATTTAAATAGGTTATTGACAACTGTGAGAAATGCCCTTGATAAAAAGAAATTGATTGTAGAAAATAAAGTTTTAAAGAAAAAAATAAAGAAGAATTTTGAAATGATTGGTGAAAGTAAGGCAATCATAGAGATTAAAAATTTAATTGAAAAGGTTGCTGAAACCGAAGCTAAGATTTTGATTAATGGACCCAATGGTTCTGGTAAAGAATTAGTTGCAAAATCAATACATGTTTCTAGTAAAAGAGCTGATAGCCCTTTAATTGAAGTAAACTGTGCTGCGATTCCCAGTGAACTAATAGAAAGTGAATTATTCGGCCATGTAAAAGGATCTTTTACAGGTGCTATAAAAGATAAAATAGGTAAATTTGAAGCAGCTAACAATGGTACAATATTCCTTGACGAAATTGGAGATATGAGCCTTTCAGCTCAAGCAAAAGTACTTAGAGTTCTACAAGACAATTGCATTCAGAAAGTTGGAGGTGCTAAGGATATAAAAATCAATGTAAGAGTTGTAGCGGCAACAAATAAAGATTTGAAAAAGGAGATTGAAAATGGTAAATTTAGAGAAGATTTATACCACAGACTTGCTGTAATAATAATAAATGTACCTCCTCTAAATTCAAGAAGAGATGACATACCATTACTAATCAATCATTTTTCCAAATCTCTCTCTGATTTTCAAGGATTAGAGCAAAAAAAATTTTCAAAAAAGGCATTGGATATATTAAAAAAATACGATTGGTCAGGTAACGTTAGGGAATTAAGAAATATTGTTGAAAGATTGACAATACTAGGTGATAGTAATCAGATTTCAGAGAAAAATGTTAAAGATTACATAAAAATTTAGAAATTAAGGAGTTTAAGCTGCACTAATTCGATTAAAAATTAATCTTAAAATTTTATTATTTTTAACCTGTTAAAATATTTTTTTTCTAACTCTTTGTTAATTGTTTTTACAATATTTTAAGATTTTTTTAACAAATTGGAATATTTTTTGTGTAATTTTGCCCGTATAACAAATTAAACACTATATATATGGAAATGTTAAATTTTTTAGCCGCTACTGTTGAGCCTGGTGATTTTACTGGGTTTACATTCTTTATCGGCTCTGTTTCAATGTTAGCTGCTACCGTGTGGTTTTTAATGCAACATGGCGTAGTTGACAAAAAATTCAAAGATTCAATGCTTGTTGCAGCACTTATAACTGGTATTGCAGCTGTGCATTATTTCTACATGAGAGAGCAATGGGTTATGGACAAGACCTCTCCAACTGAATTAAGATATATTGATTGGATTCTTACTGTACCATTAATGGTAGTAGAGTTTGCTCTATTAACAGGTGTTGGAATGAGTAAGTTATTCTGGTTATCTGTTGTAATGCTTGTAACAGGTTACTTTGGTGAATCTGGAGTAACAGGTATGTTAGATGCTCAGATATGGGGTGCTATTTCAGGTGCTGCATATTTCTGGATGGCATATGAAGTTGGATGTTTAACTATTTTTGGTGGTCCAACTGGTGCTGTAGGTAAAGCATTAGCTAGCGGTTCAGGGAAAATTCCTGCTGCTGGTAGAATGTTACAATGGTTTGTCCTTGTTGGTTGGGCTATTTATCCTATTGGATATATGGCTGGAACTGATGGATGGTACAGCTTTGTAGCTATCAGTGATGATGCTATGAATATCATTTATAATTTAGGTGATGCTGTAAATAAAATTGGATTCGGTATGGCGGTATGGTATGCTGCTAAGAGCTAGTTTTATTTAGATAACTAAACTTTTAAAAAAAGGTGAGGAGTATTCCTCACCTTTTTTTTATATTGATGTTACAATACAAATCAATATTATGAGCTCAACATTAAAATCAAAGTTGGTTGGCTTAGCTTTAGCTATATGTCTTATATTTTTCGGGGTTGAGAAATCTTACTCTTATATAATTTTTATTTTTGTTATGTTATCCATTGGTATTCCGCACGGCTCTATTGATCATATTATTGCTTTTTTAAATCCAGCAGCTAGAAGATTTAAAAATAAATTCACATTTTATTTAGTATATCTTTCCTTAATTATTTTAAATATATTTTTTTGGGTTATATCTCCTTTTCTTGGATTATTTATTTTTTTAATTATTTCCTGTTACCATTTTGGTGAAACTCAGGTTATTGGTTACCATCACACTAATAATAGAGCTTTAAACTTTGTAGTGGGTGCAAACCTTCTACTTTCCCTTTTTTTAAATAACATATTCGAATTACAAGATATTTTGTACATAATTCCTGAATTCTCCAATCTGGATTTGACAACCTACAGTAATGTATTCTTTTTATTAATATCAATTGTTATTTTAATGATATCGATTTTAAATTTTAAAATTGAACGAAAGGTACCTCTATATGCTGAGATGACAATCATATATTTTATTTTTTATCACACAGATTTACTTACCTCATTTGCCCTTTATTTTGGATTTTGTCACTCATTACCAATGCTTGTATTAGAGTTTAAGGAATTTAAAAACGATACCTTCACAAAATTCTATATAAAAACTCTACCCTTTACTCTTTTATCTGTAATCTTTGGTTTCATATTATATATATTCAATAACGAATTATTAAGTTCTGATAATCTAATTTTATTTGTATTTATTGTAATTTCTAGCCTAACATTACCTCATGTTTTTATAATGAATGATTTTGTCAAGGATAAATAGGTAAGAATGATAAGCATAAAAAAATATAATAAATCAGATAAAGAGAGTTGGGACCAATTTGTCGAGTCATCAAAGAATGCAACATTTCTATTCAAAAGGGACTTTATGGATTATCATTCCCATAAATATGATGACTTTTCTTTAATGATATATAAGGATACAAAACTTATTGGTCTTTTCCCTTGTAATATTGATGAAAATATAATTCATTCACACCAGGGCTTAACATATGGTGGAATTATTGTAGATAATGAACTAAAATTTGCTCATTTTTTTCAAATATTTTATAATATTTTAAAATACTTTTTTGAAAGTGGATACATTAAAATTTTGATTAAGCAAATACCAAAAATTTATAACAGTGGATTTAATGATGAAATTGATTATTTTTCGTTTGTTTCAGATGGAAAATTATATAGAAAGGATATAATTTCAGTTATTGATTTGCAAAAAAAATTTAAAATTTCAAATGATCGTATTCAAGGTTATAAACGAGGGCTTAGGAATAAATTAAAATTTTTGGAGGTTGATAAGCTTGATGATTTTTGGAAAAAAATATTAATCCCGACACTTTCTTCAAAGCATTCTGTAAGTCCTGTACATACTTTAAAAGAAATATCTCTATTAAAAAATAATTTTAAGCGAAATATCAGGCAGTTTAACGTTTATCACAATGATAAAATTGTTGCGGGGACCACTATTTTTCAAACAAAAAATGTTATTCACGTTCAATATATTGGATCAGATTTAAATAAAAATCATCTAGGTTCAATTGACTTTTTATTTTATAATCTCATAACCGATACTTTTTCAGAGTTTAATTTTTTTGATTTTGGAACCTCAAATGAAAGTAATGGTAAAAAAATTAATTCGGGTCTATTATATTGGAAAGAAGGATACGGAGCTCGTACTCATACCCAAGATTTTTATGAAATTCTAACTTCAAATTTTAATACGCTCAATGATTTATTTATTAATCCAAAGTAGTTTTTTAAAATATATATTTAAAAGGCTAAAATGAATTATGTAAGTAACAAAATATGAAATCGAGACCCCAACAAATCCATACTTTTCAATAAATATATAAGTTAAAGTAACAAATACCAGTGACCACTCAATTTGAAAAAAGACAAAACTCTTTGTTTTAGCTTTTGATATCATGATATTTCCTAGTACCCAACAATTTATCTTGATAATATCACCAATTAAATGAAAGAAAATTATTGAATTAATTAGAATAAATTCATTAGATAATAGAAGATTAATAATTATATTTTTAGAAAAATATACAGCAGTTGTAATCAATATGATGATTGGAACTACTATTTTCCAAATTTTAAATACTTCTTTTTTAAGCTCAATATCATTTAATTTTGAGAAAGTAGGAATTAAATAAAATTTAAACGTCGTAATTAGAAATAATAAATAGATTGCTGAAATTCTCCACATAGCTTCCCATGAACCAGCGTAATCAGCACCAAACTTATCATATAGATAGTCTCTTACAATGAATGAGGAGATAATTAGGCAAACAGGCCCAACTATAGCCATAATTGAAAAACTAGAAAGTTTTTTAAAATATTCGTTAATATATTTTTTAAATATCCATTGTATTAAAAATGGCTTATATACAGTATAAAAAATAATATTAATTATAAGAGTTAATATTTGATTTATTACCAATGCATAAAATGCACCTATTATTTGCATTTTTAAAACGAAAAGAACTAAAATAATAGCTGAAACTATGTTTGAAATTATATTTACAATTACAAATAATTTAATTCTATTTAAGCCATTATATATAGATAAAAAACATGTATGAATAGAGGCAGATATTACAGAGGTAACAAGAAGAAAAAAATAGAAATTCTCATCAAAATCAATCTGTAAAAATGTTGAAATTTGATTTTTGAATGCCAGTATTACTAGGGATACAAAAAATGCACTTATTATATTAATTCTAAAACTTGTCCCGATTATATTGCTCAAATTTTCTTTTTGTTCCTCAAATTCAGCCACATATTTTACAATTCCATTTTCAATACCAAATGAACTGATTGTATTGCCAAGTCTTAAAAAGTCTTTTAATTGGCCTAGTAAAAACATACCATTTGTACCTAAGTAGACTGCAACAATTTTTGTTGAAATAAGTCTTGCTAATAGGCTGATACCAGTACTCAAGCCAGATAAAAAAGATGTTTTTATAAAATTCATCTTACTTTTTTAAAATCCTCCCATTCCTTAAAATCGTAATTAATTTTTCTTTTCAATTTCTCTACATCTTTTATGTAAAGATCTTTTAGAACTAACCTATCATTTTTAGAAAATTTTGTAAAATTTTCCTTTCTACCTTTCCAGTTTACTAAAGAATTTTTTATATATGATTTTATTTTAATTCTAAAAAATTTAGGTAGAATAATCTTTACACATTGTGTGTATTTCATTTTACCGCTAATACTTTTTCTTAGAAAGTGATATATGTTAGGAAAAATAATTTTTTTTGTTTTGTTAGATTGAAGTTCGGGTATATTATTCAACTTTTCTAGATCAAGAAATTCATAACAAGAATTTAATACTTGATTTCTGTCATTTATTAAAGCCTCAAGAGTCACAATTTTAATATTATTTCTTCCAAATATTTCAAAAAATCTAGATATCCACTTATAATACAGTCCAAATTGGTAGTAAAATTTTGGATAATCATCGTATTCGCAAAATATTTCGTTTTTTGAGTTTCTAATTATATCACTATTTTGATTGTTTTCCTTTCCTAACCCTCTCATCCAATTAACATGTGATATAAATCTATCAATAGGATTTCTAAGTATGAAAATAAATTTTGGGTAATTTTTGTAATTATCACAAATATTTTTGAGAAAAGAATCGTAATACATGTAGGATATTGTTGACTCACCTGTAATTTTAGAACTCATATCAAATAAACTTTTGTAATTTTCAATTTCATTTTTTGTAAATGATGAAAACTTTTTATTATTCCAATATACTGGTTCTTTATTTTTAGACATTGAAATATCTGGATGGTTATTTAATAGTTCGTGAAGTGTAGTAGTCCCTGATTTTGCTGCACCAGGCACAAAAAAATATGGTTTAAAATGTTTATTTATTTTTTCCAAGTTTGCAGGTATTTTGTTCCAATTTGTTCATAATTGTGATATTTTAAGATAAATTTTCTGGCATTTTTAGAAATCATTTTAATCATGTTAGGATTTTCAATTAACCAAGACAATTTCTGAACAATTTTTGTTACGTCAGGTAATGCATTTATAACGACACTATCAGGTTTAATATTATATTTTTTTAACCACTCCTCTTCGGCACCCGTGAATACTACTTTACCCAATGCCATAGATTCTAATGCATTGTATCCTTGGTCATAAGCGTATACCTGGTCAAGAATTATGTCATTTTCAATCACATTATTAATGTGCTTTTTGTAAGGTTCATTAGTAGTTATAGTTATTTTTATCTTATGTGAATATTTTTCTTCAATAAATTTAAGTGATTCAGTGAAAAATATATTACCCTTTTTTATTTTGTTAACCGAGTTTATTGGATGTAAAATTTTGATTTTTTTTGAATGATTAAAATTATATTTTAAAAAATCAATATTTATGGGGTTTGGAATCATACCTAAATATTTATTTTCACCTATGTAAGGAATATGATAATCTAAATCTGAGCTTATTATTCCATTAATATTATTTTTAATAAAAGAGCTTAAATCCTTATAGTCACTATTTAAATATTTTAATATTTGCTTGTATTTTATTTTTAACTTTTTGTTATTAAAATAAGGAGTTAATATTGAATATTTGAATTTTTTTTCAAGTGCATATTTTACAGTTGTATGATCAACACCACACGCCAATAAATAAATATTTTTGTTCTTTCTAAAAATCTTTTCTAATAGTCTTTTTTCATATGTGGGGGATGTTTTAAATGGTCTCTCGTTTATTAGCTGCACTACATCAAAACTTTCTAGTTTTCTAATTTCTCTTTTTGCTCTTAAGTATATTTCTAATTCATTTAAACTAATTCCTGTTAATTTATCGATAATTTTTGTTAGTACTTTTAGAATTTTATTTTCAAAGATTATTGACTTAATCAGTATGTCAACATCGTATTGCTTAAAACCATCCCCGTCCGCTATCAATGTAACATCATGACCTTTCTTTAAAAGTGACTGTTTTAAAGAATTGTGAAGATTACTATATTCACCAATGAGTAAGATTTTCATTATATTGTAATACTGCCTTAAATATAAATTTTTAATGTCAAATCTAAAGGATAATAAAAATAATTTAGAAATTTTAATTTCAACAATAAATAAATCAAGCCTCGATTTCATTAATAACATATTGAAAAATAATATTGAGTGTTTATATCCAATTTTGGTTGTAAATCAGTCAAAGAATGAATTGAAGAGTAATCAAAACAATATTAGGGTTATTAATTTAAATTCAATCGGTTTATCAAAAAGCAGAAATACCGCAATTCAAAATTCAAGTTCAGATTTATGTATTTTCTGTGATGATGATATTGTTTATAAAGAGAACTTCTATAACACAATTAAGACTGCATTTAAAGAAAATATTGATGCTGATGTAATTACATTTCAAATTGAAAATGAACATGGCCAATTATTTAAAGATTATGATAATTTAAAGTATCATAATAAGAAAAGCATAAAAAAAGTAAACTCAGTCGCAATTGCATTCAAAAGAAAATCTATTGTTTCAAATAAAATTAAATTTGATTCTTTATTTGGGCTTGGGTCTACCTTCAAAACTGGAGATGAATATTTGTTTTTAAGAGATTGTTTGAAAAAAAATTTAAAAATTATTTTTGTTCAAAAAGTAATTTTAACACATAAATCGGTCAGCTCTGGAAAATTAGCTGAAAAAGATGAAAATATTTACGCTAGAGCAGCCATCTTTTATAAGATTTTTGGTAAATTATCATACTTAAAATTAGTTCATCATATATATTTACTTAAGAAAAAAAATATGATAAATTTCAATCAAATCTTTGTAAAGTTTATGGTTGGTATTAAAGGAATAAAAAAATTTAAGTCAATAAGATGACAACATTAGAAGATATATTAATCATCGATATACCAAAGATAGTTGACAAAAAGGGAAGAGGTAAATTATCTGTTATAGAAAAAAATGTTATCCCATTTGACATTAAAAGGGTATACTATCTGTACGATGTGCCAAGTGATGCATACAGGGGCGGTCATGCTCACAAAAAGTTGCTTCAATTTATGATTCCTCTGAGTGGGAGTTTTGATATTCATCTGGATGACGGTAATAATAAAAAAAAATTAATGCTTAATAAACCTGACAAAGGATTACTAATTCCTAATGGTATTTGGAGAGAGATGGATAATTTTTCATCAGGATCGGTATGTATGGTACTTGCATCAGAAAACTTCAGTGAGGATGATTACTTGAGGGATTATGATGCTTTTTTAAAATTCAAATCTATCTAATCTTACATAAATATCTAAGTCTATAAATATCAAAAAGAATCATTTTAGGATCATTTCCTGTAATATTTTTATAAATCATATTTTCGATAGGGTTTGTTATATTTAGAAATAATTTTTTTAAAAAAAACATATCTAAAAAATTATATGCTTTTAGAATTGTTATATCATGAAATTTGAGTTCATGAGCTTTGTAAGAATGCATAAGATTTTTTAATGCATCTTTGGTCTTTTTCAAAAAAACTTCATTCACATCAACATTATTCACAATTACTGGATTATTAATGTGTGAAACATCAATTTTATTTTTTTTTAGCATTGCACCAAAAATATAATCATTTCCATAGGAGTTATTTTTAATGGGTTTGAGTATTTTGATTATTATATTTTTTTCAGCCAAAAAATTTCTTGATGAAACGTACTTATATGGTCTCTTATTCCTATTGAAGCTGGTATTTGCTTCCCTCAATACTCCAAATTTAAATCTAAGACTCCTATCTGGCTCAAGTTTATTATTATAAATACACCCCCCAAATATAACTTCAGAATTTGTAGAATAATTTATATAGTTTTTTAAGAAATTATCACTGGCAGGAATGCAATCAACATCCAAAAAAAGTAGCAAGTCATATTTTGCTTTTTCGGCTAGAAGTAGTCTATTTTTAATACTTCCAATATTTTTCTTTGCTTCATAAAATTTAGCATTTAAAAGAGAATTTATTTTTTGATTATCTTCATTTTTTAATGAGAATGAACCATCATCGATGCAAATAATCTCAAAAATGATATTCAGCAATAAGGCTTGTTTTTCAATATTTTCAACAAGTTTTAGGGCATTATAATCATAGCATGGAATTAAGATCGATATCATGCGTAAACTTTTTCAATTTTCAGTTTATCGTAATCCATTTCACTTATTTCACCGTTTCTGCAAACGATAATTCTACCTTTAAACTTTTCTAATAAACTAAAGTCATGCGTTGCCATAAGAATAGTATTTCCACTTTCATTTATTTCTCTTAATACATTCATGACTTCTATACTGCTTATCGGATCAAGATTTCCAGTTGGTTCATCAGCAAGAATTATTTCTGGATCATTTAAAAGAGCTCTTGCTATAGCAACTTTTTGTTTTTGACCACCCGATAATTGATTTGGAAATTTATTTATCAAATCTAAAATATGAACTTTCTTTAGGCAAGATTCAATTTTTTCTTTTCTAATTTTGGAGTCATTCCAACCTGTAGCCTTCAAAACAAACTCAAGATTTTTAAATACATTTCTATCTTTTAATAGTTTAAAATCTTGAAAAATTATTCCTATTTTCCTTCTAAGAAACGGTATTTCATTTTCTTTCAATTGTTTTAAATCAGTCTGACCTATCTTAGCTTCTCCACAAATAATTTTTTTTTCAGAATACAATGCTTTTAAAATACTAGATTTTCCTGAGCCAGTTTTACCAATTAAGTATACAAACTCGCCTTTGTCGATTTTTAGACTCAAGTTTTTAATAGCTAAATCTGAATCAAGTTTTATTTCAATGTTCTTTAATTTAACAACAGCCATTTTTCAGTTTTTATAAATCAAATATTTCTCCCTAACCAACTTAAACTTATTAAGCTTAGTTTCCCAACTTCTTTTTATGTCATTTTGACTAATATTATTTATTATTTGATTTTTCAAGTTTTCTGTACCCACTAACTTAATAAAATAATTATTGAAAAAACTATTTTTTTTATCACTATCATTAAATGCATTAATTATAAAACTTAAATCTATTTCATTTAGATTTTCATTATTTTTTAAATTTTTTCCAAAACATAAAGTTCCTTTATGCTTTGGATTTTTTGATCCTGAATTTGGGAAGGGCTTGAAACTAAATGTATTTAAATTTTTATCTAAGTAAGGGCTTCCATAAATTTGAAACTGCATGTTTGTTCCTCTGCCAATACTAACATTAGTACCTTCAAATAAACATAGTGATGGATATAGATTGATTGATTTTTTATTTGGTAAGTTAGGTGACGGCTTTATGGGTAAATTATATACAATACTTCTATCATAATTTTTCAGTTCAATTATGTACAATTCAGATTTGTAATTATTACCTAACCAACCCTCACCATTAATCATTGTAGCATATTCTCCAATGGTCAAACCATAAACTATTGGTACCTCATGCATTCCTACAAAACTTTTATTTTTTAGATTAAGCACAGGCCCATCAATATAGTGTGCATTTGGATTTGGTCGATCTAGTACTATCAATGGTATACTATTCCTTGCAGAGGCTTCCATCGCATAATGAAGGACTGATATATGAGTATAAAATCGCACACCAACATCTTGAATATCAAAAATCAGAATATCGATGTTTGACAAGTCATTGTCATCAATTTTACCATAATCTCTGTTTTTGCCATGTAAGGATATAATTTCGATTCCTGTTTTAATATCAACTTCATCTTTTATATCAGCACCATTGGGCTCGGAACCTCTGAATCCATGCTCAGGAGCAAAAATTTTCTTTATCTTGAAATTAAGACTTAATAGGCTGTCAATTAAATGGGTGTAACTATTGTTTTCTTTAAAAATTACTGAGGTATGGTTTGCAATGATTCCAATATTTTTATTTTTAATCAACCTTTCATATTTGTAAATTTGGTTTGCACCAACAATAACGTTAGTTTTAGAATCTAATAAACTGTTTTGGCAGCTACATAAAAGGACTGTTAAATAGAATAAAAAAAATAAATAATACTGATTTTGAATTTTGAACATTTTTTAACAAAAAAAATTATTAATTCTAGGAATCATAAAAATACCATTTCAAGTCCAATTATAAAAATTGGTATTGGAACAATTTCTTTGGGTTTAGTGTTTATGATATTAACCTTTGCAATCGGAAATGGAATGCAAAAAGAAATAAAGGAAAAAATCTCTACACTTGAGGGTCATATCACTGTTCAATCTTTTAATAATAACATTAATCAAAATTCAAAAAATCCAATTTCACCAAGTGATGTATTTATAGATGCAACGATAGATATTCCTTCAGTAAATAGGATTGAAAAAATAATTTCCAGTTTTGGTATAGTAAGAACTAAAACTGATTTTCATGGTTGCTATTTTAAGGGTGTTAACCATAGTTATAATTGGTCCGGTATTGAAAAATACGTTCTTGAGGGTAGGGTTCCAAATATTAATGATTCTACTTTTTCAAATGAAATTTTGATCCCCAAGATAATTGCTAACAAATTGAAGTTGGATATAAATGACAGAATACAAATGATATTTTCAAGGGAAAATAGTAACCCTTCACTCATTCAATTAGAAGTTTCAGGAATATACTCAACAGGTTTTGATGATTTAGATTCCAAATATATTTTTGGTGACATAGACCATTTAATAAGAATAAATAAATGGGATTCAGAATCAATTGGTCATTTGGAAATTCATTTGGATGAGTTTAAATATATTGATAATGTAAGCACAGAAATATACTCAAATTCTCCATCAGATTATGATGTAGTAAATATTAATAGCAAATACTTTTCAATTTTTGAATGGATAAAATTATTTGATAAAAATATTTTATTGATCTTCTCTATTATTGTCATTATTTCATCTATAAATATTATTTCAATTTTACTTATTTTGGTTCTTGAACGAACAAAAATGGTTGGCTTGTTTAAAGCTCTGGGTGCTAGAAACGTTTTGATTAGAAAATATTTTATTTTAAATACCTTCATTCTTTTGACAAGAGGTCTTTTCATTGGTAATATAGTTGCATTAGTTTTAATTTTTGTACAGCATTTTTTTAAAGTTATTAAGCTTGATAGTACAATCTATTTTGTAAAAAGTGTGCCAGTAAATATAGAATTTCATCATTTTTTGATTATTAATGCTTTGGTCATTTTGACATGCATCTTGTCTTTGATTTTGCCAAGCATGATAGTGTCAAAAATTAACCCAAAGGATTCTATAAAATTTGAATAGATTTCTTACAGTAATAATTTATATTTGTGAAATAATTGTTTGAATGAATTTTTTTAACAACATTTCTGAAACAATTGGTAACACTCCAATGGTTAAATTAAATAAAATCGTAGATGATTTTCCTTGCCCTGTGTACGCAAAATATGAAACATTCAACCCAGGAAATTCTGTTAAAGATAGAATTGGAATTAAAATGGTATTAGACGCTGAAAGGAATGGTTTACTAAAACCTGGTGGAACAATTATAGAGGGAACATCTGGAAATACTGGCCTTGGGTTAGCACTTGCTGGAATTGCGCGTGGATATAAATGTATTTTTGTTACTTCTGATAAGCAATCCTCAGAAAAAATTGATGTTCTCAAAGCTTATGGTGCTAAAGTGATCGTATGCCCTACTAATGTAGAGCCAGAAGACCCAAAGTCATATTACTCAGTTTCAAAAAGAATGTCTGAAGAAGTCGAAAATTCATGGTATGTAAACCAATATGATAATCCAAGTAATTCTTTGGCGCATTATGAGTCAACTGGTCCAGAAATATGGGATCAAACCGAAGGAAAAGTAACTCATTTTGTTGTAGGTGTTGGTACCGGAGGAACCATTTCTGGAGTAGGCAGGTTTTTAAAAGAAAAAAACCCTGATGTAAAAATTTGGGGTGTTGATGCTTACGGATCAGTTCTGAAAAAATATCATGAGACCAAAATTTTTGATAAAAATGAGATTTATCCTTATGATACTGAAGGTATTGGTGAGGACATGTTACCTAAAAATGTTGATTTTGAGTTGATAGATGGATTTACAAAAGTAACTGATAAGGATGCTGCTATTTTTTGCAGAAAACTACTAAAAGATGAGGGAATGTTTTTGGGTAATTCTGCTGGTGCTGCGATAAAAGGAGTACTTCAGCTTAGGGAAAAATTTAATGAAAATGATATTGTTGTTGTTCTTTTTCATGATCATGGTAGTCGTTATTTAAAAAAAATATACAATGATGATTGGATGAAAGCAAAGGGTTACTTATGAAAAATTTTCATATACTTATTTTTTTTCTCATATTGTAGGTTCCATTTAAATACAACATGAAAAATTCTATTATACTATTTATTTCGTTTTTAATACCGACAAATATTTTTGCTCAAGAAAAAGGATTAGATCAGAGAATTGATGAAGCTTTTCAGCCAATTTCTGACATTGCAAGTAAGTATGTTTTTTACCCCTTAGGGGATTATCCATTTGTTATATATCTTCTTGTTGGTAGTGCAGCATTTTTTACCATTTATTTTGTATTCCCCAATGTTAGATATTTATGGACTGCTATCAATGTTGTAAGGGGAAAGTACGATAAATTAGAAAAAACAGATTCAAAAGATGGTGAAGTCTCTCATTTTCAAGCTTTAGCAACTGCGGTTTCTGGAACTGTTGGAAATGGTAATATAGCAGGTGTTGCATTGGCAATAGCACTTGGAGGACCTGGTGCAACTTTCTGGATGATTGTTTGTGGATTACTAGGTATGTCAACTAAATTTGTTGAATGTACGTTAGGGGTTCATTTTAGAGATGTTGATGATAATGGAGTAGTTTATGGTGGTCCAATGTATTATATCAGCAAAGGACTAAAATCTAAAGGTTTTAAGACACTAGGTACTGTAGCTGCATCATTGTTTGCAATATTTTGTATTGGAGGATCTTTTGGTGGTGGAAATGCAGCACAGTCAAACACCGCAACTCTTGCGATTAAACAACTTTTAGGTCTAGAAAGTACCAGTGCTGGTGCAATTATTGGTTTAATTATGGCCGGGATAGTTGGATTAATTATTATTGGTGGGATTAAAAGAATTGCATCAGTTACCGAGAGGGTTGTTCCTTTTATGGCTTTATTATATGTCTTGGCTTGTGTATATATACTAGCTATAAACTTTTCTTCTATTGATGATGCCGTAACTTTAATTATCAATGAAGCTTTTAATCCTACTGCTATTGGAGTCGGTGGTATTATAGGGGTATTAATGATAGGTTTTCAAAGAGCCGCTTTTTCTAATGAAGCAGGGGCTGGTTCTGCATCAATTGCTCACTCGGCAGTTAAGACAAAATATTCAGCTTCTGAGGGATTAGTAGCATTATTGGAGCCATTTATTGACACTGTAGTAATTTGTACAATGACTGCTTTAGTTATAATCATATTTAATTTTGGAGGATATTTTGAATACGGTGGTAATGGTCTTGGAGAAATTTATATTAACGGTGTTGCTTTTGAAGGCCCTGAAATAACTCAGCGTGCTTTTGCAGAGTTTATTCCTTACTCGAGCATATTTTTAACTATTGCAATCGTATTATTTGCAGTATCAACAATGATATCTTGGTCATATTACGGTTTGCAGTCCTGGAAATTTCTATTTGGAAGAGGTAAAGTTGCTGACCTTACTTACAAGATTTTATTTTTAATTTTTGTTGTAATTGGTGCTGCTGCGAGTATGAATTCTATTTGGGCATTTTCAGACGCTATGATATTTGCTATGGTTTTCCCAAATATGATAGGTTTATATTTCTTATTCCCAATTGTTAAAGAACAGTTGAAAAAATATCTTAAAGCGATAAATAAATAATTTTTTTATTTACTTCACCAGAAACATAAATTTTATACTATATTTGCATCAAATTCTAAAGAAAGGAGGTTTGTAATATGCTAATAATACCTGTAAAAGATGGAGAAAATATTGATAGAGCGCTAAAACGTTTTAAAAGAAAATTTGATAAAACTGGTACAAAAAAGTCACTACAAACTAGAAAAGAGTTTATCAAGCCATCCATTAAAAAAAGAGCTGTTGTTCAAAGAGCTCAACATATTCAAAGACTTAAAGACAAAGAAAGTATATAATTTCTCTGTTTTTTTCAGATTTTAATTTAACTTATTGCAGTATTACAGAAGCTATGAGTTTTAATCCTTTTTTTGAATATCTATCTCTTGAAAGAAAATATTCGCCCAAGACAATTATTGCCTACGAAAATGATTTAAATTCATTTAAAAAATTTTGTAAAAAAGCTTTTGAGATAATTTATATAGATAAAGCAGATTATACACACATTAGAGCATGGATAGTGGAGCTTGTGAATGCTGGTATTTCAAATGCCACTGTCAACAGAAAGATATCAAGTTTAAATACATACTATAAATTTTTAATGAAGATTCAAGCAATTAAAAGTAACCCATTACAACGACACAAAGCTTTAAAAACTAAATCAACAATCCAACTTCCTTTTTCAGAATCTGAAATATCAGAAACACTAAATCCAAGCAATTTTGATAAGAACTTTGAAGGATATAGAGATTTTCTAATATTAGAAATGCTTTACAGTACTGGAGTCAGAAGGCAGGAACTGATAGGTTTAAAAATAAATAACATTGATTTTTCCAATAAAACAATAAAGGTCCTTGGAAAAAGAAATAAGGAAAGATTTATACCCTTAATTGACTCGTCAATTCAATTAATTTACACTTATTTAGAATTTAGAAAAAAAATAGAAAATATAATTGATGAGGATTATTTGTTTTTAACAATTAGTGGAAAAAAAATGTACGATAAATTGGTTTATAGAATAACCAAAAAATATTTTGAATTGTTCTCCTCAAAAGTCAAAAAAAGTCCACATATTCTAAGGCATTCTTTTGCTACCCATCTATTAAACAATGGTGCAGATTTAAATTCTGTAAAAGACTTGTTAGGCCATTCTAGCCTAGCTGCAACCCAGGTTTACACAAACCGATCGATTGAAGAAGTAAAAAAAATTTTCAAAAAGTCTCATCCCAGAAGTAAGAGTAAAAACTGATTAATCAAAAAAGAATATTTTTTGTTTTGATTGAGGAAATAAATATTTACATTTGCTATCCATTTTTACAGAGGTTATTGTAAAAATAAGCCGATGTAGCTCAGCTGGCTAGAGCAGCTGATTTGTAATCAGCAGGTCGTGGGTTCGAGTCCCTCCATCGGCTCAGTTCTTTAAAATATTTAATTCGGGGAGATACTCAAGCGGCCAACGAGGACAGACTGTAAATCTGTTGGTTTTTACCTTCGCAGGTTCGAATCCTGCTCTCCCCACAAAAATGCGGGAGTAGCTCAGTTGGTAGAGCGTCAGCCTTCCAAGCTGAATGTCGCCGGTTCGAACCCGGTCTCCCGCTCAAAAAAATCACTAGCCGGTGTAGCTCAGTGGTAGAGCGCTTCCTTGGTAAGGAAGAGGTCCCGAGTTCAATTCTCGGCATTGGCTCATCTGTTAATAGCCATTTTCAACTATCTTTTTCTTAAGTAAAGGTCAAATTTAGGTCAAATGTAAACTGACGTTTTGGATAGTCCTCTTGCCAAGACATATACCTAAAATATATATAACTTTTTCACTAACTTGTAGATATAATAATCAACTAAAACTATGAGATACCTAATACTTACGGTTACGCTACTGGTTTCACTGAGCTCAATGTCACAGGTTATGTCGATTGAATCATTGCAAAAAGAACTATCAAGACAACAGGACATCTTTTATGATGACCCAAAATTTATGATGAGTGGTTTGAGCATTAGTTCCAGATTTGAATTAAAAAAGGGAGGTAAAGAGTTTTATTACTCAGATCAACCAGACTATTCGCCAGAAAGTAACTTTATTTATCCTTACTCAAAAGTTAAAGACCATTATAATTTTGTTGCCCAATTAATTTGGGACCGGAGAGGTATTAGACACATAGACGTATCTTCAAAAGGAATTAATTATAAAATTATAATGTCGTTTTTTTCTGAAATAATAACTAAAGAAAAAATTGTCAATTTTTTAAAAATTAATAAAATAAATAATCAAAAAATATATCGAGATTTAAATATTACTGAATCATATAATTTTGGGGATATAAATCAAATAGACAGATTTGTAGGACTTCTATGGCAAATTCATTTTGAAACATCAAATACTCCAGATTATGATGAAGAGATGGAAAGCTTTTGGGAGCCAAAAGAGTGGATGAAACCCGAACCTAAATTTGATGAAAATGGTGTTATTAGAACAGATTTGACACGATGGGAATATGACTATAGAACATATAATGTTCCTGACGCAAAATTAGATGAATTTTTAGAAAAATTTCCGAGAGCACAACAGGTTCCAAATACTGCAGATGCTATTAGAAGAATTCAAATATTCCCTAAAGACTTAGAAGATATACCTTTAAGTAATATATCAGATTTTCCTGAAAATGTTAGAAAACTTTCTGATTTTTTAAGAAACGAATTGATAGCCTTTGCTAGAAAAGAGAGTGGCAAAGAGCTACCAGGTGAGTATTATGAGTCCCAGGCAGACACCAAGGTTTCTGATGGTGACAATATTCAAGCTGAAAAAGATTACTCAAAAGCAATTGAATTATATGAAAAAAATGGTGAAGAATATGCTAATCCAAACGTATATCTTAAACGTGGAGACATCAGAATAAAATTAGGCAATAGAGAAGGGGGTATAAAAGATTTAGAAAAAGGGTTAGAATATTATCCTAGTAACCCAAAAGCATATAATATATATGTGAGAATTGCTGAAGCTAAAATATTTATTAAAAAAACTTATGAGGCAATTTTTGATTGTAACAAGGCTATTGAACTAAAACCAAATCTTCCGTACGCTTTTGGAGTTAGAGGAGTTGCAAAAGCAACAATTAATGACGTTTCAGGGGCGTGTGCAGATGTCAAGAAAGCTGCTGAACTAGGAAACCCTGAATATGAAAAAATGTTAGGTCCTATCTGTAATAGAAATGAATAATGCATCTCCCTCGAAAAGGGCATATATAATGTTTCACGAGCTATTCCACACTTTAGATATTCAACATTGAGAATGTGGTTTGATGATGTTTCCTCACGTTGAAAGAGAGTACAGCTGGAGAGAGTGGGAGGTGGGAAAACTACAGGCTATTGAGTGTTTTATTAATAAGAGAAATTCACTCAGTAACTAAAGAGCGCTAAATAAGTGCCTGCTGACCTTTTCCTCATAAATATTTTGATTTATATTCTTATATCTTCTTTGGTAAGGAAGAACTCCCGAGTTGAATTCTCGGGAATTACTTGATTTCCTTACTAAATTTTACTTAAACGTTTGTTTGCCTAGCGACTCAAGATCAAATTCAGATTGAAGTAATCTAAGAACTTGTGTATAAGATTGAGAATTTTTTCCTAGTAACTGAACATTTTTCTCATTTTCATACCCGCTTTCATAAATACTAGCAATAATTCCACGCAATAGTTTCTCACTTGGCATATTTACCTTGAAGGTTTTGGTATCCAAAAAGTGTGATAAAGCAGAGATTATTGGTAGAATCCATCCATCTTTTAGTCGATACTTGCCATCACCAAGGTCTGTGTAAGAGTCACTTTTGATTTGTTTAAACATTCCTTTAATTATATCTGTTCTTTGAAACTCAAAATATAATTTTAAAGCTTCTGAACTGACCTTATCAATAAACTTCTTAGCCTCCAAGTTATCATTATGAAATTTTCTGTATGTTTTTAAACAGCTACTTTTTGCACTGTATACTGATGCTCTGTTTAGGTTTCTATCTTCCCACTTATTCCACATAGAATCTGGACACAATAAAAAGGTAACTTGAAGAAGTTTTAGTGGGTCAAATTTATGTTTATCAGTTTCTGATCTCCCAATATCCTGATTATTAAGCCAATGAAGATCATCTAAAATACCTCTTTTACCAGCAATACTTACATCAGCTACTTTCTTTTGGGTGTTTCTAGCAATTGAAATTTCATCATCTAAATCCTGATTTTCTTTATGCTTTATGTCAACATATATAACTTCAACTTTACAAAGTGCATCGTTGGATGCAGGATGATTATGGTGAAAAGCTCTAATTACATCGTGGGTATGACCACCATTAGCAATACTTGGATTTTTCAGAGATAAATAACCAGGTTTTTCCTTATTTTCCTCACTTCTATCACACAGAATAGTGATTCCGTTATTAAGGAAATGGAAAATATCAGGTTCGTTTTCAAGACTACTGTAGATTTCTTTAGTGACTCCTGTCTTTACCGAAATCATTTTTCCTTTTTTTGCTACAACAGCATCTCTAACATTAGCTTTTTTATCAGCAACATTAGTGGTTAATTTACCGTCACCAGAGTCTTTACCAAGCTTTAGTAATTCAGTGGTGTCTACTAAACCAACAAGAATTTTCCTTCCCTTGAAGGAGTCTCTTTTTGATGAAATGTTTCTGATTGTTTTGAATTGAAGAGCAACGATGTGATCGTCACTCGAAGAGTGTGTATTATTCATTTTAATTGTTTTAGTGATCTTGTTAGAACTCGCTCTATAGCATTGATGTTCAAGTCGATCGATTAATAATACTCAAATATAATAATATTTTTTAATATTATAAATTGACACTTTTATAAATAGTTAAGAAACTCAACAATTATAGTCTAACCTTTTCCTATTGATCATTTAGGGTTTTTACTTGGTAAGGAAGAGGTCCCGAGTTCAATTCTCGGCATTGGCTCAATTCCAGCTTTTTTATTAACTTTCTCCTCCAATGAAAAAGCTAATTCTATTACTATTTATCCCACTTCTTTCCTCTGCGCAACACCAAAATATTGATGATAGTTATTTTGATAAAAATATCTCATTAAAATTCTGGAAGGTTAATGGGATTGAAAGAAGTGCAATAGTATATGTACCTGAAAAGCAGTTTTTAAAAAATGCCCCGTTAATTTTTGTATGGCACGGACACGGTGGAAGTGCTGAAAGATTTATAAAAAGATTTCCAGTACATAAGTTTTGGAAGGAGGCAATAGTTGTTTTTCCTCAAGGAGTTAATTCAAAATCACCCTGGGATATTAATGCAGAAAAAACAGGTTGGCAATTCAAAATTGGAGATTATGAGAATAGAGACGTTAAGTTTTTTGATTTTATGTATAGTTATTTTTTAAATACTTTTCCAATTGATGATAAGAGGATTTATTGTACAGGATCTTCAAATGGTGGCACATTCACATATATATTAATACAATTAAGGCCTAAGGTTTTTGCAGCGGCAGCACCTGCAATTACTGCAAACGTAGGTCTTGAAAATATTACTGAAATGAACCTCCCCTCAATCCCAATTTTTCACACTTCTGGCAAAAAAGAATACAGTTTTTCAAGACAAAAAAAATTAGTTAATCATATAATTAAAGAAAAAAAAGCTAAATATATTGGATACTGGAATGATAATATTCTAACCGAATATTACAAAAGCAGAAAAGGTAATTTAGTTTGGTTTACACATAATGATGGTCACAGATGGAGAACAAGAGACACGAAACTTATAATTGATTTTTTTAAAAAAAATAAGAAACAATGAAAAAAGAATTATATTTTTTTTTGCTACTGATGTTTTATTTTTCAGTTATAAATTCTCAAAATTTAAGTCCAAACACAACAGGAAATTTTACATTTATCCCTGAAAGCCCGCTTGATGATAAACCAATTGAAGTTTATTTTCATATTCCTTCAGGTGACATAACAACAATGCCAATATTATTTTCTTTCCATGGTGCTTCACGTAATGCTGACGATTATCGTGACTTTTGGATTGATATGGCAAATGATAATAATTTTATCGTTATTGCCCCCCAATTTTCTGATGATTATTACCCTGGTTTAGGGGATGATTATCTTATGGGAAATGTGTATGTCGACGGTGATAATCCAACACCACAAACTAGAAACCCCGAAAATGAATGGACTTTTTCGGTTATAGATCCCTTGTTCGATTTAATAGTGAATGATATTAATGGAACACAAACGGGATATAAAGCTTGGGGACACTCTGGAGGTGCTCAATTTTTGCACAGATTATTAATGTTTCTTCCAGAGAGCCGTGTTGAAATTGCCGTTTGTTCAAATGCAGGATGGTATACCGTCCCCGAATATGGAATAAGTTTTCCTTATGGAATTGATAATAGTGAAATTTATGAGTCAGACTTAATAAATATATTTTCTAATAAATTGATTGTACACTTGGGTGAAAATGATAATGATCCCAATTCAGCAGGTCTTAGACATAATAATGTCTTAGATAATCAACAAGGGTTAAATAGATTTGATAGAGGTAACTATTTTTATATTTACAGTATGTCTTTCGCTGAAGAGATTAATATTTTTTTTAACTGGGAATTATATACTGTGCCTAATGTTGGACATAATGCTCAAGAAATGGCCAATGATGCATTAGAATATTTATTAGCTGCAAATTTAAATGTAAACAACCTTAATCCCTCAAATCTTAAATTTTTTCCAAACCCTTCTTCTACACACATTTATTTAAATCACAGCAAAAATTTTAAAGCTGTTATTTTTGACCTTTCAGGAAAAGAGGTTATTAATGAATTAATAACGGATAAAATTGATATTAGCTGTTTGGAAAAAGGTAATTACATACTTGTTCTGAAAGATGAAATTAACACAACAACTCATATTATCACTAAAAATTAAATATTAATTTTACTAATCATGAAACGATTTTTACATTTATTTTTACTTCCACTAGCTTTGAATTCTCAGATTTCTTTACCCATTGATTTTGAAAACAATCAAATTGAAAATCATGATTTTGTTCATTTTAATGGTGGTTCGGGCTATGTAGTGTACAACCCACAAATCGACAATGATAACCCAAGTGAATATGTAGGTGTCATTATCAGAGATGGTGGTGATATATGGGCAGGAAGTTATATTGAGCTTGACGATTATTTAGATTTTTCTGAAAATACTACAATCAATATGAGGGTTTTATCCCCACATCCTGGATTATTAGTAAAATTTAAAATTGAGGGAGATCAAGGCGAATTTCCGTCCGAACCAGCAACTGAAAGAGATGCTTTTACGACAAAAACAAATGAGTGGGAAATTTTGAGCTGGGATTTTTCAGGAGAACCCCCAAACACATACAGAAAATTAGTTTTAATGTTTGATTTTGGTAATATAGGAGATGGTACTTTAGACTCTACTTTTTATTTTGATGACATATTTCAATCTGACCCTAGTAATGGATTATCGCAAATGGATCTACCGGTTACGTTTGAGGATTCAAGTGTATATTACGTATTAACAGACTTTGGGGGTAATGGTCCATCAACAATTTTGGAAACAATTGATGGTAATTATGCTCGTGTAGAAAAAAATTCAAATGCTGAAAGCTGGGCAGGTGTGACAATAGGAACCGCTGCTGGCTTTCTTAATGATATTCCTGTTTCTGAAACAGAAACAAAAATGTATGTGCATGTTTATGTTTCGGGAACAGATGAGATTGGAATACCAATAAGATTAAAAATTGAAGACTCAAATAATCCTTCTCATTCAGTTGAAACCGACTCATATACAACAGTTTCAGGTCAATGGGAAACAATAGAATTTGATTTTTCAAACCAAGCTGCTGGAACAGCAGAACTGAACTTTGATTACATATTTGATTTAGCATCGTTATTTTTTAATTTCGGTAATATTGGCAATGAAGACGTTGTGTATTATTTTGATAATGTTTCTTTTGGCTATCCTCTAAGTACTCAAAATAAGCTTCCAAAAACCTTTCGAATATATCCAAACCCGAGTTCTGATTATATTTTCATTGATAACAATCATGATATAGATGTGAGCATTTTTGATTTGAATGGAAAAAAGGTTTTTATAAATAAAATGGATGACAGACTTAATATTAGTTCTTTGGATAAGGGAATGTATATTATTATGTTGGATGATGGAACTAACCTAACAATAGAAAAAATAATTAAAAACTAATTTTACTTTTTAACGCAGCACTCCTCATCTTTGCAATTACAATATTTGAGATTGTAAATGTGAGTGAATGCGAGTGTTGAAGCCGCTGCATATGTTAAGGCTTCTGGGAGATGGTATAGTTCAAATCCTTCGTTTATTATCAAAAAGCTTAAGCACATCCAAGTCGTAATTAACATATACTTTACAATATTATTTGTAGTTTTTTTAGCAGATTGATAAACCGCTATGAATGAAATAGCTAATAAAAAATAATTCAAAAAACCCCAAAAAAAAGTAATTTCTGAAAAGTAGGTTGCAGTTTTGGCTTGAAAAACAAATAAAAATGGAGTAAGTAAACAGTGTAGCATACAAAGAACATTTGCAGTAACTCCAAATTGATCAGAATATTTAATATAAAGTTTCATAAAAAGACCTGCAAAAATATATTTTTTTTTAATTTCACGAAAACAAATGCATATGAAAAAAATATTTTTTACAATATTTTGTTTTTCTTTTTTCTTTTCATTTTCACAAGATTATATGAAGATGAATAAAAAAGAGCTTAGAATTGAACACCAAAAAAAACTCAACACTATTGACTCACTATTCACCGTAAATAGAAATTTGAAGGATATTAATAGAAATTTGACAGATGATTTATCGGTTTCTGAAAAATCTAATCGTGAAAGATTATCGACAATAAATTCCTTGGAAACAATAATTGATGAATTAAATCTTGAAATTGAAAATGTAAAAGACGAACGTACTAGATTATCTGATGCTAATCTTGGATTAAATGAGATGATTGTAGCTCTATCGGATAGTATTATGAGCGTCACTAACCAGCTTAATTATCAGTTAGGTATATACAGAGATCAGAATATATCTTTTCTAGACAGAGATGATTGGGTTGGTGGTGTTTTAACAACTGGTAGTTGTTATTCGGAAAATGATTCATCATCAGTGTCCTTTGTTAGAAGTGATGGTAAATATTGGATGAATTTTTATGAAAGTTCCTTTCAAATAGTTTCAATGGAGTATGATAATTATCAAAATATTATGACAATAAATTTTGGTGATGAGTATTATGCTGAAGGTGATTTTTATGAGGCAGAATCAGATGATGAAAGAATGACTAAAATAAAAGTTATAGGTGATTCATATTATTTCTTAGACTTGGAAACTATGGAAATTGATTCTTACAGTTATCGAATATGTTTTTAATAAATTTTAAATTATGAAGAAGTTTCTTATTGCGGTTTTAATATTATTATCTTTTAATTCATTTTCACAGAAAAATAATAAAAAAACTATTTACAAAAAGAAAGCATTAGTAGAAAAAACAATCATAAATAATTGGCAAAAATATAGTAAGTCATTTGAGTATGCTGATTATGATAAGATTGTAAGTTTTTTTACATATCCTGTAACATTTTCATTATTTGGCGAGCCCATGGTAATTAAAAATGAGGATGAATTAGTAAAGGTTTATAAGTATTTAAGAAATAATCTTCAAAATGATTATAAATATAGTATGCTAGATAAATCTAGAATAGTTTGGTTATCTAAGGAATTGGTTCTTTTTGATGCAACATATTCAAGATTTGATAGTAATTACAGACGCATTTACAAAGGAAGAGGCTTGTACATGTATAAATTAGTTGATAAGAAATGGAAAATGTTTTCAGTATCAAATATTCCAATTATAAAGCCAAAAAAGAAAGGTTAATTTTCCTTTTTTTATGAAAAAAATATTTCTGACTTTTTTTTTGATTAGCACATTCTCCTTTTCACAGGATTATACTAAAATGAGTAAAAAGGAATTGAGGATTTTTTACAAATCAACTCATGATAGTTTAATAGATCAAAAAATTAAAAACGATTCACTTATCAAAAGAACAAATGTTCTCAAAAATGAAATTAAATACAATTCCAATTCTCATAATAAAACAGTTGATTCATTAAAAACAATACAGTTTGTAAATGACAAAAAAAGAGACTCTTTAATCAACTTGTTAAATGATAAAAATGATGACTTAGTTAATTCTGAGAATTATCAAAAATTATTACTCGATAGCCTGAACAATTTGCTGGTTAGATTTCGCTTCGAAGTAGATTCGTTGGAGAATATAAATTTTGTTTTAATGAATGACCAGATTAGATTAAGAGATTCGGTTGATTTTCTTTCTGTAAATTACAATGATAAATACAAATCAAGTGGTAAGTTTTCGCATTGGAGGCTGGATAAAGTTAATTATTCTACAAATGAAGATGATTTTGTTATTACTGATGAAGTAAAAGGGATATCAATAAATAACTCTGATTTAAGTATCACTATTTGTGACGATAAACAAAGTGGCAAATTAGAACTATTTACAACTTTGTCAAGAAGAAAAAATATAATAAGTGCTAGATCCACTCAACAATCAGCTAAAATTGAAATCAGATTTGAAATTTTGAGTAATAATCTATTGGTTAAAAGTTATATAAACTCGAAAAAGTGCTGGGAAATTCAATATAGAAAAGTTACAAAAAGCCCCTGTTTTTAATTTCTAAAGGGATTTTTAGAATCAAAAGGATTTTGATTATTATCAACCCAATCAGACCATCCATTGACTAGCTTAGTATATCCTGAAGAGAAACCGGAAAGACTATACTTAAATACTATTGGATCTTTAGCCCCAGTTGTTCTTATAAAAATATTTTTACCACTTTTCATATCCTCAAATAAATTTACAAATCGTGGCCCATTCTTTGGGCTTGACAAATATATTCGAGTTTCCTCATCAGTTACATCATAAATTTTTCCGTTGAAGGAGACCATCTCCCCATTATCAATTATGATATCAACTTCAACATAGTTTTTGTCGTTACCACTATCATCATAAACATATACGACTGCTGCATCTAACCTAACACTAATTGTGCCTTCTTCATTCTTTTCAAACATGATAGTTAAATCTGGAATTGACTTATAGTTTTCAACGCCCTCTCCATTATTATTGTAAAAGAAGAAATAATCATCACCATAATAATATCTCCAATCACCATGATTGGAGTTTTCAGCGTAATCCTGAGAGAAAAAATTTGTTGTAAAAAAAGCAAATAAAAGTAAAGGAAAAATTTTTTTCATTTTTGATAAATTATACTACAATTTAAAAAAAAATTAAAAAATTAAAAAAGTATTTACAAAACTATTTATTGTCAAATCTACCCCAATTTCCTCCGCCGTCATAATCATTTTCATCAACACCTTTTATACCGGAATCTCTTTCTCTTTTTTTTCTTTGATCGTCATGAGATTTTTTTATCATCCATAGGAGCCCTGACATGTAGAGAAGAAATATAACAAAACCGATGATAAACATTAGTGGACTTAACATAATCTATTTTTTTGAATTGTTGTCTTTTCTTCTTTGACGAATAGCAATTGCAAATAAGAGAATGGTTCCGGGCCAATGCGCGGTGTATTGGGCTTCTGCTGTGTTGCCGCTTATCCCAAGCCCAATTGAATAAATCATGCAAATAAAAGCTAAAATTACGGGATAATAGACTTCAATAATTTTTTTCATTTTAATTTAAATTTTAGGTAGCTCCTTCCTATTATCAGAGCTGCAGTTATTATGATAATATTTTTGATTATATACTGACCTTCAAGAGTGGGTAAAAATGGGTTAGAATCTTGAAAAGTAATTTCAGGCAAAATGACTAGGGGTAAAAAAGTTCCTGTCATTTGTAAGAACATTAAAACAACAGCAATAAGAGTTGTTTTTTTGTTTAGAAAACACAATCCAATAGCCATTTCCCAATATCCAATAATAATTGTCCATGTTTCTGGCTGAAGAAATGGCATCCAAAATACTGTATCAATTATCAGTTCAGTAGCTGGAGATAAATCTAAAACCTTGAGAATACCAAACCAAAAAAATATTATAAAAAGAGGTATCCTAACTAAATAGTCATTTGTGTTAAATCTTTTTAGCATTTATTTTGAATTTAGTGCTGGTTCAAATTTTCTGGAAAAAAACCTCTTTCTTAAATCTCTCTTGGTATCATTTTGAACAACTTTTAAATATTTTTCTCTCTTTTTGTGACTAACAAAAGGAACAGACCAAAATTGTTTAGTCTTAAACCACAATGAAAGTTTCCAACCAAAAACAAAACTGTAAACCCCCATTACTAATCTAAGTTTTACAGAGTTAAAGTAGAGAGTTTTTACTGGTAATGCAGGAGCACCGTGAGTAATATATGTCCTAACGATTTTATCTTTTAGAAAGGGTTTTGGATAAGCATATGTTTTTGTAATATTAACAAATTTGTATGCGAAACCAGGTGTTAACACCTCATCAAAGAAAACTTCCATTCTTGGTGTTAGTCTAAACCACCATACAGGAGATATTATATACATTCTGTTACTCCATAGCACTAATTCTTTGTACTTTTCAATTACTTTTGTTCTGGGTCTTGTAAAGCTATCTCTGTATAAGTCAATTACTTTTAAATTCTCTTTAGATTTTAAAATTTCTTTATGAATCGTTTTGAAGATTCCATTGTAACAAAACGATTCTTTGTCAG
>CACLCL010000001.1 GCA_902605445.1 uncultured Bacteroidota bacterium | reverse complement strand
AGAATTATCAGTTCAATGAACTAATTGGTCTAATCTAAAGTATATTTAACATACAAATAGCTACTAGAAAAACTAATTTTTAAATCATTTGCATTCTTGATTAGTTTACTAGTTTTAAGAGAAATATGATTTAGCTTTTTGATTTTTTCAATAAGCAAAAATAAATCATTGGTACTACTAGATTGGTTCTTATCCTTCTCAAAATAGATGTTTATATTTTTTTCAAAAGTTTTTTGTTTGTAAAGTTTCAGCTGCAGTAAGTCATTTGTTTTTTGTTCTCCATTAGCATTGGAGAGAAAAAAAGAAAATAAAAAAACAAAAAATATTAGAGATCTAAACACAATATGATTTTACACCCCTTAAAATTATGTAAATCCTTTGTATATTGCAATTATGAAAACATTTTTGCAAATTTTATTTATAGCTAATCTAATTTTATTTTCATGCGGTTCGGATGAAAATGAAAGTGGAAGTCCAGTTAACAATCTAACTCCTTCAATGTCAGCGAGTGTTAGTTCAATTTCTTTTGATAACACAATGGTAACTACTTCTTCTGTTTCTGAGCTTTTTATATTAAGTACTGAAAATATTTTATCTGAAGTTAGTATTGATGCACCGAGTGGTTATTCTGTCTCAATTGACAACCAATACTTTGATAGCTCAGTTTCATTTATTCCTGAAATCACAAATCAGATTTATGTTAGATTTGAGCCATCTGATGCAACCTCTTACTATTCAACATTAGTTATTTCATCATCTGAAATAAATAGTAATATCAATATAAATCTTTTTGGTCTTGGTATTCCTTTAGTTCATAACTATCAAGCTTTTCAGGATCAAGCTCTTGGTTTTGGTGGTGGTTTTAGTCAATCTGCCAACCAAAATTTTATGCTACATGATGATTTAACAAATATTGAACAAATTAAAATGTATTTGCAAATTGATTGCCCTTCAACAGGATGTGATGATTGGGATCGTTTTGCCAATGTTAAAGTAAAAGACCCTTCTACAGGAAATTGGTACGAAATTGCGAGATATATTACACCATATTGGGTTGGCACACAACAACTAGCTCGAGGGCTTGAATTTGATGTTACAGATTTTAAATCCCTCTTAAGTGGTTCAGTTGAACTAAGGATATATATCGAGAATTGGACTCAAAAGGCTGATATTGTTAGTATAGATTTTGATTATATAGTAGGAACGCCAGATTATCAAAATTACGCAGTGTCAGAAATTTTTAATTTACATTCAAACTCAATTAGCGGTATTCCCTATGGGGTCAGCCATAATATAGATCTTGATAAATCCATTCAAATTCCGAGTGAGGCAGAAGAAATTGAATTTAGGACTATCATTTCTGGGTGGGGTCATGCTACACCTTATGATAGTGATGGAAGACCATGTGCTGAATGGTGTTTCAGATCACATAATATTAAAATTAACAATACCCAAGCTTTTGAGCATTATATGGGGCCTATTGGTTGTGCGTCAAATCCCGTTAGTAATCAAAATCCTGGAAATTGGCAACCTGATAGAGCTGGCTGGTGCCCAGGAATGCAAGTTCCGGTTAGAACCAATAACCTTGATCTAAGTTTTGGTGGGTCCACTATTTCCTATGAATATGAATTGGAAGATTGGACAAGTGATGGTAATGGCGGTGATGCATATTATGCTATTTCAACTTACGTTATACTTAAAAGTAACTCAGAAATAAACCCAGCAATTGTAAATGATTAAAAAAAATTTACTAATTCTGTTCTTAATACTAATTGCATTCAGCTGTTCTGAAGATGATGATGAAATTCCTAATATGTGTGTTGATGAAACACTAATTGATTTAAATATTGTCTGCCTAGAAATTTATGAGCCCGTATGTGGATGTGATGGAATTACCTACCCAAACGAATGTGTAGCATTTAATGGAAATGGTGTAATTGCCTATGCTGATGGTCCTTGCACCGATTAAATTAATAAGGATACTCTCCAATGTAATTGCCAGCAGGGTAATATCTAGCAACCACATAAACCACTCCAGTTTTAGATATTGCTGATGCGATGCCTACATGTGTAGTATTTTTCCATACCATTTGTGTATAGTGTCCGACAACTGGTCCAGTACTTCTGCCTTGTACTTTTGAATATCTATAATCCTTTATTTCTTCGTACCATCCAATGGAAGCGTCTGTAAGTGGTGTTTTAGAAAAAATAAATGATTCAACTCCATTTTTAGTTGATGATTTAAAAAATGAAGATAAATTTTCTCCCTGATCATTTCCAAACTTGCTATGCTGTAAGCCACTATCTTTGTAAGCCAATATTTCGGCATAATTTTTTGCATCTTTTTCAAGCTCTTTAGACCACATTAAATCGGAAACTCCAACTTCAGCCCTTGCGCTATTGTGAACTTGAAGAGACTTTTCTACATCAGTATTTGTTTGGTTATTTGTTGAAATAAATAAAAAAAAGGACATTAAGGCTAGAAATCTCATGAATTGATATATTATATTTGATAAAAATTAAAATTATGAAAAAAATTATATTCCTATTTGCAATTATATCTTTTGTTTCATGTAATGATATGGAATCTGATATTGATAAGGCATGTGAATTAACCACAGAATTAATGACTGAAACAATTGAAAAAATGCCTGAAGCAATTGAGCTAGCTATGAAGGCTGCCTTTGGTACAGACGAAGAAAAAGAGGCTGCTAAGAAAAAACTTGATGAAATTGAAAAAAAGGGTGAGGAAATTGCAGAAATGCTAGCAGCAATTAAATTAAAATATGATGAAGATGAATTCACTGCTGCACTTTTTGAAAAATGTGAAGCCGCTCAAAAACTCAAAGAAATGGGTGAGGCTTTTGAAGATTTAGGGGATCTGTAGAGAACTTTATTAGTAGTTCAAGAGTTTTATTGTAGTTTGACCCAGCTCCGTTAAAACTCTAACTAAATAAATCCCATTTTCAAAATTAGAAAAGGATATGTTGTAATTTAAGTTTTTATCATTGCTATCCAAAATCATTTTACCTGACATTTCATAGACTTCTGTTTTTAGGATCAAGCTGTTTTGTGATACAATATTTAACAATTTGGTATGCTTATCAAAAAAGTAAGAAAACCCTTCTAGTTCTTGTGAAATGGTTAATGAATTACCCTGTTCTACAGTATTTTCATAGGTTCCAGTTGAAATTTTTACCTGGTCAATTTCCCATGATGATCCATTACCATTTCTAATTTGAAATTGCATGTGATCTACAATTTTTCCATCGAAGGTTGCAGGAATATTTTGTTCAGCATTATTATTTTGATTAGCCCACGCATTGGAAACATCAGCGCCAACTGTGTTAAAACCATAACTGTTTGGGCCATATTGACCTGGGCTTCCAATCCAAAATTGATTTGTATTGTTTGTGAAATCTAGCGTATAGCCTAAAGTAATATTAGCATCATCAAATGTGTAATTGCCTCCACCAAAATGACCAGCCATTTTCGAAACACCAAATACCTCACCTGCATTATAGTTAAAATAATCTACTCTAACGTTAGCAGCATTATTATTGGGTGAAATTCTAATTCCACCAAGCCTGTGATTATCACCATCCTCGTCTTCATCACTATCTCTCAATATAAAAACAAGTTGGTCAATAACACTCGCATTGTCAGTACCAGCAACCACATTAAAGGATTTTAATGAAATAGAAAAATGTAATTTTCCATCTACAAGGGATTCCGATCCAAGTCCAAGGCCACTTAGAATCCAATTAGACCATTGGCCTGTGTTAGGGCTTGAGGTTACAGAAGTATATGCTACATTAGAATTTCCCTCAGGTTCTATGTTAGTAAATGCAGCATCATCTTCACCGCCTGAAGCTAAATAACCTAAATCTGAATTTTCAATGTCAGAGAAATCAGAATGAATTTGTCCTTCTAGTGAATTTTCTGCAAAATCCCAAACTGCAATTACTGTTTCTTGTGAATTAAGAGAAATTGTAAATAGAAAAAAAAGTGAAAGTATGCTTGTAGATATATTTTTCATGGTGTTTTTTTATAAATAAATATTATTATTTCTTATATATCCATACAGTATGTCGCTGCTAAATAACCTATTAAAATACCAATCGAAAAAAAGATAATAAAAAAGTACTTAAACCTTTTTTTATCCAATGAATATTTTGCCCACCTATTTAAAAAGTTAAGTTTCTGAGGATATAAATTTTTGTCCTCAAGAGTCCTAAATATTTTTACGGCCCTAAATGTAAAATATAATGATAGTGCTGTCAATGGAAACACCATTATCAAAAATATTAATGATAAATCAAGGTATAATATAACTATTGATATCAATAAAAATACAAACGAAATAATAATTTGATTCCAATAATCTCTTTTTGTTTTTTTAGTCATTTTATGGATAAATTTTAATTAAAGTTAGAAAAAAAAGATAACTTGCTAAAAACATAGCTAATCTTAAACATTACTAAAAATGATTTTGAGGAATTTAATTGCTGTTACATTTATAAATCTTTTATACAGTTGTGATAATGATTCAATCACAAAAACTGAAATTTGGGATAAGGTTTTAAAATCACAAAATTACTCTGGAGAAATCATTGATTTAATAATTTATGCGTTACTAACTATATTTTTATTTTGCATTATTGGTTACATTGGAAATAAAACCAGAAAATGAAAAACTGATATTACATCTAATGGACACTCTAAATCTAATCATAATTTTTACTGGAATTTCCTTTTTGGTTTATGGTGTCAATTCTTTTTATTCAAATAAAATGATTTCTGAATTTGAAAGATGGGGCTTAAAAGAAAGGCGAAAAATTATCGCTTGTTTTCAACTGCTTTGTGGTTGTTTGCTAATAATTGGAATAAAACATAATCCTATGCTAATTATCAGCTCCATCTTGTTGATAATAATGATGCTAGTAGCTATTTATGTAAGGATAAAAATTAGAGATGATATTTCTGAAATACTACCCGCCATTACGTTTCTTATATTGGGCGTAATTATTTTACAATATTCTTTATGATTTGATTAAAAAAAATAACTAGCCATGAAAAAACCAGAATCTCCTAACTCAAATTATTTTGCCTTTTTTATAATTATTATTGCCGATGTGTCTTTTTTATATAATTTAATTCAATATATCCGTTATGGACTTGATACATATTTATACGGATTTATTATTTCTTTAGGAATTGGAATTATGATTCTTATTTACCTTTGGAAAAACGATTACTTCCCAAAACAAGATAAACACTGAACAGCTTTTTTAGCAACTTGTAGGGGTAAGAAATGGAAAAGCTAATACTATATCCATCTTCTTGTTTTAGTCTTATATAGCAAATATTCTTTGCCAAATTTTTCTGTAAGAAAGATCTCTTCTCTTTTAATTTGAAATTTATTTATCCAAAAATAAAAAATAATAGGTGTTGTAATTGAGAAAATATTCAAATATAATATTGTTGTTGAAATGACTATCGTCAACAAACCTAAATACATGGGGTTTCTTGAATATTTATAGATTCCCGTGATTATAAGTTTGTTAACTTTTTTAAACTTTATTGGATCAATTGTTGTTTTAGATTTTATAAACTTTAAAATTGGATTGATTAAAATAAGAACACCAATAAAAAGTAAAATAAACGAGATTAATTTTTGATATGGTAGAAGAATTAAATCAATTTTTTTTGACGAAAAATAATTAAAAATTACTAAAATCAGCACTAATAAAGGTGGTGGTATTTTTAACATTTTTACAGTCAATACTTTAATGAGATTGGATTAATTTTAAGAGTTATTTTTATCCTTATAGTGCTTTACAAGTCTTGTTATCCCTAAAACAAAATAAATTAAACTAAGTCCAAGAATCCATACTGCCATTGTGGACTTATTCATTTCGTCTGGAATATTAAAATAAACCAGTATGGAAATAAAACCCAGAACTAAATACAATCTCCCAACATTTAATAAACTATACATCAATAATATTTTTTAATATTATCAATACAAATTATATACCAGACATACATCCAGTCTAACTATCATCTGAAACACCTCTTTAAGATTTTTCACTAACTTGTAGATACATTAAACAACTAAACCAACATACGATATGCAAAAAATTTATTTAAGTATTCTTTCAATTACAATTATAATTTTACTAACATCTGTGTACTCTAATATTTCAGAGAAAAATAAAAAAAACGATGTGATAATTTTAAAATTAATGGGTAAAAAACTTGAATCAGCGTATGTAATTGATTCAGGAAAAGAAACTAAAATTCGAGAAGGTTTGACAGGAGATGAAGCTCTTGAAAATTATCTTAACGATGGTTGGGAAATTAAAGGAACAAGTGTAGCTTCTGATGCAGGAAGATTTAGCGTAGTATACACACTTGTAAGAAATTAAACCAACATACGATATGAAAAAGCTATACAACTTTCTTAAATTCAAACTTTGTTACAGAACTTATTGGAAACAATGGTTAGCATTTACAGTGATTTGTATAATACTTTATCTTTGGGTGGAACTTGGTGTGGGCATTTTCTTTCAAGATAGCTGGGGAGGTTCTTAAAAGAATATGTAAAAACTTAAATAAAATGAATACAATAGTAAAAGTATTTAAAACTATTATATTGCTTTTCATAGGGTTTTTATGTCTTGGCGCACCCATCCCATATTTTTTTGGACGTATTATAGTAAGGGTTGCCCTGTTTGGTGCAGCAATGTATGCCATAGGCTCGGTTTGGAAAAAGAAACCTGTTGAAAAAAAGGGTTAAGTTTTTAAAACAAAGACAAAATGAATAAATAACATACTATATGAAAAATTTACCTTTAATATTATCTTCTGTGATTGTGGGAATAATTTTGTTTCAATCGGTACTAGTTGCTCCTGCAATCAACAAACTCATTAATGCATCTGATGCTAGTATTTTCTTAAGGTATATATGGCCTAAATTTTTTCTAATTATCTCTATTATTTCATTAGGTTCATTTGTAATTGTAATGATTTATTCTTTTCAAGATTTTTTTAAATATCTATCATTTTTAAGTTTTTTAATGATGTTGGTTTGCTACCTTATTACCCCATCAATTAATGAAGCAAAAGACTCATTAAATGAGCAGCTTTGGACAGTGCTACATTTGTCAACAATAATTATAACATTAGCAACTTTGATATTAAATATCTTAATAATTATATGTTGGAAATCAACAGATTGATATGAAGGAGCAGAGAAAAATGGATAAACTTGAAAAACTTATATATTCTTTCAAATACTTGCCTCAAATATTATATTTTGGCTCAGCAAGTCTTCTACTTTTGGTCATATTTCTTGATGTTAATCTTATTGAATTAATAATTCCTCTTTTCCTATTCTTTATTTATATGACTTATTTAGCAAGTAAGAATTACAAATCCGGCGGTGTAGACCCCATAGAAAAATTGATTTATTCAAATAAATATCTCCCACCAATTTTATATTTTGGCTCATTAGCGTGGTTGATTTACATATTTTATTATGAGGCTTATTTAGGCAAAGAAATTGAAATTTTTGCCTCTGCATCTACTAACTATATTTTATCAGATGTATTTATTTTTTGGTTTATTTATATTACTTGGTTGGCAGTGAAAAACTTGAAAAAGAAAAAATGAAAAAGCTAATACTATTACTATTTATTCCACTTATTTCTTTTAGCTCTTTTGGGCAAAATAATTATAAATTAGGTAGCTACAACAGATTAGTTAATAAAAATATTGTGTTTCAATTTAAAGAACCTCTTCCCCCTTTTGAAAAAAGTCAAGAAAGCTATTCGTTACAAGGCAATAAAAACTTAGTTACAGCCTTTTACAAGCTAACATCAAATAATTTTATTGCATTACAAATTTATGCGGTAACAATACCTGAAAGATTTCAAAATCTAAATTGGAATGAAATGATTGTTTCTCAAAAACAATCCAAAGCTTTTATAAGTTCTTTTCTAAGTGCAGGGGCAGAAACATCTGTGAAAGTTTCGGAGCACCAAATAAAATCGATTAATGGTAAAGTTTTTTTGGAGGTAGAATCAATTTTAACTTCCGCCGGTTTCACTCAAAAACAAATTAATTGGATGACCGTTTATAAAAATACTTTGATTAACATTGTAGGAGCTACACTCATAGAAAGTTTTAATAAAAATTTATCTTTTTTTAAAGATTTTAGTAATTCTATTTTGATTAACTAATGGAATACTAATCCAAAGGACTTAATAATTTTTTTTGTTAATTTGTTGAAAAATATTATTATGAATACAGAAACACCTTTCCATTATATTGTTGCTTTTGGTGCAGCTATTATTTATACATTTATTTTTACTTCTGTTTCAGTTGAAAGTAGTTTGCCATCTATAATTGGTGCATTTTTAGGCACTCTAATTATTCCTTTAGCTATCGCTGGGATTATTAAAATCTTTGCAAGTACAAAATTTAGTAAAATTTATATGTGGACAACTCTTGTAATTTTGACTGCAGCAGCGTTAGGCAATAGCTTAAGATGATTATGAAAAAGCTATACCACTTTCTCAAAGTTAAGCTATGTTACAGAACTTATTGGAAGCAATGGTTAGCATTCTTGGCTATATGCTTTATCGTTATTGCTTGGAGTGCCTAGACTTACTAAATTTCTAAATATGAAAAAGCTAATACTATTACTATTTATTCCACTTATTTCTTTAAGCTCTTTTGGGCAAGGTGAGGTGACCCAATTGATGAGAATTGCTAAAATGGATTTAGAAAAATTTGAGGTTTTTGCTATTGATAATAATTATAAATTTGACAATTTCGACGATGATGAAAATGTTAGGGGTTTATCTATGGTTAGAGGCTATGGTGACCAGACAGAATATTTGACAGTCTATGAAAAATTCTATACTTATAAATATGCCTCAGGTTATCAGGGTGGAAAACAAAAAAAATTACCAACCATTTATAAAGAGTTAAAAAAACTAGGATTCAAATTATTCGATACGAGCAATTTTACGAATAGTAAAACTGGAATGAATTCATATTTAAAAGAATACAAAAGAGGTAATAAAGAATTTATACGCATCTTTATTTTTGAGGATGGTATTGCAATTGAAATGTCATATGAAGTTAAGTACTAAATAACTAAATGAAAAAGCTAATACTCTTACTATTTATTCCACTTGTTTCATATGGGCAGTCTATTCAAAATCTGGATAAAAAAAATGGATTTGCCATATAGTTGCCACTTTTTTTAAGGACTGCCATATAACTGCCAAAAAATTGTACCTTTAATTTGTAACTATTAAAAAAAGAAACCCCCAATTTCTTGGAGGCTTTATTCTGTGTAGTGTAGCGGTTTCGCTTGCTCCCCCTCTTGGGCTCGAACCAAGGACCCTCTGATTAACAGTCAGATGCTCTAACCAACTGAGCTAAGGAGGAATTTACTTTTCAGTGAGGGCAAATATATGTAATATTTTTAAAAATTGATTTTATTTCCAAAATTCTTTTTATAATAAAATCAGAGAATAAAAGGGATAACCGCTTTTCTTTTTTTGGGGTAATTACTGAAGTAATTATTATACCATTTGTGATGATTCAATGATCTAGGAATTAAATTAAATGCTGTCCAAAGAGCAAAACTTAATGCGCCAAGATTCCAAACAATAATTGCGAAACCAAGCCATTCAATTATTTCTCCGAAGTGATTAGGACATGAAATCAACTTAAACAAACCTCCTTTTGGAATTTGATAGTCGTTATTTTTTGTTCTTAATGAAATAAGTTTATTGTCTGAGTATCTATTGATGGCCATTCCAATAAAAAAAAGTATAGATCCAACTATAGTGTTTAAACCAAATTTAAATTCTGGAGAAAGATAAGCAACCTCATAGCTGACAAAAAAACCATTGATAATATTAAATATAAATGCACTTACAATAATTAGTATTGGAATCTTTTTTGATTTTGTTTTAAGTTTTAAAGGAAAAAGAATAGTTCTGTAAAAATAATGAAGGACCCAAATTGAAAGCATTAAAATAAGAACAAAATTAATTTCTCTAGAGGATGTCAATACAATGACCGGAAAAACAAGAAGTGCAGGAAGTTCCATCCAAAACCAACCCCAATTGTTATTTAACGATGGCCCCCATTGTTTACTAAAATGCCTACCATAGGGGGCAGGTGAATTTGATAAAATTAAGTATAAGAAAATTAGAAAGCCAAAAGTTATCCATACATATAATGAATAATAAAATGACATTAAACTATAAAATTAAATAGTTTGTATATATCATTTCCATTCGCATAAATGACTAATGCTATTAGTATCAAAAAACCTATAAGCTGAGCTACTTCTAAAAACCTATTGGATGGTTTCTTGCCGGTAATCATTTCATAAACTAAAAATGTTGCATGGCCGCCATCCAGGGCAGGAATGGGTAAAAGATTTAAAACACCAAGCATAACAGAAAGCAGAGCTGTCGTTCCCCAAAATGCTTGCCAACTCCAATATGAAGGGAAAATATTTGTTATTGCAATAAAACCACCCAGTCCTTTGAAAGCCCCTGTACTTGGATTAAAAATTGCAACTAATTGCTCAAAATAAAACCCCATAAATGATATGAATCTTGAAGTGCCAACAGAGACACTTTCAAATATTCCATAAGACTTTGAAACCAAATCAACAAGACCAAGATCTACCATGTCCTGAACTGTTGAGCCAGTACTAAAACCAAGCTTACCTTGACTATCAACATTTAAGGTTTTATTAATTTTATAGGAAAAGTCTCTTAGTAGCTCTACATCAACAGTCCTGTTGCTATTTTCTTTTAATATTGGAACTATCTCATCAACATAATTTACCTCTCTTCCGTTTAATGATATTATAACATCTCCTGGCTCAATTCCATAGTCTTTATTCAGAGATTCTTCAGCAACATTTTGAATTACAAATGGTCTTCTTAGCTCAAAAGAACTTGTACTTTCAGATGAAGAAAGTTGTCCCAGGAAATCAACTGGTAAAGTAATTTCCAGTATTCTACCATCCCTTTCAACCTGATAAACGCTTGAACTTATAATAGATTTTCTCAAATCTGAATAAGATTCGATTTCAATTCCGTCAACATTTAAAATCTTGTCACCAGTTTGAAATCCAAGGTCAAGTAAAATGGGGTTCTCTATTAAATATCCATCTTTAATAGAGCTAGTTGGAATTGACGTGGAGCCATAATTATATGCTAGGCCAATATATATCAAAACGGCTAATATGAAATTAACCGTAACACCTCCAAGCATTACAATAAGTCTTTGCCATGATGGTTTCGACCTGAATTCCCATGGTTGTGGGGGTTTTGCCATTTGCTCCTTATCCATACTTTCGTCAATCATTCCAGCAATCTTAACATATCCACCAAGCGGAAGCCATCCAATGCCCCATTCAGTTTCCCCAATTTTTTTCTTTAATAGTGAATATTTAACATCAAAAAATAGGTAAAACTTTTCTACTTTAATCTTAAAATATTTTGCGGGCAAATAATGTCCTAGTTCGTGCAAAACTATTATCAAAGATAGGCTTAAAATAAACTGTACAATTTGAATAAAAATTTCCATTTAATATTTTTAACGGGACAAAAATAATTTATAAATAGACAATTAAAAACATCTTTATTATTTATTTAACATAAATCTATTGTATTTTTGCATTCCTAAATTAAAAGATTTGAAATTATTTAGAAAAAAAGATTTTGTGGCTTTGGTATTTATATCTCTTTTCTCCATGGGTACTATAGCTTTATTTTATCAAATTTTAAAGCCAAACGAAGTCCTTCCTATCTATCAACCGAACTTAGTAAACGAAAAATTAGTTGACAGTACAGTCTCATACATTTCTAAATATCATACAATTGCTGATTTTAACCTCGTAAATCAAAATGGTGAGAAAATAACAGAAAAAGACTATGAGAATAAAATATATGTGGCTGATTTCTTTTTTACAACATGTCAGGATATATGCCCTATTATGACAAAAAATATGTATGAGATTCAAGAAAAACTAAGAGAATACAATGATGTTCTACTTCTATCCCACACAGTAATGCCAGAAATTGATACAATCAATCAACTAAAAAAATATTCAATTGAGAACAATGTTGATGATAAAATTTGGAACTTGGTTACAGGAGATAAAGAGCAAATATATAATCTTGCACGAAAATCATATCTTGCAGCTGAAGATACCGAATTTTCTAAATACGATCTTATCCATACTGAAAACTTTGTTTTAATTGATAAAAAAAGACAAATTAGAGGTTATTATGATGGGACAAAAAAATCTGAAATTGAAAGATTAATTTCTGAAATTAAAATTTTAAAAAATGAGAAATAAATTATTTATATATTTTTTTATTGCTCTTTACAACATCAGTTTTTCTCAAGAACTTATAATTGGTGAAGAAAGAGTTGAACCAGGAATAGTTTTTATTTTTGAGGGTGCTATCAAAGACCATGTTATGCCAATGGGGTTGCACTTGGCTGAAAATGAGACTAATATTCATATTGAAGCAAGAGTAAATTGGGATACTGAAAATATTCCAGATGGTACACCAACTGGCGGTTTTGTAGCATACTTACACATTACTGCAAAAATTACAAACGAAAATAATGGCTTAAGCACTTTCATTGATTTACTACCACACCTAAATCTAATTGACAATTATCATTATGCTAGAAACATTTCTCTACCTGGAAAATTAAATGATAAATACAAGGTGGAATTCAACGTTCTTCCTCCCACAGAAATTGAGCTTTCATTTCATAAAGACTGGTCAAAAATTTATGGAAATAAGTTGTTTGAAAAGAAAAGCTTTACCTATACAAATGTAGATTTTGAGGAAATCGCAAATGCTTCAAGAAAATAGTTTATCCAAGGGCAACATCTAAGCACATCATCACTATAAAACCTGCAATTAAACCCATAGTTGCGATGTCAGCATTTCCGCCACTTTGGCTTTCAGGAATAACTTCCTCAACTACAATAAATATCATTGCCCCAGCAGCAAATGCTAAAGCATATGGTAAAATAGGATAGACCGCAATAACTACTGCTGCACCAATAACAGCAAAAATTGGTTCAACTATTGCTGACAGCTGACCCCATTGCCATGACTTAAACCTACTAAATCCTGCTCTACGCATTGGCATTGAAACAGCAAAACCCTCAGGAGCATTTTGTAATCCCATTCCTATAGCAAGAGCAATTGCGCCACCAAGAGTAATTCCAATATCCAGCCCATATGATAAAGCCCCAAATGCAACTCCAACTGCTAAACCTTCAGGAATATTGTGAATTGCGATTGCAATAACTAGTAACTCTGTTTTTTTTAAGTCTGTTTTTGGGCCTTCAGCCTCCTCAATTTTTTTAAAAAGATGAAGATGAGGGATTTTTTTATCAAGAAAGTATATAAATAAAGCTCCGAATAAAAATCCAATAGCTGGAGCAAACCATATTGGTAAATTGGTCATACCCAATTCTTGTTGAGTTTCAACAGAGCTTATAGCCGGTGAGAGAAGTGACCAAAAGCTTGCAGCTATCATTACACCTCCGGTAAAACCAAGTGCCGCATCCAATACTTTTCTATTTGATCTTTTAAAAAAGAAAACCAATGAAGCTCCAATTGCTGTTAAAATCCATGTAAATAAACCTGCATAAAGAGCTTGCATAATAGGGCTACTTTGTGATTCAAAAAATGCTTTTACAATTTCAACTAAATTTTCCATAAATTTTTACATCGAATTTAGTAAATCAATATGTAAATACACCAAAACATTTTATATTTGTTTTATATTTTTAATTAAAACAAATTATGTATCCTGAAGACTTAGTAATGCCAATGAAAAAACAACTAACTGACTATGGATTTGAAGAGTTAATTAGTACTAATGATGTTGAAAATATGATAAAAAATAATGGTACAACATTAGTTGTTGTTAATTCTGTGTGTGGCTGCGCAGCCGCAAATGCAAGGCCAGGCGCGCTTCTTAGTTTGACTAACGAAAAAAAACCAGACCATTTGACTACAGCATTTGCCGGTTTTGATAAAGATGCAGTTGATAGGGTTAGGGATTATTTAGTTCCATTTCCCCCAAGCTCACCTGCAATTGCATTATTCAAAGATGGGGAGTTGGTACATATGCTGGAACGTCACCATATTGAAGGTAGATCTGCTGAAATAATTTCTGAAAATTTAAAATCTGCTTATAACGATTATTGTTAATTTTGATATTCCAATATATCAAGGGTTTTTTTATTATTAATTCGGCTTAAGTCAATTACAGAAGTTCTTTTAATCTCGTTTGGTCTACCGTAATTTTTATATACAGTGTACTTTAAATAAGTGGGGCTGAGTTCATCTTGAAATGAGTAATTTTCAATATTGATTATCCATCGTCCTTTTTTTGAACCATCAATTATAAACTCACCAGTATTATATCCATATTTTTGTTCATCCTCAAGCCTACCTTTGTCATCAATCAATGTGTGTCCCCAGTTATAGTATTTGTTTTTAGGTGAAACAAACTGAATATTAAACTCTGTAGCAGGGTCAGTCCAGTCAAATACAATTCTATAGTCATAGCCAAAGTTTTTCCATTCATTTTCAGCCAAATATGTTTTTATTTTACTTGTTGGAAATAAATTTAAATTTAATTGATTTTTGTACTTTACATACAAGCAAGCTGCTTCATTTACAATTGTTTTTTCTAACCCAAGCATTGTTATATTTTTTATTTTTTCGTTAAAAATCTTTTCGTAGATATCAGCTGCAAAAAAATATTGGTTACACAATTCATAAATAAAGGCCATGTCACGGTATGATTGTTCATCAAAAGGACGGACTTTTAATAATCTCTTGTAAATACTTTTTGCTTCATCATATGTACCAGACTCCTCTAATTTATAGGCAATTGCTTTTAAAATTTTGGGACTATCTTTTGCTTCAATCGAAAGTTCCTTCAATATACTCAAAGCAAAATCTTTATCTAATTTTTTAAAATAATCATAGGAATCAATATAAAAAGGAACTGAGTTTTTATATAGATCATCCTTTAACTCGTTAAATATTTTTTTTGCATCAGATGTTGTTTTTGCATTTTGAAATTGAATTATATAAGAACTCCTAAAATCTGAAAAATCAAGTTTAGAAACTTGCTCATTATAATCATTTCCCTTGACCATAAGTGAATTTATTTTTTTCTCTACATTTTTAGAGAAGGATTTTAATTTTATCAAAAAAACGCCTCCTCTTCCCTGGCTTCCATATCTATTAGTTGCTCCAATAGACCTAAGAAGTGTTATACTTTCAATCTCATCTGGTGTTAAAAAATCAGGTACTTCGCTATATACCGCGCCTTCAACATCAAATAGTGCAGATGCTACATTATTAAATGATAAAGTGCCGCCCCTAACAAAAACCTTTTGCGCACCACCAACTGAACCATAATTACTTGAAATCTGAACATTATTAAATTTACCTCTGATTAGGTCAATTATATTCCTAGCACCAGAGGGAAAGTCATCATAGGAGATGGATGAGGTTGAAAACCCAACAGATTTTTTATTTTTTTTGCCATATCCTGTATCAACCAGTGAATCCTTTTCAATTTCTACACTTAGGTTAACCTCATCTAAAATCTGATTTTCAGATTTTAACAATACATACTTATCATCAAAATTTGTAACAAAAAATTGTTCTTCAATCATTCCTAAAAAATTAACAACAATTATATCATCGATTTTAGCTTTAATTCTAAAAAACCCTTCAAAATCAGACTTTGATTCAACAAAAGAATTTTTAACTTTTATTGTAGCACCTTGAATTGGACCTCTAGTACTAAAAACTTTTCCGTGTAAGTAATTATCAATGCTTACGTTAATTTCAGAAATTGTCTCTGGTGTTTTACTTAAATAAATCTCATCAGTATTTTTTAAAAACTGATAAAATACTTTAGCAGTGGTACTTATTGTTTTATATCCCTGTGAAACTATCTTTAAGGAATCTGTATCATTTACTTTAGACTCAAGAAAGTTTAAAAATATATCACCATTTTTGTCAGAAATTGCGCCAATATTTTTATTTGGGAAAAAAACTTCAGCAAAGGAAATTGGGGATTTTGATTCACTATCTAATAGCTTAACATTAATTAAAATTTCATATAAATCTGTCTCATTAGAAAAGGATACTTTTTGCGAATAAATAACAGATGAGGCTGATAGAAATAATATTATTAAAACTCTGAACAAATACAAATTATTTAAAATTAGGTTTTCTCTTATTTAAAAAAGCATCTATACCCTCCTTAAAATCATCTGATCCAAAGCATTTACTAAACTCGTTTAGTTCTGTCTTAAATCCATCCTGATTTTTATTGAAATATGAATTAACACTTTTTATTAAATGTTTGAATGAGTTAGAAGAGTTTGCTAAAATTGTCATACAAAATTCACTTACAAAATTTCTTAACTCATGTTGCTTGACCACATAACTAATTAAACCAATATCTAGCGCCTCTTTTGAGTCTATTTTTCTTCCCGTCATCATAATTTCAAGTGCACGGCCTTTACCGACTAAGTGTGTTAGCCTTTGGGTTCCACCATAACCCGGGATCAGGCCAAGAGAAACTTCAGGCATTCCAAATTTTGCATTATCCGAAGCAATTCTAATGTGGCATGCCATTGCCAATTCCAAACCACCTCCTAGGGCATAACCATTAATTGCTGCAATTATTGGTTTTGTGGATTGCTCAATAGTTTTATTTAAAATTTTATGTATATCCTTAGTTAATTTATGTGCTTGGCTTGAATTTAAATTTGCAAGCTCATTAATATCAGCACCTGCGACAAATGACTTATCTCCGGACCCATACAATACTATTAATCTTATTTCATCATTTAGCATAGAATCTTTTATTAGGCTATCTAACTCTAGTAATGTTTCTAAGTTTATTGAATTTAATTGTTTAGGACGATTAATTAGAATTGTTAATACATTGTCTTTTATTTCAAATAATAAGTTATTGTAGCTCATTTTTATTTTTTTGGAAATTTAATATTAAATGTAGTACCAACATTACTTTTAGTTGTAAATGTTATATTCCCACTGTATGCATTCAAAATGCTTTTGATCATTGACAGCCCAAGCCCCATTCCACTTGTCTTTGTTGTAAAGCTGGGTTCAAATATCTTCTTCATATCATTTTTAGAAATACCATAACCATTATCAGAAATAGATATTTTTACATTGTCTTTATCTTCATCAATAACCACTTTAATTTCAGGCTCTCTGTAATCAGGAATTGCCTGAAAAGCATTCTTTAATAAATTAGTCATTATTCTTATCAATTGCGTTCTGTCAAACATCGCAAAAATTTTATCTGATTTGGGTAAAAATTTTATCTGTTTTTTTGAAAAAATATCAAGTGATATTTCGACAATTTCAGAAATATTAAGCAACTATTTTTTAGGTTCAGGCATTTCAGCAAAATCTGAAAATGCAGTAGCTATCGAGCTCATTGTATCAATTTGCTGAATTAGTGATGTGCTAAAATCCTTTATCTTTTGTTTAGAAAAACTTTTTTTCAAATTAAAATCCCTTTCAAAAGTTTGAATAGTTAATCTCATTGGTGTCAGCGGATTTTTAATCTCATGGGCAACCTGCTTAGCCATTTCTCTCCAAGCATTTTCCCTCTCAATTTTTGCCAATTTAATTGCACTATTTTCTAATTTTTCTATCATTATATTATATGAGTCTATCAAATCTAATATTTCACTAGGTGTATTATCAACATCAATTTTATAATTCCTATTTGTTAAGTTAGTTTTTTTGATAGTTTGTCCAATTTTATCTAAAGATTTTGTCACAAAATTTGAAATAAAATAAGCTATTACAAAGGCAATTAAAATCATATTGCCATGCACAAATCCTAGCCTAATTAAAAACTCAGAAAGTTCTGTTTTACTGGCTTGATCATCTAAAAAATAAGGAATATAAATTATTCCTATTGGTACATTATTAAAATCTGTAACCAAATTATAAGATGATTTAAAGTATGTTGTGTTATTATCTTCCTCAACGTATCTTTTTGGGTTTGACTGTTTAAAGTACTTGACTATTGTTGAGTCGAGAAAGGTATTACCAGGAACACCTGTTGTTGCTGTTGAACTTTTTATCAATTTACCATCCATTGAGTATAGTTCAAACTCAATATTGTGAATATCTGCAATTTCCAATATCTTTTTATTTTTAATTAAATCGAGTGACAAAAGTGAATCGTCTTGAATTTCATACTTTATATTTAGTAGTAAATTATTTTCTTTTCTTTCAAGTCTTCCAGAGTGGTACTCAGCATTCTGCTTATTAAATTGAAACAATGTCACACCTGCAATTAATATTGACTCAATTACAATAAATACCATCATGTAAAAAAAGATTCTTGAGCTAAGGGAGATATTATTTCTTTTCATTTGAGGGAATATTAAATAAAATTAGTAATAAATTTGATGTTTATTAAATTTATATTTAAACCACAGTAAACTATTATGAAAATTATTAAATGGATTTTAATTTGTTTGTCTTTAATTATTTCACTCTTATATATTTTTAAACTTGATTATCTTCTTCGAGGAGTAAGAACTATATATCTTACAGGAAATGTAACTGCTTTTATTTCAGATTATAAATATTTTAACAATGAGCAAATTAAAACTCAAAAACCAGAGTACTGGCTAAAGCATAAAAATTATAATCAAATTGAAGAAACGGAAGTTCTAAAAAAATTAAATCAAGAAAGAGAAACAAAAGCTTTTATTGTTATTAAAAATGACAGCATTTTATTTGAAAAATATTTTGATGGCTATAATAATAGCTCTTTATCTAATTCTTTTTCTGTTACAAAAAGTATCATTGTAAGTATGCTAGGTAAAGCTATTATGGAGGGCTATATTAAAGGGCTAGATCAGCCAGTTAGTGATTTTTTTGATGAATACAAAGATGGTTTAGCAGCTGAACTAACAGTTGGTCACCTAGCTTCAATGTCATCAGGAATGGAGTGGGATGAAAAGTACTACTCTGTAATAAATATTACATCTGAAAGTTACTTTACACGTGACTTAAGATCATTAATATTAAATCAGAAAATAATAAAAAAACCTGGGCAATCATTTCGGTATTCTAGTGGGGACACTCAACTACTAGGAATGGTAATTGAAAAGGCTACTGGAGTTTCTCTTTCATCATACTTGAGTGAAAAATTTTGGACTCCCATGGGTGCAGAAAACGCAGCTCTCTGGCAAATAGATAGTAAGAAAAATAAAATGGAAAAAGCTTATTGTTGTATCTCAGGCTCAGCTAGAGATTTCGCTAGATTTGGTAAGCTTTACATAAATAATGGGAATTGGAATGGTGAACAAATACTAGACTCTTCATTTGTAAAACAGGTAATTTTACCGGTTTTTAATAATAGTGATTATTATGGTTATGGGTGGTGGCTATATAATTTTAATGGAAAAAAAGTCTTTACAATGAACGGTCATCGCGGTCAGTTTATAATTTCATTTCCTAAGGAAAATATTATTATTGTAAGGCAGGGGGAACACAACGAAAAGGGGGATGTAAATAAACAAGAAGGTGATTTATATAAATATATTTCCGAAGGATACAAGTTAGCTACTAGTCAAAATTAATTTTTTCAAATTTGGATAATACATTATTACGTGTTAAGAATCTGAGTTTGGGTTTAAATAACCCAAAAAATGAAAAATTATTAATTGATAATATAAGTTTTGATATAAAAAAAAATGAAATTGTAAGCATAATAGGCGAATCTGGTAGTGGCAAAACACTCACTGCTATGAGTATTCTGGGTTTATTCGACAAAGCACTTTTTAATATTTCGGGTCAAATTATTTTTAATAATATAAATCTCTTGAGCGTTAATGAAACTAAAATCCGAAAAATAAGAAGCCATAATATTAGTATAGTGTTCCAAAATCCAATGAGCTCGCTTAATCCAACAATGAAATTGGGAAAACAAATTTATGAGGTTTTTCATTCACACAAAGATTTAAATTATAACTCTGTCAATAAAAGGATAAAAGAACTAATTAAAAAAGTAAAACTTGATGGGGTTAAAAACTTATTTGAAAAGTATCCACATGAGATTTCAGGTGGTCAAATGCAAAGGTTTATGCTTGTAATGGCTTTAGCATCCAGTCCAAAACTTCTGATTGCAGATGAACCAACAACAGCACTTGATGTTACAGTACAAAAAGAGATAATTGAAATTTTAAAATCACTTCAAAAAACTGAAAATCTGTCAATATTACTTATATCTCATAATATTGGCCTTGTTAAAAATATTTCTAATAAGATAATTGTTATGAAGGAGGGGAAATTAATTGAAAGTAATTATACACAATTAATTTTACAAAGTCCCAAAAAAAAATACACAAAAGGACTCTTATCAATTAGTATAAACAATAAAAAAAGAGTTAAAAAATTAAATACACTTCAAAACTTTGAAAAGGATATTCAAAATAATAATATTTCTAAGAGGATAAGAAATAATAGATTAAGATTATTGTATGAAAAGGAGCCATTAATAATTGTTAGAAACGTTAGTAAATATTATAGTCGCTTTGTATATTTTAGAAAAAAAGTAAATTTTAAAGCCTTAAAGAATATAAATATAAAACTTTATGAAGGGGAAACACTGGGGATAATAGGTGAGTCTGGGTCTGGTAAGACTACATTATCTGAAGTTATCATGAAAATCAAAAAATATGAGTTTGGAAATATTTTTTACAAAAACAAAAACATAAATAAATTTAATAAAACAGAAATGTTAAATTATCGGAAAGAAGTTCAGATAGTTTTTCAAGATCCATACTCGTCATTAAACCCCTTGTTTAATGTCAAAGAAATAATTGCTGAACCTATAAAGTGTCATAATATTTTTGAAAAAAAATCAGAAATAGATAAAAAATGTAAAGAGTTAATCAATGATGTAAAAATTGGTCAATCATATTTAAATAAATATCCCCACGAGCTTTCTGGAGGGCAAAGACAAAGGGTGGCGATAGCAAGAGCAATAAGCATCAATCCAAAAATTTTAATACTTGATGAGTCAGTATCAGCTTTAGATGTTTCTATTCAAGCTTCTATATTAAACTTACTTACCGAGATAAAAGAAAAATATAATCTTTCTTACATTTTTATATCACATGATTTATCGGTGGTAAAACATATGTCAGATAAAATCGCTGTATTTTTAAATGGTAAAATAGTTGAATATGCCGATGCAGATTTACTATTTAAAAGCCCAAAGAAAGAATATACAAAAGCTCTTTTAAGATCAGCAATAAATTAAAAATCTACATCTGATAAGTCAACAGAATTATATGAAGAATTATTTTCTTGAAGATTATTTTCTGAGCAACTTAATCTAATGTTTAATTTACTTGGTTTTTCAAAATCTTGACTTGAAACATTTAAAGTTGAGTCATTATATATTTCTTTCATATATAAAGCCCAAATAGGTAGAGCTAAGGATGCACCTTGACCATAAGAAATGTTATTAAATCGAACTGACCTATCCTCTGCTCCAACCCAAACTCCAGTTACTAAATTTGGTACCATCCCTATAAACCATCCATCACTTTGATTTTGGGTAGTACCGGTTTTTCCTGCAATTGAGTTTTTAAATTCATAAGGATAACCTGTAATTATTTTTTTAAATATAGGGTTGTTAGCAGAGCTTTTTGTCCTCAATCTGGTTCCAGAACCAGATTTTGTAACACCCTCAAGAAGATTAACTGTTACATATGCGGATTCCTCGCTTATTACATCTCTTGTAACAGCTTTATTGAGGTATAAAATGGTTCCATTTTTATCCTCTATCCTTTCTATGAAAACAGGTTGTGTATAGACACCTTTATTAGCAAATGTGGCGTAGGCAGCAACCATTTCATATACGCTGATGTCTGAAGTTCCTAATGCAATTGACGGAAGAGGTGGTATTTTTTCCGAAATCCCCAAATTATTTGCAAGATTAGCAACTGTAATTGGACCTATTCTATCAATTAATCGGGCAGTTACTGTGTTAACTGAGCTAGCCAATGAGCCTTTCAAAGTTCTTGTTTTTCCGTAAAAACCACCTGAATTTTTAGGGCACCACTCTTTTAAATTACCATATTTATTTTTTTCGATACAATACTGGCTGTCAGGAAAAGTATCACATGGAGATAATTTTAACTGGTCAATTGCAGCGGCATAAACAAATGGTTTAAAAGTTGAGCCAATCTGTCTTTTACCCATTTTAACCATATCATATTGAAAGTGCTTGTAATTCATACCCCCAACCCATGCTTTTATATGGCCATTTAATGGATCCATTGACATAAAGCCTGGTCTTAAAAAAGATTTATAATACTTTAATGAATCAATAGGCTTCATGATAGTATCAATTTCTCCTTGCCACGAAAAAATAGTCATCTCTACTGGCTCGTAAAATGATTCAATAATTTCCTTATCTTTTTTACCCAAATCATATTTCATCTTTCTCCACCTTTCAGACCTTCTAATTGAGCTATTGATTAAATTTTCAATCTCATTTTTTCTTAAGTTTCTAAATGGATACGAATTTTTGTTGATGTTCTTGGATTGTAAAAAAAATTCTTTTTGAAGTCTTGGCATATGATTAGCGACAGCATTTTCAGCAAATTCCTGCATTGTATAATTTATGGTGGTATAAATTTTTAATCCGTCTGAATTAAGATTGTATTTTGTTCCATCAGATTTTCTATTACTCTCATCATTAATCCAATCCTTCATGTATGACCTCAAAAACTCCCTAAAATAAGTTGCTATACCTTCTCTGTGAGATTCGGGTGAATAATTTAAATTTAATGGTTGTAATTTTAAAGAATCTGCTACTATTTTATCCAGATATCCATATTTTGACATTTGCCCTAAAACAATATTTCTTCTGTTTTTAACTCCTTGTGGATTTCTATTTGGTCTTGGGTTATATAAAGATGAATTTTTCAACATAGCAACTAATATTGCAGAATCGTTAATAGATAAGTCTATTGGCTCTTTTCCAAAATATATTCTTGATGCACTTCTTATACCATCAGCATTATTATTGAAATCATAAATATTTAGGTATTGTGCAATAATTTCATCTTTCGTATAATAAGATTCCAATCTTATGGCAATTATATATTCTTTTACTTTTTGTATTACTCTTTTAAAAATATTACGAGAACCCTCACCTGTAAATAATTGTTTTGCTAATTGTTGTGAAATAGTGCTTCCTCCTCCATCAGTACCAAGCTTTATAATGGCAGATAATGTACGCTTAAAATCAATACCACTATGAGAGTAAAATCGTATATCCTCTGTTGATATTAATGCCTCTATGAGATGTTTAGGTAATTCATCAAATGTGACAGGTGTTCTATTATCCTTAAAATAAAATTTACCAAGAGTTCTATTGTCAGAGCTAATAATTTCTGATGCCAAGTTTGTTTTGGGATTCTCTAACACCTCAAGATTAGGCAAGTCTCCTAAGCCACCAATTGAGGCAAAATAAAATATTGTCGAGATGAAAAAGACTGGAAACAGAAATAGTGCCCATAAAATGAACGAAAATTGTCTAAAGTTATTTTTTGATTTTATTTTTTGATTTCTTTTCATTCGACAAATTCAACTTTATAACCGACGTCCATTATTCCATATAATTTTTCTATGCCTCCGATTTTATTTAGATAACGCATAGCATGCTCTATTGTTACAGAATAATTAACATTATTTTCAAATTTAATTTTTTCTTTATGCTGCAAGCTAATTTCATTTAAATCTATCATTTTACTGCCCAAAAAATTACCATATTTGTCAGCCAATTTATACTCCAATGTGTCTACAGAAATGATCTTCTCACTATCAGCTAACTTTACAATTAAAAAAATATTGTTAAATGTGTATTTATCATTTACTCTTAATTTAATAAAACTATTGAAGGTAGACACTTTTTGTCTATTTAATTGAAAGTTAAATGTTTGCAATGAGTCAACATGCCAAGAACTATTTATAGAATTATACTTGATATAATCAGTACTGCTATTGCACGAACTGAGCAAAATAAAAGCAAGAATTAAATTAATTAAATTGCATTTCATAATTAATAGTTCATTCAATTATTTTTAAAATATGATTAGTTCTTCCTTTTTTAAAAATACCATTGATAGCCTTTTTACCCTTTCTCAATCTTTTTTGTTTTTTCAAAGGCATGTCATTAATTTCTTTACACGAAATTGAACAACAATTACTCATAATTTTTTTACATGAGTCACATTGAATAAAAAGTAAATGACATGCATCATTTGCACAGTTAGTATGAGTGTCAAATGGTGTGCCGCATTGATGGCATTCTGCGATTACCTCGTCACTAACGTTTTCAGACATTCTACTGTCAAAAACAAAATTTTTACCAATGAAATTATTTTCAAGATTATCTTCTTTTACCTGTCTAATGTAATTTATAATTCCACCTTCAAGTTGAAAAACATTTTTAAACCCTTTGAATTTAAAATATGCACTTGCTTTTTCACATCTGATACCACCAGTACAATACATCAACAAATTTTTATTTTTTTTATACTTTAGATTTTTCTCAATTATTTTTAAGGAGTCTCTAAAAGTGTCTACATCGGGACATATTGCACCTTTAAAATGACCAATTTCACTCTCATAATGATTTCGCATGTCTAATACTAAAGTGTTTTTATCGTTCATCAAGTTATTGAAATCATTAGCGTCCAAGTGTTTTCCTGTTTTTGAGGGATCAAAATCATGATTGTCTATTGCATCAGCAACAATCTTTTTTTTAACTATAATCTTTAGCTTTAAAAAAGATTTGATTTCATGTTTATGCGCTATGTTTAATTTTACATCGTGAAACAAAACAAATTTTTGCAAATGAAGCTTAAATTTTTTAAAATTAGATTTGGGGACTGATAACTGTGCATTAATCCCTTCATTGGCAATATATATTCTACCCAAAATATTAATACTATCCCAAAAGAGAAATAGTTTATCTCTAATTATTCTTGGATTAGAAATAAAAACATATTTATAAAAAGAAAGAATAATTCTTTTTTCTTTGGTTTTATCTAAAATTTTAGATCGCTCCTTTGAACTAAGTTTATTGTGTAATTGCATTATTCAATAAAATTAACAACAAAAGTAGATAAAAAAACAAAAATGTAGTGGATGTGTATTGTATTCTGTTAAAAGAAGTTCTAAATTAGTATTTTTAAAAAAAATATATGTCAACTAATAATTCAGAAAAGCTAAAAGCACTAAAATTAACATTAGATAAGCTTGATAAAACATACGGTAAAGGTACAGTAATGAAGATGGGGGACTCACCTGATGAAAATGTTGAATCTATTTCATCCGGTTCAATAAGCCTTGACATAGCTCTAGGAGTTGGGGGTTATCCGAAAGGTAGAGTAATTGAAATTTATGGTCCTGAATCATCGGGAAAAACAACACTGACTTTACATGCAATTGCAGAATGCCAAAAAAATGGCGGTATTGCCGCATTCATTGATGCTGAACATGCTTTTGATAGATTTTATGCTGAAAAATTAGGTGTTGACATAGAAAATTTAATTATATCACAGCCTGACCATGGTGAACAGGCACTTGAAATTGCTGATAATTTAATTAGATCTGGAGCTATTGACATGGTTATTATCGACTCAGTGGCTGCTTTAACTCCAAAAAGTGAAATAGAAGGTGAAATGGGTGACTCTAAAATGGGACTTCACGCCAGACTTATGTCACAAGCATTAAGAAAACTTACTGCTTCTATTAGTAAAACTAATTGTACAGTAGTTTTTATAAATCAACTTAGAGAAAAGATTGGTATTATGTTTGGTAACCCGGAAACCACAACTGGCGGCAATGCATTGAAGTTCTATGCTTCAATAAGGCTTGATATTCGTCGCTCAACTCAAATAAAAAATAGTGATGGTGTTGTAATGGGTAATAAAACTAGAGTCAAAATTGTTAAAAATAAAGTTGCACCGCCATTCAAGCTTGCAGAATTTGATATCATGTATGGCGAAGGAATTTCAAAGATTGGTGAAATTATTGACTTAGGGGTTAATGCTGAAATTATAGACAAGAGTGGATCGTGGTTTAGTTATGAAGGAACCAAACTGGGTCAAGGGAGAGATGCTGTAAAAAATCTCTTAAAAGATAATCCCGAATTAATGCAGACAATTGAGTCTAAACTTAAGGAAATTATTTAACTTAAAGATAAATCTTTAAGGATCAAATCTCTTACTTTGTCGCTTAATCGAATTCTATCCTCCTTACTAAGTCCCTCAGTACTTATTGGATCGTGAATATTAACACGTAATCTGCCGGGTGAACCTTTTGAAAAGCCAATTAGTGATCCGTAACTCCAAGGAAACTTTCTTTTATTATCTAAAAAGGTAATCGGGACTATCGGTACGTTATGTTCAATAGCCATAGTAAATGCGCCATGTTTAAATGGCGCTAAGACCACGTTACTTTCAGGAATTGTACCTTCAGGAAAAATTCCAAGACTAATTCCAGAAAAGATTTTCTTCTTAGTCTCTTCAAAAACCTTTTTCTTGCTTTCTCTGCTGGATCTGTCAACCAAAATCATTGTTTTTTTATAAATAAAACCAAAAATAGGTATCTTTTCTAATTCTTTTTTACCAATAAAAACTAAGGGATTGTTTCTGATGACTGAGATTAGCAACATTACATCTATCATTGATACATGATTTGCAACAAAAATATATGATTTATTTTTTTTCGTTTTAAGAGCTCCATTTTTAACCGGGAACATACCCATAAATAATAAAATTAAATCTGCCCATAAAACACCTACCTTGTAATGATATTTATACCACTTATTATTGATTAAAACAAAAATGAATGAAGGTAAAACAACTACTATTGTAAAAAATAAAACAAGTATATAAAACCAAAGGTTATATGCAATCCAAAAAATGTATTTTACTAATTTCATGAGTTTCAAAACTAATTAATTTATTTTAATAAAAACTTTACCTTTGTAAAATGAGTCAAAATGTAAAAAGAATATTGACGGGAATTCAAAGTACGGGAACCCCCCACTTAGGAAACCTATTAGGTGCAATAATTCCAGCTATCGAGTCATCAAAAAAAGAAAATATGGAATCCTATTTATTTATAGCTGATTTACATTCTTTAACTCAAATAAAAAATTCCGATTTACTGAAGAACAATACACTGCAAACAGCTGCAGCTTGGTTAGCATTTGGTTTAGATCCAAAAAGAACCATATTATATAAACAAAGCGATATCGCTGAAGTGACTGAACTTGCATGGTATTTAAGTTGTTTTTATCCATTTAACAGACTTTCGTTAGCTCATAGCTTTAAAGACAAAAAAGACAGGCTAAAAGATGTAAATGCTGGTCTTTTCAACTATCCTGTTTTAATGGCCGCTGACATTTTACTGTATGATGCTGAGATTGTTCCTGTAGGAAATGACCAATTACAACATTTAGAAATCACAAGAAATATAGCAAAGAGATTTAACAGTATTTACGGTGAAACATTTACATTGCCAAAAGAAAAACTGCATGAAAATAATAAACTCATTCTCGGAACAAACGGTGAGAAAATGAGTAAAAGTAAAAATAATATTATAAATATTTTTGCCAATGAGAAGGATTTAAAAAAGCAGATACGATCAATTAAAACTGATTCAATTGCACTTGACAAACCAAAGAGTTGGAAAAAATGTAATCTTTTTAATATATATAAATTATGTGCGTCCGATGAACAAAGTACAGCTTTAAAACGAAAATATGAAGAAGGTGGCTATGGGTATGGAGAAGCTAAAAAAGAACTTTTTGAATTAATTATGAAAAAATATTCAAATGAAAGAAATAAATTCAATTATTACATTTCAAATGAAAATATTGTAAATAATATACTTGCTGAGGGGGCTGCAAGAGCAAAAATAACAGCAAATATTGTTCTGGAAAGAGTTAGAAAAAAATTAGGTTTTTAATCAATAATTTAATTAAATTTATAAGTGCTTTCAAGCATCTCTAAAATGAATATTAGTAACTGTATTTTTAACTTATTAAAAGACCATGATTGTGTAACTATTCCTGGTTTTGGCTCTTTTATATGCCAAATTGATTCTGCTAAGATAAGTGTGGATGGCACCAAAATAATCCCACCTTCTAAGAGAATAGTTTTTAATAAACTTCTAACTTCTGATGATGGCTTACTGACAAAATATGTTTCTGAAAAGCAAGGTGTCTCTTATAATCATTCTAAGAAAACACTTAAAGTCTGGACAAAAAAAAGAATAAAAAAACTTAAAAAAAATGGGTTTTTTAAAATTAACAAAGTTGGAGAAATTAAGTTTAATGATGGTAACTACAGATTTATACCATCATTAACTCCAAATTTACTTAGCTCATCGTATGGGTTAGAAGTTGTTGGACTAAAGCCAGTAAAAGAAAAACAAAATACACAGCTTCCACCCTTTATCAAATATGCTGCAGCACTTGTTATACTACTAGGTATTTTTGTAAGCTTGTGGGACTCTTATTCAAAATCAGTTGTTGAATACAACAAAAACTCATTTACTATTGCTAACGAACAAATAAATAAAAAAATTCAAACTGCAACATTCAGCATAAAGCCATCTTTTCCATTTTCTAAAGTAAATATTAGTCAAAAACAAAATGGAATATTTATTATTGCAGGTGCATTTAGAAATAAAAATAATGCAAAGAAAATGGTGCTCAGGCTAAAAAATAATGGATTTAATAATGCCCGGGAAATTGGCATTAATAAATATAACTTAACTCAGGTTGCATATAATTCCTACATCTCAATTGATGAAGCAAATAATGAATTAATTAAGATAAGGAAAACAATGGACGAGAGTGCCTGGATACTAATCAAAAAATAAAAGAAATAACATTAAAACTCCGAAAGACTCATTAACTATCTTGACCGATTCTGTCCTTCCAGGTGAAACCAACCCTCTTAATAATTTATTCGGTGGGGAATTACTAGCGCGTATGGACAGAGCAGCTAGCATCTCTGCAAAAAGACACTCACAAAAAATAGTTGTTACCTCAGCAGTAAATCACGTTTCTTTTGGAATGCCAATTGCAATCGGCACAACTGTTACAATTGAGGCTAAGGTTTCAAGGGCATTTAATTCTTCGATGGAAGTTTATATTGACGTTTGGATAGACAATGATGAGGGTAATAAAATTAAAGCTAATGAAGCAATATATACTTTTGTTGCTGTAGATAAGAAGGGCAAGCCCACAAAAATTGAACAAATATTTCCTGAAACTGAAATCGAAAAACAAAGATATGATGCAGCTCTTAGACGAAGACAATTAAGCTTAGTATTGGCTGGCAAAATGAAAGCCAAGGATGCAACTGAGCTAAAAGCTTTATTTGTTTAAGTTACATTTTGTATATCCACAATGTCGGATCTTCAGCTTTACCGTCCTTGAAAATACTAAAATTCAAAACTGTTTGACCATTTGCACTGTCTGTTGTTATTTCACCGATTAAGTCTTTTGTAAAAACTTCATCTCCTTTGTTTACAGCGATAGATTTAAGGTTTTTGTAAACTGAGAAAAAACTTCCATGCTGAATAATAACCGTGTAAGTTTTAGTTTTTGATACAATAATGGAATATACAACCCCATTAAAAATAGTTCTTGCGCTCAGGCCTTTTGATGTCCTAATTCTTACACCATTACTTTGAATTATCGCAGTTTTAACAATTGGGTGAGGCTGCTTACCAAATCCTAATATGACATATCCATTAGAAACCGGCCATGGCAACCTTCCTTTATTTGAATTAAATTCTTTTGATAATTTCTTCGCCTCAGCTGTTGTTAAAAACTCACTTTTATCAATTGCGCTCTCAATTATTTTTTGAATTTGTTTATCCAATTGAAGAACCTTTTTATTTTTCTCATTTATTTGACTTGCATAAAACTCTTGATTTTGATTTATTTGAATAATTTTATTATTCAAACTGTCATACTGAACAACAAGGTTTTTTTTTACTGCTTCATTTTCGTTTACTAAATTTAATTTGTCTGTCCTTTTTGAGTTTAAATCAATGATTAAATTGCTAATCCTATTAGAATTAAATTTAATTTTTTCTAAAGTCTTAGTTTGATGTTTTGCATACTGTTTAAAATATTGAATTCTTTTGTAGGCTTGGACAAATGAGGAGGATGAAAAAACGAACATTACTTTATTCAAATTAAATCTATTTTTAAACGACTTATTTAACATTTTTGAAAATTCATTTTTTAAAATAGTTTGTCTTTCATTCAAGTCAAACAAATTTTTTTCATTTTCATTTATTTCGTCTAAAATTAGGTTTAATTGATTATTAATATTTAAAATTAATTCCTCTTGTAAATCAATTTTGTACTTTATATCCTCGATATCCGAAATGACAATATCTTTATTTTTTCTATTATCAGAAAGCTTTAATTCAATATTCTTTATTTCCTTTTTTATTTGATTTTTTTTATTCTCAAGTTCTTGCTTTGTCTGAGAAATAGAGCTTAAAGTACTTAAGTATACAATAAGAACTAAAATTTTTGACATACTATTCATAAATCAATTCTACTATATTTTTTTGGCAGTTTAAATGGTATATTTAATTTCTTTAAAGTCTTAATACTACGGATCTCCATTTTAAATATCTCATTTCCGTCTTTATAAAAACTTACTTTTGTAGGGACAACATATTTGTCCAGTTTTAAATATGAATCGTACCTGGCAGTAAAACTGTTTTCATTATACGTCAACCTTTGCTCCTTTAAATTACCCATTTTATCAATTAACGAAGTAAATTCTGTTGGAACGTTATTTAGAACTGTCGTCCTTTTAAAAAAATAGTTTTCTAATACTTCGTTTGCGTAATCTGAAAACTGCATTTCAAAAATATGCTTTCCAAGAAGAATTTTTTGTAATGAAACAAAGTCAAGTGCAAATCCAATTCTATCGGAAATAGAAGAAATATCAGACTTATAAAAAGTCCGATCTATTTTATTGTAAAACTTTAATGAGTCAATATCAATTAGAGCTCGTGCAACACCAATAGGAGCGCTTAACCAAATTTTATTATCAATTTCGAATCTAAGCTCAATTGAATTTTGTTTGAATTCAGAGTCTTTAATTGAGACTTTAGCTTTAGCCTGTAAAAACTTTAACGAAGTTAATTTTTTATTTGAATTTTTAAGAGCCTTTTTTGGAGATAACAATGCATTTGAGCCCACATTATATTTTAATAATGAACAAGAACTTAGTGATAACAACAATAATAATTTTAATAAATATCTGCTCATATTCAAATTTAAACTCCTGTACTTCCAAAACCTTTATTGCCTCTTTCTGATTTATCTAATTTTTCTACAACTCTCCACGATATCGTTTCATGTTTTGCAATAATCATTTGTGCTATCCTGTCTCCTGAATTTATCTCAACGGATGAGTCTGATAAATTAATAAGAATTACACCTATCTCTCCACGATAATCAGCATCGATTGTGCCTGGTGAATTGATTACCGTAATTCCCTTATTTAAGGCCAAGCCACTTCTTGGTCTTATTTGTGCTTCATAGCCTGGTTGCAACGATATAAATAGTCCTGTATTTATAACTAGTCTTTGAAGGGGTTTAATGATTATTGGTTCATCAATATTTGCCCTTAGATCCATTCCAGCTGAAATCAACGTTTGATACTTTGGTAATTCATTCTTTGACTTATTAATTATGCTAACAATCATCTGATTAATTTAAATAGTTGGATTATTCTTTTTTTCTCATTCAACAAAATTACCAGGTTCATTATCAATATACATAAAAACCCAACCAACAGGTTTTCTCGAAAGCCATAGAACGATATCGAAGATAAAGAAACTGAGACTATAATGTAAAACATTATTTTAGAGGAATTGTAGGGAATGGGAAAATATTTTTTTGATAAGAGATATGAAAGAAATGCCATGGTAAAATAGGCTAATAATGTTGCAATTGCTGAGCCTAAAAAGCTATATTTTGGAATTAAAATTATATTCATTAATAAAGTAATAATAGCCCCAGCAGAGGAAATATATGCTGCAAATTTAGTATTATCTGAAACTTTATACCAAACTGACAAATTCTGGTAAATCCCAAGACAAAAATTTGCAAATAATATTATCGGAACTATGTACATGGCCTGCCAGTACTCAGTATCGCCAATAAAAATTTGTTTCAAAATATCTAGAGAAACTACAACTAATACTAAAATTGAAGAACCTATTATAACAAAAGTTTCAAGAACCATCGCATAATTCTTTTTAGATCCTTTCTTTTCAGCTTCACTGAAGAAAAAAGGTTCAATTGCAAGTTTATATGCAGTGGAAAACAGAGTCATAAAAATTGCTAATTTATAACATGCAGCATACATTCCAATCTGTGCTTTTGCGATAGATTCGGGTAATAAAAAGTCTAGTAGAATCTTGTCAAAAGTTTCATTAATTGTAAATGCAAGGCCTGAAATCAAAATCGGAAATCCATAGACCAACATTTTTTTTAGTAACTGAAAATTGGCCTTGTAATTAATTTCAAAATAAAATGGAAGCAATAGTAATAATGACATTACACTTGCAATTAAATTAGCTATAAATATGTAAGCAACTTGAAAATTTTCAATATATATCATTTTCAAAATCCCTCCTGACAGAGACAAATCTTTTAGAAGTATTAAAAAGAAAATATTTAACGAAAAGTATGTTAATATATTAACGATTTTTATGAATGAATATCTGATGGCAGAACCTTTTAATCTTAAGTATGCAAATGGAATAACTGTTAGTGCGTCAACTACCAATATATAAACAACAATGGTTAAATAAGACGTACCTATTCCAGTAAAATCTGAAATATTAATCTTAAATACACTAAATAAAGAAGCAAATAATATTGATGTGATAATTATGGATACTGCAGCAGTATTAAGAACATCCTTTTTATTTTTTTCTTTATTATAAAATCTAAAAAAAGAAGTTTCCAACCCATAAGAAAGGATAACATTAAATAGGATAATATATGAAAATATTAAAGACAAAGTACCAAATTCTGAAACTTCGCTTATAACATCCTTATCGGTGTGAATTCTTACCAGAATAACACTTATAATTCTGGGAAGAATAGTTGCAACACCATAGATTAAAGTTTGCCTAAATAATTTTAAAAACTTTCCCAAAATTTATATTGATTACATAATAAAAATAAACTAATAATTTTTGGAAAACAAGAAGGAGATAAAGTACTCTATCCATTAAGTGCCTCTGCACCGCCAACAATTTCAAGAATTTCATTCGTAATAGCTGCCTGTCTAGCTTTGTTATAAGTAAGCTTAAGCTGGTCTCTAAGTTCTGTTGCGTTATCAGTAGCTTTGTGCATTGCAGTCATTCGCGCCCCATGTTCTGAAGCGTAAGAATCTCGAATGGATTTATACAACTGAGTTTTTAGTGACTTTGGGATTAATTCTGAAATGATTTTAATTTTGGATGGTTCAAAAATATAATCCAATGAATTTGTCTGGTCCTCCTTTGATTCATGCTTTTCGATTGGAAGAAATTGTTCATTAGTTACGATTTGTGTAGCAGCATTTTTAAACTTATTATATACAAGCTCTATACAATCAAATTCTTTGTCAAAAAACCTCCTCATTAAAGAATCTGCAATTGTAGCAATATTTTCAAATGTAAGATCATCAAATATTTGATTATTTGTCTCAATTACATTATATCTTTTAGATAATATATCCTCCCCTTTTTTACCGATACATATAAAAGAAACATTTGCTTCAGAAGAGTCAGCAATTTCAATACATCTTTTAATAATGTTTGAGTTAAAAGCACCACAGAGTCCTCTATTTGAGGTTATGCAAACAACTAGCTTATTTTCAATCTTACCGCTTTTTATATAATCATTTTCAAAGTTAACTGAAGAGGATAAATCAAGTAACAATTGAGTGAGTTTATCGGAGTATGGGCGCATAGCAGTTATAGCGTCTTGTGCTTTTTTAAGCTTTGCAGCAGAGACCATTTTCATAGCACTTGTAATCTGCATCGTTGATGATACAGATGCTATCCTGTTTCTTATCTCTTTGAGGTTAGCCATGTATTAAAATTTAGACACTAAATCTGCACAGACTTTCTCCAGTGTATCGGTAACTTCTTCATTTAATTTTCCTTTCTTAATTGTAGCTAGAACCTTTGAGTGCTTTTTATTTAGGGTTATTATAAATTCTGACTCAAATTCTTTGATTCTTTCAACTGGAATATCCCGTAGCAAATTCTTTGAACCAACATAAATAATTGCAACCTGATCTTCAACTTTAAAAGGGTCGTTTTGTGCTTGCTTCAAAATTTCAACATTTCGTCTCCCTTTTTCAATCACATTTAAGGTTGCAGCGTCTAAATCAGAGCCAAACTTAGCAAATGCTTCAAGTTCTCTAAACTGAGCTTGATCGAGCTTTAAAGTTCCGGAAACTTTTTTCATGGACTTAATTTGAGCCGAACCCCCAACTCTAGATACTGAAATTCCTACATTAATTGCAGGTCTAACCCCTGAGTTAAATAAATCAGATTCTAAAAAAATTTGACCATCAGTAATTGAAATAACATTTGTAGGAATATATGCAGATACATCACCTGCTTGGGTTTCTATGATTGGAAGTGCAGTCAATGAACCACCACCTTTTACAACTGATTTTAACGAATCAGGTAAATCATTCATGTTTTTAGCAATTGTATCGTCATTAATTACTTTTGCAGCTCTCTCTAATAATCTTGAGTGCAAGTAAAATACATCTCCAGGATACGCCTCTCTACCTGGCGGCCTTCTTAATAGCAAAGATATTTCTCTGTACGCAACTGCCTGTTTTGAAAGATCATCGTATATAATCAAAGCTGGTCTTCCAGTGTCTCGGAAATATTCTCCAATGGAAGCACCTGTAAATGGAGCATATACCTGCATTGCAGCTGGATCAGAGGCATTTGCTGCAACTATTGTTGTATAGGCTAAAGCGCCTTTGTCCTCGAGAATTTTGGCAATTCCTGCCACGGTTGAAGCTTTCTGACCCACAGCAACGTATATACAAAATACTGGTTCGCCAGCATCATAAAATTCTTTTTGATTCAGTATGGTGTCAATACAAACAGTTGTTTTACCGGTTTGCCTGTCTCCAATTACAAGTTCCCTTTGACCTCTTCCAATAGGTATCATTGCATCAACAGATTTTATTCCTGTCTGTAAAGGTTCATTAACAGGTTGTCTAAAAATTACACCTGGGGCTTTTCTCTCTAAAGGCATTTCATATAAATCTCCTTTTAGTTCTCCTTTACCATCAATTGGATTACCTAGGGTATCTACAACCCTACCAACAATACCTTCACCTACTTTAACAGATGCAATTCTTGAGGTTCTTTTTACAGAGTCACCCTCTTTAATGTCTGTTGAAGATCCTAATAATACTATACCAACATTGTCCTCTTCTAAATTTAGAACAATTCCTTGTGTGCCATTAGAAAATTCAACAAGTTCTCCATATTGAGCATTTGAAAGTCCATATGCTCTAGCTATACCGTCACCAACCGTAAGAACAGTTCCTATTTCATCCAGTGATGATTTTGAATCAAAATCTTTAAGTTGTTTCTTTAATATAGCTGATATCTCAGCTGGGTTTACTTCGGCCATAATCTTTAATTTGTAAGTTCTTTCTTTAAGTTATTTATATTTTGCTTTACACTTGCATTATACTGTTTTCCGTCATATCTAAGAATGAAGCCTCCAATAATTTCAGGGTCTAATTCATTAGTAATTCTTATTGATTTAATATCAGAAACATTAATTTTTGATAAAATTTGAAATTGTAAATCTGAATTAATTGGCGAAGCAGTTATCACTGTTGCCTCTTTAATATTATTGTACTTATTATAAAGATCAACAAAGCTAATTGCAACATCCGCCAAAAGAGGTACCCTTTTATTATAAATCAATAAATCAAGTAACTTATCAGTTAAAGCGCTATTATTTTTTATCAATAATAAAATTGCTTTTTTCTTTTCCTCATGATTTATTAGAGAATTTGACAATAGATTTTTAAAATCTAAAGAATCAAAATAAACGGATTTGATAATATCCATATCATTGTATAATTCTTTTACAGAATTTTCTTCTAAAGCAATTTCATAAATTGCCTTTGCGTATCTTACAGCTGCTCTTGATTGCATCAATTAAGTTTAGATTTATCAATAATATCTTTAATATTCTTTATTTGTTTATCCTTATTATCAAGCTCCTTTGAAAGTAATTTTTCAGCTATATTAAGAGATAAATCAACTACTGTATTTTTTAACTCTTTCATTGCTGCGGATTTTTCATTATCAATAGCTGTTTTAGCGGCCTCAATAAGCTTATTAGCTTTTTCAGTAGCTTCATTTTGAGCATCGGAAATAATTTTTGATTTTATTTCTCTGGCTTCCTTTAATAAAGCCTCTCTTTGAAGCTTAGCTTCATTCAAAATCTTTTCATTGTCAGATTTTAGACTAGCCATTTCTTCTTTAGCTTTTTCAGCAGCAGATAGAGCATCCTTAATTGACTTCTCTCTCTCATTTACAGCTCCAAGGATTGGCTTCCACGCATATTTAGCCAAAATAAAATATAAAATAACAAAAGAGACGGTTGTCCAAAAAATCAGTCCAATGTCGGGTGTAACTAAATCCATATTAGGTTTATATTAATTATTCGCTGATAAGCGCAACTACTACTGCAAATAATGCTACTGCTTCAACAAAAGCAATCAAAACAATTGCCGAGCCCTGAAGTTTTCCTTGCATCTCTGGTTGTCTTGCCATTGCTTCCATTGCAGCACCTCCAATTTTACCAATACCAATACCTGCACCAACTGCAGCTAAACCCGCGCCAATAGCAGCAAATGCTTTAAAATTCATTACTGTTTCTAAAAAAATAATTAAACTCATAATTTGTAAAATTTATAATTAATGTTCATGTTCTTCAATTGCACTGCCTATGTATAAAGCAGACAACATTGTAAATATGTATGCCTGAATGGCAACAACTAAAACCTCGATCAAGCTAATAAATACAGAAAAGAATAACGAGGCTGGAGCCAGCCAAATAGTCTTAAAAATAAATATTAGAGAAATAAGGCTCAATATTATAATATGCCCAGCGGAAATATTTGCAAACAATCTAATCATCAAAGATATTGGCTTGATAAATATTCCCAGGAATTCTATGGGTGCTAAAAATAATTTCATAGGAACCGGAATGCCAGGCATCCAAAAAATGTGTTTCCAATAATCCTTATTAGCAACTAAACTGGTAATGACAAAAGTAATAGTAGCCAGAACCAGTGTAAAAGCAATATTACCGCTTAAGTTTGCACTAAACGGGAAAAAAGGAATTAGCCCCATAACATTATTGATCCAAATAAAGAAAAACAAGGTTAAAAGGAAGGGCATATATTTTTTATAATTTTTTTTACCAATCATTGGTAATGCTACTTCATCTTTTATAAAAAGTATTAATGGTTCAGTAAATTTACTTAAGCCTGTAGGAATCCCTTTTACCGAATTTGAGTATGATTTTGCCGTTAAAACAAAAATCAATACCAACAGAAGCATAGAAATAAACATTGAAAAAACCATTTTTGTTATTGAAAAATCAAAAGGCTTTTTATTTAAAACTTCTCCTTCCTGACTATAGCTGATATAGCTTCCGGAGTTAAATTCTGAAGCATAAAATATTTTTTCGTGATACTTAACAAATTGTTGATTCTTTCTGCTAACCACTTTAACCCCTGAATCATCATGGTCAAACTCAGATGACAGAAATGTGACTAGCCCATTGTCGGTCCAAAGAATTATGGGGAGGGGAAAAGATATTGGATGACCATTAATATCCATGATATGAAATTCATGAGCGTCTTTGATATGGTGCATTATCATTTTATTAACGTCAAATTCAGATGAGTCACCAGGCTCTAATACTGTGGAACCAAATAAATTAAAGGGTAAAATTAAGACTAAAATCTTTAATGATTTTAAAAGCATTTTTAGATGAAATTCTTCTAATTAATATGGCAGCAAATGTACATACATAATAACAAATTTCAAACGAAAAAAACAATAAGTTTTAAAGTTTAGTAAGCTCTTTTCTTAAATAAATTATTTCAAAAATTAAAAAAAGGAAATAAACCGGAAAAAAATTCAATACAAGTTTTAGATTGCTTTTAACTTCAACATATTCATCAATCTTAAAAAAAAATAAAATTGTAATAAATATTTTCACTATAGATAAAATGATAAATAGTGATAAATGAGTAAAATTGAGAATAATCGAAGCTGTTTTAAAAAAAATTAAAAGCAAGAGAACCAATAAAAAATTAAAAAGATATATAGAACTTAGAATGTTTTTACTATCGTAAATATTGTCTTTAACCAAAGAAAAATGAATAGCATAAACTGTTAAAGTTAGGATTATTAAAATTAAAGTTTCCTTAAAAAATTTAGTTAAATTAATCATCTTTAGACACCTGATTTATAACTTGGAATAAGGAAATTAAAATGGAGGCAAGTGAAAATAATAATGTGAAAAAATAATAAGAGTTGATGTAAATTTGATCAAGCTTTATGCCTATAAACACCCCTCCAGCAATTATGATAAGCATTTGAAAAGCTAGCTGAGAATAGATTATATATTTATGCCGATTTTTCTTCTTTTTCAGGCTCAATTTTTTCCTCGCTTTTCTTTAGCTCTTTCACTCCAGCTTTCATAACACAAGTAGCATTAAATGTTGCCCCAGGCTCAACTGAAAGTTTTGTAATTTCAACGTCACCTTCAATATAGGCAGAAGATCTTAGCGTTAGCATCCCTGTAAGTTTTAGTTTACCAGCAAAACTCCCTTCAAAATCAGCACTTTCTGCCATAATACTACCATTAATTACGCCTGTTTTTCCTACAACAATTTTTCCAGTGGTATTAATATCTCCCTTTAAGTTGCCTTCAACTCTAAAATCTCCTTGACTTTTTATATTACCGTCAATAGAGGTACCTTGAGTAATCATATTTTGTTGATTAGTATTATTCATAATAACTTTTTTATTTTAAATATGCATTTAGGTTTTTGTGAATCTGAATAGTCCTGTAATTTTCTGATGAAATTACAAAAAATGAATCAATGAAAACCGAATCATTTTCCTTTAGTATCTCAAGAAGACCTAAAGCACCATCATAGCTTTTCAAACCATGCAAGACAACAAATTTAGTAATATTATTGTAATAATCTTTAGAAATATTTAAATCTAAAACATCAAGTGATTCAATAAAAACTTTTATTTGATTCGAAAAAGCCTGTAATTTTTCATCATCTTCAAAAGCAAATTGAAATACAATTTTAAAATCCTCAGATGAGCTGTCATTGGAAAATGTAGCATCTTCAAGTAAAGGCAAAACATTTCTGATAAGCTCTTCAGCTTTTTTTCCTTCAAAAGAAGTAGAATAGTTTAAAGCAATACTACTTAAACTCTCTTTGTATTTATTAAATCCATAAACTCTTGCAACTGAAACAGCCTTCAACAATTCAAATTTTGAAATAATTGGTTCATCGTTAAACATACTTATCGATTTATTGCATTCCTCGATCACTTTAATGAAGTCTTCAGTGTCATATAAAGACAAAGCATAATCATAGGACTTTGTGGAGTCGTAACCAATTACCGCTTTATCTGGGCTTAACAATATCTTTGAATATTTTGAATCCGGATAATCCCTAATTATTTCATTCTTTACAACATCTGCCAATTCGTTCAAATTTAAATCTTTAAGATTTTTATAAACAAAATATTTTGAGGGGGTATATAGGCTAGAACTTGGGCTATTCTTTATCAGCTGATTGAATAACTCGTTTGACATTTCATACTCTTTAAATTGATCTCGGTAAATAGCACCTAATTTATAATAAGTATTATTTCTTAAATCATTTAAACTATCAATCATTTTATCATCAACTGGTATTTTATTCAAATAATAGTTTACAGAATAAAGACTGTCTTGGTTAAAAGTTTTGGTATTGGGCTTTTCTGTAAATTCATTATTTAAAAAAGAGTTTTGCGACCATCTCCAATTATCAATTAGTTTTCTTTTGCCCCAAAACTGAATAAACTCATTTTTACCATAAGATGTTGCGGTTGGGTTGTAAAAATAAAAAAAATTGCTTTCTTCAGAAAGACCATTATTTATTGTTGTGCTACCAATTTTATTTTGTTCTTGCTTTGCTATAGAATTATTTTCTTTTTTTAATTCATATATATAATTTTCAAAATATTTGTATCTGTCTTCCTTTGACATTTTAATTAATTTAAATACACTATCAAGCTCTGACTTTTGATTTGAATAAAAGGCTAAATCATTTAAACTATTTCGTTTTCTTTGAACAAGTCTGTAATCATTTGACCTTTTGTCAAGGTATGTTAACGTACTATCATAGTAAAATGCTGAATTTAAATACTGTTTATTCTTAAAATTGATTTCTGCAAGGTTCTTGTAAGCCTGTGATAACAAATAACTGTCTCTTAGACTTGATGAAATGGATTTATTAAAAAACTTGATTGCTGTGCTATCATTATTTTTATTGTGGAGAAAAATATTACCTAATTGAAAATAAATTCTATCATGAAATATTTTGTTTTCTATATCATTTGCAAGATCGTTTAGTTCTGCAATTGATAAGTTAATTGAATCAGAAACCTTAGACTTGTTAATGTATGATTGTATATAAAACTGTCTTGGTATTTTTCTGCCCTGCTTAATAATATTGTCATAAATAATATTTGCGGAATCAATCTTTGACAACTCTTGGTAAAGTTGAGCTAATAAAAAACTGGCTCTGTGGTTTTGTTCAAATTTTGATTTGCTTAAAAAATGTGATGCACTATCAATTTTTTTTAAATTCAAATAAGCTTGAGCAATGTAAGTGTTTGCGATAGACACTTGTTCTGAATTAAGATTTGAGCTAATCACCAATTCATTTAAGTTTTTTATTGCACGTTCATTTTGGTCAATTCTTATATTGATTTTTTCTTTCCAAATTTTGACCTCATTTACTAAATCACTGTTTGGATACTTAAATAAAATATAATTCAGAGCTTCAAGTGCAGGGATAAATCTATTATCATAGTATCGAGACTTAGCTAATAAAAAATATGCTTCGTCCATAATTGGATTCTTCTCTTCCCCTTTTATATTCATTGAATGCTTTTGAATGGATAAAACAGCCTTGGTCTCGGCTTCTGTAAATTCATTTTCATCATTATCTTCATTCCCAAAAGCTTTTGTGTTAAATATTTCAATTGGAATGAAGGTCCAAAAATTCTCTTGAAAACTTTCCTCCATTGCTTGTAATCCATTTTCTAATAAATTATTTCCATTGTATAAGAAGTTGTATTTAGTTGTAATTGAATGAAAACTACGGTTTAGGAACTTATCCTTTTTTCTAGAACAAGCTTGAATGATAATAAGCAATGCAATTGCAAAAAATATATTTTTGATTAACCCTTTCAACTGACCGATTTATACACTGATAAACTATAAATATCTAAAAATATTATTATAACTGTAAAAATAATCATCTTTTTAAAATGAAAATTAATTAATTTTGATTCTAAAACAATTTAATTTGGAAAATATTAAAATCACTTTTAAAGTGGATGGTATAGAGACATCTGTGGTTGGAGAAAAAGATAAAACAGTGTTAGACAGTGCCATTGACAATGATATTGATGCGCCCTACTCTTGTAGGGGTGGCGCTTGTGCAACCTGCATTGGTAAGATTAAAAATGGCAAAGTAGAACTAGAACAAAACTATATTCTTACTGATAGTGAATTAGAGGATGGTTTAATTTTAACATGTCAAGCTTATCCCAAATCAGAAAACATTTACATAGATATTGATGACGTTTAAATTATTTCATTAATTCTCTTTGCTATCTTTTCTGGTTCTATGGTGTTAATGACATCCAAATACTTTTCAGGACAAGCAGATCCGTAAATAGTGACAGGTAAATTTGGATAGTTTCTTAAATTAGGGGTTATCGAATTTTTTTCAGGCTGCTTAAATGGTCCATATCCAGTAAAGGGATGTGTTGCACCCCAAATTGTTAGTACTTTTATCCCGAACAATGAAGCTATGTGACCATTTGCTGAATCCATGGAGATCATCAAGTCAAGGTTTGAAATAATTTCCATTTCCTCCTCCAAAGTAAAGCCAGATGAAGCGTCAAATACATTAGATTTTCCTTTAATAATGGATTTAATTTTTGTTGTATTATTTTGGTCTCCAAAAATTAAAATATTAATTTCTTGACTTATTAAATCAACTAATTTTAAAATATTTTTAATTGAATATTCTTTACACTTATGTTTAGCAAAAGGAGCAATTCCTAAAAGTTTTTTCTCTGAATCAAAATCATATTTCTTAGGCTTTATGTTTAATTTATGATAAAATTTAAACTCTTTTAAATCTAAATTTATATTTATCTGAGAAAAAACATCAGCATATCTTTGGTGCATTGACTTAAGCTGTTCTTTTTTTATACCTTTGATTAATTCTTTTTTTTCCTTTCTGCCTTTATTTAACTTGTAATATTTTAGTTTGTTTTTTTTTATAGACTTTAGAAAAAACACCAAAAATTTTGTTCTTAAAACATTGTGTAGGTCAATAATGAAATCAGGGTTAATTTTAACAATTTTTCTAGATAACTTAAGCAGTCCTAGGAAAGATTTATTTGTTTGCTCAAAATAAAGAAAATCAACCTGAGGTATTTGATTGAACAGTGGGGCAAAGGGCTCTGGCACCAAAATAGTTATTTTTAGTTTTGGATAATTCAATCTCAATGCGCCTACAACTGGAACTGTCATTGTTACATCACCAAAAGATGAGAGCCTAATAATTAAGATATGCTTGTTCAAATTTTATTGCTATTTATTTGAATTTTATTACTAGTAATCTTCATAAGACTTTTCTTCAACAAAACCCGAATCTGTCAAAATATTAATTGCTTTTTTTACTGCACTTCGTTTATCATTTGTAAAATATACTGACCTTGCAAGCTCAATAAAACCTTTACCAAAATCTTTTTTTCTTTCGCATTCTCTTATATCATCCTCAATTTTCCAAAGCTTTGAATTAATTTCTGAGAGTTCTTGATAATAATTTTTGATATCTAGTTTATATTTTTTGAATAAATTTTCTACCAATGGCTTGAGTTCACTAAACTCTTTATTAATGTTGATAAGCTTATTTTTATCTTTAATATGCAGCAACTTTAATTCTAAGATTGACAATTTGTCAAGCAACTCTCCATTTGAGACTTCTACCTTCATAATTTTATTTATTTTAAAATGATATAATATTAAAAAGAATAAATGCCAAAAATATTATATCCGTAATTAAATGTTTTTTTGTTTTTGAAATTAATTTCGTTAAAGTTATGAGAAAAGGGAAAAATAAAAAAATAGCAAAATTTTCAATTATATAAATTGCAAATAGTGTGTTAATAAAAAAAATCAGCAGGAAAACACTTTTTGTACGTTCGACTAAATTTGCCCCAAAAAATTTTATTAAAAAAACCAAAAATATCAAGCAATAAAAACCAACAAAGGTAAGCTGTGTAATGTTATTATTTTTACATATAGTACATTGTGATGATTCTACTTTTAGTGTATTATATGTGCCATCAAGAAAATTGCCAAATGAGATGTTTTCATAAAGCATAAAATTAATAGCCCAGCTAAAAATGTAAATAGATATAATTCCAAAAAACATTTTAAAATAGTTTGAAAAATTTGATTTATAGAAAATACTAATTCCAATTATTAGTGTGGGTAGGAAAATTATACTTTGAGGAAATAAAAGAAATGATAAACAGAACCAAACACCGATATCAAAAAGCTTTTTATTAATTCTTTTGTTTGAATTTAAACTATAGGTTTTTCTAAATGATATTAAAAGAAAAAGGTAAGAGAAAAATAAAGTATAGTCTAGGTTAAAATGGGAAATAAAGCAACAAAAAATAATGAAAGAAAATGTCAGAAACTGATTGTTTTTAAGTAAAGAATTTTTTGAGATCAAAAAAATTGAGATCAAAAAAATTAAAATCAATAATATTAAGCCAATTAGTGCATCAAGATTAAGTTCATCAACCTTTAAAATAATAATTAAAAATGAAAAAAAAATTGAAACCAGTACTTGTAAAAGTCTAGTAAACCTAAAAAATCTTACAATCATTTAAAAGATTTGTATATTTGCAAAGTAATAAATTTTATGAGAATAAAAGACATATTCTATTTTATTGAAGATATATTTGTTAATTATCTTTTTATCCCTTTTGATTTTTTGAGAGAATTATCTGCATCTAACTGGTGGTTATCAAATTTAGTGCCTTGGATTTTTATTTTTGTAGGTTTAATTGCCTTTTCATATTGGATGATTCAACTTAAAAAATTTGATGAAAATAAGGAGGAGGACACCTCAATAACTGCCCATGATTATTTATAGGTCAAAACCTATATCTTTTCTATAATACATTTTATTAAATTGTACCTGCTTAATTGAATCATATGACTTTTTTAGTGCCAAATCAATTGATTTAGCCTTAGAAGTTATTGCCAATACTCTTCCGCCAGACGTTTTCAAAACTTTATTTTCAATTTTTGCTCCAGCATGAAAAACATAAGAATCAGTTTTCGAAATATTTTCTAAACCAAATATTTGTTTATTTATTTCGTATTTTTCTGGATACCCACCTGAAACAAGAACAATAGTGGCTGCTGGTTCATTATCAATCTGCAAGTCAAAGCTATTTAAATTACCACTGTCTAATGCTATTATAAGCTCCAAAAAGTCTGACTTTATTCTGGGAAATACTACTTCAGTTTCAGGATCTCCCATCCTAACATTATATTCAATAACTTTAGGGTCTTCTTTTACAATAATGAGCCCAAAGAAAATAAATCCGACAAAAGGTATATTGTCCTTTTTTAAGCCTTGAATTGTTGGCTTAATTATATTTAATTCTATTTTGCTTTTTAATTTTTTATTAAGAAATGGCGGAGGGGAAACTGCGCCCATACCACCAGTGTTAAGCCCCGTATCATTTTCACCAATTCGTTTATAATCTTTAGCGCTAGGTAAAATTTTGTATTGATTGCCATCTGTTAAAACAAAGCAGCTTATTTCAATTCCATCTAAAAACTCCTCAATAACAACTTTATTTCCTGCTTTCCCAAACTTAGAATTAATCAATATCTCCTTAAGTTGTTGTTTTGCTTCTTTTTTGTTTTTTATTATTAGAACCCCCTTTCCAGCTGCTAACCCATCAGCTTTTAAAACATATGGTGATGGCATTTTATCAATATATTTAAACCCCTTCTCAATATTTTGTTTGGTAAAAGTACTATAGTTAGCTGTTGGAATATTGTGCCTAAATAAAAATGATTTCGTAAAATCCTTACTTCCTTCGAGCATTGCACCCTCTTTTCCTGGGCCAACAATAATCAGATTGTTATTAGTGTCATTTGATCTTATTCGATCTCTGATTCCGTTGACCAGCGGAGCCTCTGGGCCTACAATTAAAACCGAAATATCATATTCTTTAATTGCCGACTCTATTTTGCTAAACTCATTAACTCCGATATTTAGATTATTTGCTATTAATGCGGTTCCTGAGTTTCCTGGTGCAACATACACATTACTACAAAGGCTGCTCTCTCTTACCTTCAATGCAAAAGCATGTTCTCGGCCACCGGAACCTAAAATCAAAACATTCATAATGTTAAAAGTACTATATTAATTTATTTAAAACTAGTAGGCCTTTTTTTCGCCTGAAATAGCATTAAAAATAGTCGAAAATATTATTTTAATATCCAACAAAAATGACCAGTTTTCAATATAATATATATCATTTTTTACTCTGTTTATAATGTCCTCATCTGTTTCTATCTCACCTCTGAAACCTCTTGTTTGTGCTAACCCTGTAATTCCAGGCCTAACATAATGTCTAACCATAAACTTATCAATAGTTGACCTATACTTCTCGTTCTCTTTTATCATATGGGGCCTAGGCCCAACTACTGACATGTCCCCAATCAAAACATTATAAAACTGTGGTAATTCATCAATACTGTATTTTCTAAGAATCTTGCCAATTGCAGTTACCCTTAAATCGTTTCTTGTGGCTTGCATTGTATTTGCTTGTTTGTTAATAAGCATCGATCTAAACTTAAAACAATTGAACTCATTGAAATTGTAACCATTTCTTTTTTGGTAAAAAAATACAGGCCCTTTGGAGCTAGTCTTTATTAAAATTGCCAGAATTGGTGTTAGCCAAGATAATAGAAAAAATAATACAAACAATGAGAATATGATATCAAAGGATCTCTTCACTAAACTATTAAAAGGGTCTTCTATATGTATTGTTCTTAATGAAAGTACCGGGATTGTACCATAGTTTTGGTGAGAGAGCTTCTTTGAATAAATCTTCTTATGTGATGGTATGTATTTGATATCTTTTAAATTGCTTTCAGCAAAGTTTGTTAGTTGATTTATGATTTCTGTTTCAAGAGATGTTAGGCAACAATAAATCTCATCTACGGAGTTTTCTAAAATATAACTTTTAATAGCTTTTATATTTGACTTCTTAGTAAATATTTTTTTTAGTTTAAACCCGGCTTCTTTTTTTCTGGTGAAATAATTTGCTAAATCTTGTACCTGATCGCTTGTCCCAATAATAACTGTTTTTCGATAATTTCCTCCAAATACTGCCCTAAATCTGAGAAGGATATTATAAACAACGAATTTAAAAATAGCGATACAACTTATTATTAAAGATGAAATTATTAATGTTGATTGAAAATTGTCAAACCTCTTTAAGTTGTGTTGAAAATCAATCGATAAAAAAATACCAACGAGAGAAAAAATTGAAAATAGAAATATAATGTACTGTATAATAATAAGGTTAAAGATTTTTATTTGAGGTGTAAATCTGAATACCTGATAAAAGTTTGTAATAGCTGATATAATGAGCCAAATTATTGAAAGTGATATAGAAAAAACTAAACTATTGACTGAAATTCCATGAGTTGAAAGAATAAAATAATTTATAATTCCAACGTCAATTATTTTAAGAATAGGTCTTAAATATTTGGAGAATCTACCCTTTTTCTTTTTCATTATTATCTTTTAAATTGTGAAGTTTTGATTCAACATATTTTTTAATATTAGCAATAAATTTTTCTTCTGAGTAATTAGCTGCATGTTCGCTAATTAAACGATAATTAAACTTGATTTTGTTAAAACGTTTAATTGCATCTAAAATTGCGCCAGCAGTTTGATGCTCAAAAAGAACTCCTGTTTTTCCATTAACAACAGTTTCTGAAACACCCCCCTTATTAAAAGCTATTACAGGAGTTCCACAACTCTGAGCCTCGACAGGGGCAATTCCAAAATCTTCAACCCCTGCATGTATAAAAGCCTTGGCTTTACTCACAAGATTCATTACACTCTCTGCGTCTAAAAAATCATAAAACTTGATATTATCATTTGCCTTAGCTTCAAGACTCTTCTTTGTTGATCCGTCGCCAACAATATATATTTCTTCATTTATATTATTAAATGCATCAACTATTAAATCAATTCTTTTATAAGGCTCTAATCTAGCCGTTGTTATATAATACTCTGATTTATTTTTTTCCAATTTAAAAAGCTTAGTATCAACTGGAGGATAAATAACCTCACAATCTATTTTATAATGCTTTTTAATCCAATCTTTTACAAAAAAGGAATTTGCTACAATGAAGTCTGGTCTTTTAGATTGTTTAATATCAATTTTTCTCAGTAAATATAGTATAGGATTTAGTATAAGTGCTTGAAGCTTTGTAAAGTAAATGTTTTCGTCGTCCCATATATACCTTTGATTTCTTGCCTGAAAGTAACATATATGTAATTGGTTTTTTTTACTTCTAAATCCCTTGGCTACAGCAAACGATGAAGAAATTATTAGACATTTATTTTTTTCTTGGCTTAAATTTGATATAAAATGTGGAAAAAGAAAAAATAAATGCCTAAACTTTGACTTAAGTAGCTTCAGCGGAGATTCGATTATTTCAATATCATTATGCTGGAACACCTTTTTTAGGTTTTCTGCAGGCATGTTATTAATTAAAGTATAACATCTAGAAAAATTGAAGCTTTTATTAAAGGAAGTTAAAACCCTCTCAGCTCCTCCGTATTTGTCTAGCCAATCAACTACTAATATTTTTTTCATTTTTAAGGTTTTGCAGAAAAATAGCTAAAATTATAATTAATGAAAATAGAAATGAACCAAGTTGTCTATGAAATAAATTTTCAATTAACAAAATTAAAAATAAAGACGTGACAAGGTTTAAGCTATAAATATTTTTTAAAGTATTTGAAACAATACTATTTATAAAAAATAAAAAAATAAAAAGACCAGTAATGCCGAAAGAAATGGCAAAATCTAAATATTGGTTATGCGTATTAAAATTCCTTTCAATAAACCAGTTTTTACGTCTTTCAATTTTTATCATTTTATATTTTTCTGAAAGTAATTTCTGAGTTTTATAAGTTCCTATTCCAAGAAGGTATGGGTTTTCCTCAATAAAAACCTGTCCAGAATATTTCCAAATATCATACCTAGGCTCATGCGTTTTTATCTTATCTAGAAGAGTCTTCCTTGATGTGTCATCAGAGTATAAAAATCTTTTAGAAAGGGTCTTATTGTTAAAAATTATCAGTAAAAAAGTTAATGAGGTAAAAGCGATAAATAAATACCTCAATGATTTGTTTAACATATAAAATGCTGAAATTAAAAATAAAATAAATGCTATTAATATAGCACTTCTTGATGAAACTATAAATAGGGCTGAAAACAGCAATAATGATAAAAATATAATCACAGTTTTATGTGTTTTGTGTTTTGCGCGAGAGAATTTTTCGGCTAAGAAAACAATAGAAATTAAAATAAGAAAGCCAAGATAAAGTCTTTGTGTGATATAAAGTTTATTTACTAAAGATCCTGTAAGGGGAATGGATTCAGCCAAATTTAATTGATAAACTAATATTTTAAAACAAGTTATAATTGCACTTACAATTGTTCCCAGTATTAATGCATTGATAAGCTTTTCTTTATTATAAACAAGCATAAACAATATCATTAATAATAATGATTGGGCAATCTTTCTAATTTCCGAGAAGTCATCTAAAATAGAATTATTTATTAATGATGTTATTAAACAGAGCGTGAAAAAACCAAAAAATATTTTAAAGTACTTCTGATTTATAAACTGCTTAATTTTTTTCAAATTGAAAATAAAAAAAGTAACTATCAGCATACTAATCATAACTATATTAACAAAAGCTTTTGCATAAGTCATAAAAGGAATAGAAAGACAAATTATTGCTGCCAAATAATCATATATTTTTTGAGCCTTGAATCGCATTACCCTAATTAATTTTTGATTTAACATAATTTAAAAACCTTCTAGAAAAGAAATATAATATTAGACTTCTTAAAAGACCATATACTGGATAAATTCCAAAAGTAAAATTATCAAGAATTATTCTAATTCTGTTCTTTACCTGGAGCTTCCTGTTTTTTGAAGAAATAGAGTTTACGTCTACAACATAATCTAATAAAACCTCAGCTAAATTTGCACACTCATATTTTTTTACAACTTTAAAATAAAAAGCATAATCATGAGCTGCGTAACTGTATTCTATTGGGTACTCTTTAACAGTCTCTAAAATTGAGGCGTCAAAAACAACTGTGGGGTTTACAAACATGCTGTTTAAATAAATTTTTTTTCTAATTTCATCATAGTTTGTTGGGTGCTTTATGTGGAACAAAAGTTTGCCTTGCTTATTAACTGCCCTGGCCCATGAACCAACCAGTTTTATATTAGAGTTTTTTTCAAGGAAATTTAATTGTTTAAAAAACTTATTTTTATAACAAATGTCGCCAGCATCTAATCTGCCTACATGCGTGTAATTGTTTTTTTTTACAAAAGCTAATGCGTAATTAGAAGCTGCTCCAACACCAATATTTTCTTTCAAATATTTAAAAAAAATCTTACCTGAGTTTTGGTATTTAATTACAGCTAAACGTTCATTAAATATATTTTTACTGCCATCATCAACGACAATGACATCAATTGGGAAGGATTCATTTATTGATCCAATCGTCAACATTAAACCGTTGGGATTATTAAAATGAGGAATTGTAATAATTAGTTTACTTCTCATAGGGATATTTATTTGCATCTAAAATCCATAATATTGCCAAGCATAACCAAAAGAAATATATCCTGAATGAATCCATTTTTAACCAGTTGAGGGAAAAGCCAATCATAGAAATAAAAATTATGAAAACGATAGTTTCATTTTTAGATTTTAAATTGTTGAAACACCATAAAAAAATGTGAAGAAGAAACATGCCAAAAATTAAAAAACCAACCACACCTGTTTCGCTAAGAATTCTAATATAAAGATTATAGCCAGGGGGGAAGCGTTTGTCATTTTGATTTAAATATTTTAAACGAAACTCCCAATTATCTTTCTTAGCCCAGACCGGATACATTCTTGATGATTCAAAAGCTTGTAAACCATATCCAACCCCTGAAATTGGATTCTGAACAAATACTCTAAACATTGCCTGCTGGATACCAAATCGTGATTTGTTTGAAAGCGAGTGTTTTGAATTATCAATTTTAAATGAGGCAAGCTCTTTTTCAACCAATGTACTAATCTGCTTGTTATATATAATTGCGACAAAGGTAAATGAGAAAAAAGCCATAATCAATACCCTATAAACAGTTTTAACAGAAACGGTTTTAATGACAAAAAGATATGAAGCTACAATGAGCTGAACAAGAACAATAAAAAATGCCGCTCTGGATCCGGAAATATAGGCTAGAAAAAGCACAGCAATTGTTGGAAGGTATTTCCATTTCTTTTTTTCAGTCAAAACATAACTAAACATCCATGCAGAAATTGATAATAAATATGTGCCTAAGGCGGGGGGTTCAAAAGAAACTGAAGATATTCTTTTTAATCTAAGGTCTATTTTTGCCTCAGTAAAAGGAAAGTAGTCAAAGAGATTAAGAAGACTCTTTTTTAAATAAATCATATTGAACTTTACAATCAATACCTCAATGATAGAATAGATCAGTACAATTACTAATGATGCAAGGATTGTTTTTCTAATAAGTTTTAGCAAGAAATTCAAGTCAAACTTTTTTAAAACATTAAAGAAAGTTAGTGGAATAAAGGCGGAGGCAATAATCAAAGAACCATACTGCCTTATAAATCTAACAATGCCTGTTGTTTGTTTAAATTTATAATCAAGTGCGTCGTTTATATTAAACATAAAACTAAATAAACACCACGATATAAACACGATGAGTAACTGAAAGATTAGGTTACTTAAGGGCATTTTGAAGCTTCCACTTGTAATGATAAAAAAAAATGTGAAAATGAAAAATATGATGCAAGAGTCTCTATAAAACTCTCCCATAAAACTGATTCCTGACCATGAATTAAATGGAATAAAGAAAATGCCGAGTGAAAAAATTAATAAAATAATGTTCTTCACTGGCGTTTTTTTCAAATTAATATTTTCTCCATTTCGAAACATCAATATTCATTTTTTTTAAGTTATTAATTTCCTTGGAAAAATGATTTTTCAAATAGCTAAGAGAATCCTGATCAATTGATGGTTTCTTAATTTGAAATAATCTTGAAAACTTGCTAAGAAGCATCTTTATCCACCTAGTAGGTTTTATTATTTTTTTTAATGCATTTTTAAATCTAGAAGGTTGAAATAACAATGATGTAATAAGATTTTTTTTGTAAAATCCTCCAACATTGAATTTAGTTTCTAAAGCTTGTTTTTTTACAATTAATTTAACCCCCAAGAAAGAATACACTTTTTTCAAGGTTATTTCGGGATTTCTTTTAAATTCCTCAGCCGTTAAAACCAATACATTTGAAAATGTTTTTTTAGCCATTAATATTTTTTTATAGTAAGTCGAATTAAATCTATAATACCAAAAATCTGAATAAGACTCTTTTCTTCGATTGTCTTCATTTTTTAGCGCACTAAAAAAGTCCATTGTTTCTCTTAACTCCCTTTTTAAATGCAAATAATTAGAGTAAGCCCTATCGATAGGGTCTCTTACAATTACAATAACTTTTGGGTCATTTAAATATTGTTTAATCATACCAAAATTTTCAGGATAATTAATATAAGAAGGTGAAGCATCTCCAACAGCAATTTCATCTTTTACACTCTTGAACAACTCTAAATATTCTTTTTCACTTTTAATATGCGACTGTTTAACAACTTTGTCTTTTGGGCCCTTGTTTAATTTAAATATTTGGGCCTGAGTGAAAAAATGTAGTTCCTTTTGGTTAGGCATAAAGATGTCTGGATGTTGTTTTAGATAATGAAACAGTGAAGTTGTGCCACATTTTGGAAAGCCAGCAATAATAAAATTCGGTTTCTTCATATCAATTCAAAAACACTTTAATAGAATCTTTAATGTATATGTATATTGCCGCCATTGAGTTCCATAACACTAAACTTACAAGGGTTGCTATTGCGGCCCCATTCATTCCATAATTAGGAATCAAATAGAGGTTTAAAAATATATTGGTTAGCAAACCAATAATTAAAATCAAGTTTAGCACCCTTTGTTTACCTGTCATGTTCAAATAGATTGCACTTGGCCCAGAAACTGAATTATATAGTTGGGCTGATAACAAAATAACCAAGGGTGTGCCTGCAACAATATAATTAGGTCCAAATAGGGATAAAATATGGTCTGAAAATAAAAATATAAAAGACAACAAAAATATGCTAATAACAAAAATTAGTCTAGTCGACTTTTTTATTAATAATTGCAATTCATTTGTTTTTCTTTTCTCATAAATCTCAGCAATTTTAGGCGCAACAACTATGTTTACTGAAAGTAAAGATAGTGCAGTAAGGGTAGAGAGCTTTACAGCAACTGAATAATACGCGACTGATTCAAAGCTAGAATAAGTTGTTAATATTAAAACATCTATACCCTGCATGACAAAATAGGCAATGGCACTTATTGCCATTGGATAAGATGTAAAAAAAATTTCTTTATAAGTAAAGAAAAAACTGGGGAGTTTATTAAATCTTTTTTTTCTTATCAGACAAAATGTACAGGCTGTTGACATAAAACATAAAATTAAAAATCCAATAAGGTAAACATCAACTATAAGTCGCGTTTTTTCTAGTATATATATAAGTATTGCTCCTAACAAAACAGGTAAGTATCTAAAAATATTTCTGAATAATTCAGAAATAACTGTTTTCTGTAAAGCCCTGATAGTATCAATATTAAGCATCGTTACAGTAAAAAATATTAAAGCAAAGAATGTTTTTAATATTAAATTATATGCGTCACTTTTTTTAAAAACCATTGATATAAACTTCTCACTGAATGCAAGGTTAAAGCTTAGTAGAATTAAAAGGCTTGAAAGAATAATTAATTTTAACATCTTATAATATAGAGGCTTAATAGATGCTAAATTATTTTTGGCTTCAAGCATTCCAGAATAATATATAATAGATTGATTAGTGCCAAGTAGTGCTATACCGCCAACTATGTTCAGTACTGATCTGACAAAATCATACCTTCCAACATCTTCTGCTGGAAAAAAATTTGTTAAAAACAGGGTAAATCCAAATAATAGCGAGACGCCCAATATGCGGATTAAAAGAACATATATACTTTTTTTAGCTATTTCTTTTAAAAGCATTTTAAACTTTACTATCTAGTTTTTCAAAGTATTTGTAAAGACCAAATAAAGAAATAGAAATAAAATATATCAATATTAAAACAAATGGATAATAAATTAATTTATTAGCAAAAAATGACTCGTTTTCAAATAAAACATTAGACTCATTCACGGCAATTACTGTGTCAGTAGTTGTTAAATTTTCATACTTTAACTCCTCGTTCTTTTGTTGTAGTCCAATTTTTGTTTTGATTAAATCGTTTGCATTGATTTCTTTGTTGTCAATATATAATTGACTTGAATTAGTGCTTTGACTAGTCATGTATTGGGCTAAGATTTGATCAATCTGATTAATTGATTTCTCGTTATCTAAAATTATTTGACTTATTCTGTTAGAATTCCTCTCTTTTAGGCTTATAAATAAAGGGTTTGAATTAAAATATTGAATAATTTTTTTTATGGTATTGTTTGTAGAATTGCTAGAGAGCGAAACATTTATAAGATGGTAGTCGTAATCTGAGCGAAACCCCTCGGTAATTAAAAAACTGTCTTCATATTCTAAGTTCTCAAACAAAGCAGTCATTTCGCTAGGCTCTATTCTCTTGTTTGCAATATCTTTAATGTCAATAATTGGCTTGATTGAAATTTCGCCAATAATTTCCTCGTCATTCAAGTTTAATTGTTCTTTGAAAAAACTTTCCTCTTCTGAATTTAATTTGAAATTAATTAATTCAATAGCGTCATAGACGTAATTGCCTGCATCAAAATTAATTTTGACAAGAATGTTGGCTTCCTTTGTTATTGAAATAGATTTATTTGGTGTTATATATGCTAGCAATACACCGGCAACCAATAAAGCTAACAATTGCTTCCATCTCAAAACAATACCCTTTAAAACTCTATATATAAATAAAAGCCCTGAAATTATAACTGAATAGATGCTATTGAACAAGACTAAAATATCAATTTCTTGATTGTTGCTTTTTTTCATGCTGTTAATTTAGTGATTTTAAAACGATAATTTTATGTAAATATTTTATATTCAAGCTATAAGATTAAGATTTTTTATTTTATCTGCAATTTTTCGATCATTTGATATTTTTGGTATTTTATTTTGACCTCCATACTTTCCAATACTTTGCATATACAATTTAAACCCATTCTTTATCACTGGTGTTATAATAGCAGGCTGAATTATATTACCAAAAATCAAATCTTTATAGTACTTGTTTTGTCTAATAAGTTCTTCGTCTAATATTTTTACAAATTCATTAAGTTTTTTGGGTGTTCCTTCAAACTCAATAAACCATTCGTGGCCAGGGTTTTTATTTACAGAAGATTTAAATAATGGGGCCACTGTAAATTCGTTAACAATAGTCTTAGTTTTTAATACAGCAGCTTCCATCGCCTTTTCCACCTCTTCAACAATTACATGCTCCCCAAAAGCTGAAAGTTGTTGTTTTATCCTCCCTGTTACAACAACTTTATAAGGGTTTATTGAAGTGAATCTTACTGTGTCTCCCGTGTTATAGCCCCACAACCCCGCAGATGTAGATATAACCATCAAATAGTTTTCACCTATTTTCACCTCAGATAAATCAATTCTGTTAAAATTATTTGATTTGTAATCGTGAACTGAAATAAACTCATAAAAAATGCCTGCATTCAAAATCAATAGTAAATCTTCACTACTTTGATTACTTTGAAAGGCGTAGAAGCCTTCACTAGCAGGAAATAGCTCTATACTGTCAACATCTCCTCCAATTAGGTTTTTAAACTTTTGCCTGTATGGTTTAAAGTTAACTCCCCCATATATAAGTAGTTTAAAATTTGGAAAAATTTCTAGTAGCTTTTTGTTGTACTTTTTTGATATCTTTTCAAAATAAATTTGTACCCATGAGGGTATCCCACTTATGATTGTCATGTTCTTATTTGATGTTTCTTTTATGATTGAGTCCATCTTTTTTTCCCAGTTGTCAATAATATTTGTTTCCCAGCTGGGCAACATCTTATGCTTCATGTAAAAAGGCACATGGTGAGCTGATATTCCTGAAAGTCTACCAACAGGGATTGATGACAATAAAGATAATATTGGGCTTCCCTGAATAAAAATAAATTTTCCATCAATAAATGAAGTGTTATTGGTCTCAGCTATGTAAAGAAGAATGGCATTTTTTGCTCCGTTTAAATGATTTTTAAGGCTGTGTTTTGTAATGGGGATATATTTCGATCCTGATGTGGTACCAGATGTCATTGCAAAATAGATTGGTTTTCCTTTCCATAAAATATTATTCTCTCCATTTTTTACTCTTTCTATATAATGTTTGATTTGCTCATAATCCCTAATTGGGACTCTGTTTTTAAATTCATCATATGTGATTCCATAAAATAAATTATGCTCACTACCAAACAAGGTTTTAGAACCGATTTTCATAAGGTAATTAAACTGTTTTTGTTGCGTTTTAATGGGATTAGTTGACCATTGGGCTACTTTATATTTAGCAATGTTTGCAACAATTTTAATAAGCTTATTAAAAATCATTCTTTAGTTAAATTTAAAAAATGGTTCTGGGTTTATAGGAATTCCGTTTTGCCAAAGCTCAAAATGAAGATGAGGGCCTGTGCTTAGCTGACCTTGGTTGCCAGAATAAGCAATAACCTCACCAGCTTTCACAAACTCATTTTGTGATTTTAGGTTCTTTTTGCTATGCTTATACACAGAAATTAAATTATCATTATGTGTTACAACAAGCACATAGCCTGTTTCAAATGACCATTCTGAAAAAAGAACTCTTCCGTCTAAAACAGACCTAATTGGGGATCCTGAAGGAACAGAAACATCAATGCCATAGTGCTTTTCCTCAAAATTAAATTTTGCTGTTAAATTTCCTTCAACAGGTGAAAAAAACATTTTATTGCCAACATCTAGTTCACTTTCTGTTAAGTTGTAGTTGTCTTGTTCCTCAACATACTTTCTTAGTAAAGAGTCTTCTACAACCGGGGCTATTAGGCTATTTAAATCTTCTTGATACTTTTCAGTCTTTAACATTTTTGGCTCAAGCACTTCCTCAGTTTTACCAAGTAAAACATTTTCAATTGATTTATAAAACCTAGTATTTTGGTCAAGCGCTTGCTCCAGTGAGTCTGTCTTATTGGCAAGATTTATTGATTTTCGAATTAAATCAGAGGATGAAACACCTGGTACAAACTCTTTTATTGGAGTAAAAAATATCAATAAAGCTGTGATGATTGCAATAATAAAACTAAAAAGTAACAAGTAAAGGGTAAAACTTATACTGCTAAAATTAAATGCAACATGTTTCTTAAAGGTTTGTTCATCTGCAATTGTTAATCTTAACTTTTTTGTATAAAGTTCTTTAACAATTTTATCATATGTTTTTTTAAAAAACATGTTTAAAATTACTTAAAATTTAAATAAGGGTCATGAGAAATAGTTTTTGTTAACCTATTTATTATTAACTTAGCCAAAAAAAGCACAATGAACTTATATGTTTATCCCTTGATTTCTCAGATTGGATGGTCTGGTTTAATCGTTATTTTAGTAGCTATACTACTCTTGTTTGGTGGAAAAAAAATACCGGAGCTGATGAGGGGAACTGGCAGAGGCATCAAAGAGTTTAAAAAAGGCTTAAAAGAAGGGCTTGACGATGAGGATAGTGGAAAAAAAGAAAAAAAAGACTAGTCTGAAATAATATTAAATGTCCTCATAATCGCCTCCAGCTCAAATAGGTAATCTCGTTTTGCTTCTCCTGGAGCAAATAAAAATGCGTCTAGCATTACGACCTCCTCTTTATTTTCTGTTTTAATTTTTTGATTAATAAATGGACCTCCCATGAATTGTTTTTCAACATCCCATAATCCGCGAGTTTCTTCAATAAGTTTTTCTTCGGACTCAAAAACATTGCTTGAAGCGATGTACTCGTAATCGGTTTTCATAAAGGTTCCGTCAATTGGCCCTGGAATATGCGCTTTTGAAATTGAATCCCTGAGTATTAATGGCTGTCTGTCATTTAAATTTCTGCATATTAATAAATTAAGACTTCCAGAGCTTATGTCTCTCCTAATCCAAATAAAGTTCGAATCTAACTTAGCTATTCTGTAAGATGATGGAAAGTTTAACTTTACCTTAAGGGTTTTCTCAACAGCATCGGTTTTATACAAACTCTTTTCTATTCTTCTCATTTTCTCTTTCAATTCAGTTTCTTTGAACACGGATATTATTGAATCTTTTTTATCATTGAAGCTGGTAATGATCTGATTTAGGTCTTTTCCCTCCACAACAACCATTTTTTGAGGTCTTGCATATGTGTCATCAAGAAATTGAATTCGGTTTGTATTTGACAATTTGATCATTAATATACTTCGAGACCTAGTAACAAATCCCGAAAAAACATTTATTGGAATGTAATTAAGTGTAAACTTAGGCTCTGGCTGGGGTAATCCGTAAACTGAGCTTGAAAAAAAGTCTTTTATCGAATCGCCAAGTCTACTATTCCAAATATTTTCGTCAATAACAACTGAAATGCTATTTATATTTCCGCTTGAATCTAAAACAATGCTTTTTGGATTGTTTTCGCAGGCACAGAATATGCAAAAAACAATAAAGAGGTACATAAATCTCATAAAATTATACTAATTGACAGGTATCTTCTTAGGGTAGACAACTATCTTTTGGTTTACGTATATAATATCACTTTTAAAATTATTCCATTTTCTCAGGTCAGAAATTTTTACCCCAAATTTCTTTGCTATTTTTCCTAAATAATCCCCAGACCTAACTTTATATGTTGTACGTGAGTTCATGGTATAAAAGTCTGGTAAAGCACCCTCCCTTAGCTCAAATTGTTTTTTTGAAAAAATATAAAAATCTTTCTCTGAGTTTTTTAACTGTTCTATATTTTTTTTTGGCAGTGTCAAAAGGCTTTCTTTATCTTTTTCAAACGGTATGATATCATGTTTAAAGGCTGGATTATAAAACTTTACAGTGTCCAGCGGGATTTGTAAAAAATTAGAAATGGAATTTAAATCAACAATTTCTTTAACAGGTATCGTGGTAATATCTCTGTATAATCTTTTATCATTAAGATTTTCTATGCCATACTCTTTTGAAAACTCAATTAAATACATTGTTGCGATGAATTTTGGCACATAATTATATGTTTCTTTAGGCAAATATTTTCTTATTTTCCAAAAGTTAACCTTTCCTCCTGATTTCTTTATTGCCTTTCGAACGTTTCCTGGGCCTGCATTGTAGGCTGCAAGGGCAAGGGCCCAGTCATTATAATAACCATACAACTTGGTTAAATATTTTGTTGCGGCGATGGTGGATTTAACAGGGTCCATTCTGTCATCAACATAGCTATTATAATTTAAATTATTTTTTAAGCCTGTACTGTACATAAACTGCCAAAGTCCTGTTGCGCCAGCCCTAGAAACTGCTTTTGGTTTAAGCATAGATTCCACAACGGGAACATACTTTAACATTGTCGGTAAATTTGCATCTGAGAGAAAATGTTCGAACATAGCAAAATAATATCTAAACCTCATTTTTCGATTGTTGTAATATTTAACCCTATGCCTAATATGTCTCTTTATCTCATTGATAATGTCCTTTTCTAAGGGAATAGTAATTGGGTTGTTTTGGCTTAAATGACTCAAAAAGCTCTTTATAGTATCTAGTTTTATTACATGAATCTGCTCGGGAATTGTATCGGCTTTTACTGGGTTTGAAATTAATAAAGCCCATATAATTGATAAAAATGAAAATAACTTAATTGCGTTCATATGGTAAATTTAAGGCTTTAATTCCTGGAAGCATTCTCCCCTCGAGACTTTCTAACATTGCGCCGCCCCCAGTGCTAATATAACTAACCTTGCTAAATAATTTAAATTTCTTTAGGGCTGCCACTGAGTCCCCTCCTCCAACTAAGGAAAATGCACCATCCTCTGTTGCAGATGCTACAGACTGCGCTACTGCCTTAGTTCCAATCTCATAATTTGAAAATTCAAAAACCCCCATGGGACCATTCCACAAAATTGTTTTACTTGATTTAATTAATTTGTCAAAAGTTTTTAATGTTTTAGGGCCTACATCCATGCCTTGATATTCGTTTGGTATTTTGTCAATTTCAAATAACTCCCCTTTCTGATCGGTAAAGCTCTTTGAAGCATAAACGTCTTTGGCCAAAATAATATTAACCCCTTTTTCTTGAGCTAAGTTTAGAATATTATTACACTCCATGATAAGCTCTGGTTCAAAAATTGATTTTCCAATCTGCCCCCCCTTACCCTTGATAAAAGTGTAGGACATTCCGCCGCCAATGATTATATTATCAGCAATTCTCAAAATATTTTTTATAACTGAGATTTTAGAAGATACTTTTGCGCCTCCAATTATCGCTGTAACAGGCTTTTTCGGAGTTTTTAAAAACTTGTTAAGAGCTGATATCTCAGCTTGTAGTAGAAAGCCTGGTGCTTTGAGTGAAAAGTGTTTTGTTATTGCGTGTGTTGAAGCATGTTTTCTGTGAGTTGTTCCGAAAGCATCATTAATATAAATATCAGCTAAAGATGCTAGGCTTTGTGCAAAGTTGTCGTTATTAGCAGTCTCTTCATTAAAGAATCTTAGATTCTCTAAAAGTACAACCTCTCCCGGGTTGAGCATGGAACATGCTTCATGCGTTTCTTTCCCAACACACTCTGGCAAAAACTTTACCTTTTGACCTAAATAAAGTTCTAAGGATGCCAAAATATTTTTTAGAGATTGTGCTTTGTTTACACCCTTTGGACGTCCGAGATGTGAGGCAATAATACATGAACCTCCATTTTTTAAAATAAATTTTAATGTGGGGATTGCTGACTCGATTCTTGTGCTGTCCGTTACCTGAAGTGATGCATTAAGGGGAACATTAAAGTCTACTCTAACAAATACTTTTTTGTTTTTAAAGTTTATGTTTTGAATTGAATGCATTTGCCCTAAGTTTTTGGCAAATATAATTCTTTATCTTTGTAAATAAGTAAAAATGATTGAGACTGATTTTGAAATTGTAAAAAATAATGTCGCGGTTGGTCGCGTTGCCAACACATATTTGTTTGTCGGGCAAAACAAGGCTAATATACTAGGATATGCTGACAAACTTATTACTCTTATACTCCAAAGCAATTTCACAGATTTGACAACAGAAGATAAAGAGCTAGCAATAGAAAAGCACAAAAACTTTTCGAATCCTGATATACACTACTTTTTTCCAATAAACACCACAAAGTCAAGCAATAATGATGAGTGTATTAATTTTATGCAACAGTGGATTGAAATTAATACTTCAAAGCCTGGCTTTGATTTGGCAGATTGGTATGAAAAGATTGAGCTTGGAAATAAGCAGGGTGTAATTGGAAAAAAGCAAGCTGAAAATATAAACAAAATTAACTCAATGAAGTCTTACCAGGGTGGGTTGAAAGTTGTTATAATATGGATGGCTGAAAAAATGAATGTCCATGCCGCAAACAAAATTTTAAAAACAATTGAAGAGCCAAGTAAAAAAACAGTTTTTATTCTTATATGCGAGAATGAAAATGAAATATTAGCTACGATTCGCTCTAGGTGTCAAAAAGTTTATTTTGGGTATCAATCCATTGATAATCAAGAGGTTAATGAAGAAAATGAAGGGCTTTTTGTAAGCTGGGCTCGTAGTGCTTTCAGAGCTAAAAATGATAAGTCTGCAATTTTAGATCTGATTGATTTTGCAGAGAAAATGTCAAGCAAAACAAGAGAAGAACATAAAGCTTTTATGAAGTTTTGCTTGTCTGTATTTAGAGATTGCCTGCTCTACAATTATAGGGTTATTGACAATTCGGAAAAGTATAAGTGTGGCTTGGTTCTGAGTAAATTTGCCCCATTTGTACACGAATCCAACATAGAGCTTTTTTGTGATGAAATAGAAAAAGGGTATTTAGAAATTGAGCGTAACGGTAATTCAAAAATTATATTTCTTGACACATCAATAAACCTTAGCAGAATCCTACACATGAAACCCTCTTTCAATGAAAACTGAATGGTTTATTATTGCCAACCCAACATCAAGCTCTGGTAAAACAAGAAAATTAATAATCAAAGTTAAGCAGCTGTTAGAAAAGCAGAAAATAAAGTATTTTTTATCATTAACTTCATTCAGTGGTGAAGAAATACAATTAGTTGATAAAGCTATAGCTTCTGGCCATAAAGCGATTCTTTGTATTGGTGGCGATGGCACCGCCCAAAAGGTTGTTGCTGGAATACAACTACAAAAGCATTTGAGTCCAAAAGAAATCCTATTCTCACTTATACCTGCGGGCACTGGTAATGACTGGGCAAGATCAAATAATATTCCTATGAGTATAATTGAATGCATAAAGGCAATAAAAAAAAGGAAAACCAGATTTATTGATGTTGGTTTGGCAAAAATAACGAAAGAGAAAAAAACTAAAACGAAGTTTTTTTTAGGATACTCGGGTGTTGGGTTTGACGTATTCATGTTAAAAAAAATTCAGCCTTACAAAAAGTTTGGTCCATTATCTTACCTAGTTTGTGCAATCATGAACTTTTATAAATTTCAAAATATTGAAATAGAAATTATCACACCAAACAATAAAACTCAAAGAAAGGTGTTTTTAGTGGGGGTAGGAATATGTAAATATACTGGCGGTGGAATGCGGCTCATACATTCCCCTAAAAGCGATGATGGATTGTTAAACATTACTATTGCACAAGATTTTTCTAAAAAAGACATTGCTCGAAATTTTTTTAAGCTTTTTAATGGTGAGATTTTTAATGAACGTAAAGTTTTGACGCTAAAGGCTAATAAACTAACAATACGCGCTAAAAACAAGCCTATTTGCTGCCAGGGAGATGGCGAAATTTTTGGTGGAGGTAAAATAGAGTATTCTGTTCGAAAAAAGGCGCTTCAATTTATTTATTGATTTTTTTAAAAGTAAAAACATTCGAGGAAAAATTTCCTGTAAATAAAGCATGAATATTCGAAGCCGTTCCTACTAGCAGCGCACGAAAGATTTTTAAATGCCTCCCTTTGTATCTTTCAGACAAGTATGAAACATAATATGCGTCTAGGAACATTGGAGCGCTTCTTATTTTTTTAAAGCCGTGAGATTTAAACAGCTCGACAATTCCTTTTTTATTAAAGTGCCATATATGCCTTGGAACATCATAGCCTGCCCAAAATGATTTATAATATTTTGCATCTAATGAATCATAATTAGGAACAGCCACCACTACTTTAGATTTCGAATCAGTAATATCAAAAATATTTTTTAATTCTTTGTCAATGTTATGTACATGTTCCAAGGAGTGCCATGCAGTGACAACGGTAAACCGTGTATTTAATATTTTGTCAGAAATAAGGCTGCTAAATATAAGTGGATTGTCATTTTTCTTTATCGGTTCATAACCAACAATACTATAGTTTCTGCGTGTAATTGATTTAAGAAAATAGCCTGTTCCACAACCATAGTCAAGTATTCGGTCTTTAGTTGTTAATGACCCTAAGCAGCGGACTTTAAAAAAGGTGTTAATTATTCTAAAAAGATTATAAACCCAATCAAAAATTGAAACAGCTTTTGTTTTATGAGAGCTGTAATTGTCGCCATCATAATATTTCTTTATTGACATCATTGAAGGAGCTGGGTGTGTTTTTAGTAAGCCGGGGGTGTTAGTTTTTATTATAGTAAACTCTTCATTACTAAATGAATAATCTCGTGTTTTAATATGTGTGTTATTTTGTTCCACGTGAAACATTTAACGTCCCATGTATACCAATAGAACCGATATATCGTTTGGAGAAACACCACTAATTCTTGAGGCTTGAGAAATGGTTTGGGGTTTTATTTTGTTGAGTTTTTCTTTTGCCTCAGCGCTTATTGATTTCAGCTTATTATAATCAAATTTTGGGGGAATTAATACCCCTTCTAGCCTGTGCAATTTGTCTGCGTTAGCTCTTTCTTTAGCTATATAGCCACTATACTTGATTTGAATCTCAGCCTGATCAAGGACTTCTTTTGAATAAGTCTTTGTGTTAAAAACATCTTTTAGCTCTGGGCATTTTTTTAAGTCATGAAGGTATATATTTGGTCTTGAAAGAAACTTGGCGGCCTTATTTGATTGTTTAACATTTGCGGATTCTTTTGAGGTCAGAATAGGATTGATATTTTGTGGTTTTATACTTTGTGTTTTTAAAACGCTTATAATGTCTTTGGATTTTGAATACTTTTCTTCGCACAGCCTTAGCCTCTCTTTTGAAGCTAAACCTATTCGATGTGATTTTTGTGTTAATCTTTCATCTGCATTATCTTGCCTTAATAACATTCTGTACTCTGCTCTCGAAGTGAACATCCTGTAGGGCTCTTTTGTTCCTTTGGTTATTAAGTCGTCGATTAAAACACCAATATAAGCTTCGTCTCTTTTTAAAATAAAAGGATCTTTATTTTTAATTTTTAATACCGCATTTATTCCAGCCATCAAGCCTTGGGAGCCCGCTTCTTCGTAACCAGTTGTTCCATTTATTTGACCCGCAAAGAAAAGATTATCTACTATCTTCGTTTCAAGTGTATATTTTAATTGAGTCGGGTGAAAATAGTCATACTCAATTGCATAGCCAGGTCTAAAAAACTTAACTTTTTCAAAGCCCTCTACAGACCTAAGGGCTTTAAATTGAACATCTTCCGGTAGAGAGGTGGAGAATCCGTTTACGTAAACTTCAACTGTGTTCCAGCCTTCAGGCTCTACAAAAAGCTGGTGTCGTTCTCGTTCTGAAAACCTGTCGATCTTGTCTTCAATTGAAGGGCAATACCTTGGGCCGACACTTTTAATTCTACCATTAAACATGGGAGACCTATCAAAACCTTCTCTTAATATGTCGTGAACCAACGGGCTTGTGTAGGTCATGTGACATGGCAGTTGGTTGTTTATTGTTGATGTTGATTTTAAGTATGAAAACTTTTGAGGGTGTTTATCTCCAGGCTGTATAATCATTTTTGAATAATCAAGTGATCGGCCATCAACTCTTGGAGGTGTTCCAGTTTTCATTCTGCCAGACTCAAAGCCTAGCGATACTAGTTGTTCAGTTATACCTTTTGCAGCCTTCTCACCAGCTCTTCCACCGCCAAAGTTCTTATCCCCAACATGAATCAAGCCGTTTAAAAATGTTCCGTTTGTCAACACAACTGTTTTACCTTTAATTTTTTGCCCAAGACCTGTTTTCACGCCCCGTAATTTGTTTTTTTCAATCCAAAGAGAACTGACCATTTCTTGATAAAAATCAAGGTTTTCAGTTGACTCTAACATCTCCCTCCAAAACTGAGAAAAAAGAGCTCTGTCGTTTTGAGATCTAGGGCTCCACATTGCAGGGCCTTTTGAGAGGTTTAACATCTTGAACTGTATAGAGGACCTGTCTGTAACTATTCCACTGTAGCCGCCTAGGGCATCAATTTCTCTAACTATTTGCCCCTTAGCTATCCCCCCCATAGCAGGATTGCAAGACATTTGGCCTATGGTCTGAAGATTCATGGTTACTAAAAGTGTTTTAGCGCCCATATTAGCAGCTGCGGCTGCAGCCTCTCCTCCGGCATGACCACCGCCTACAACAATAACATCGTAAGATTGACTAAACATAAGCTTGTTTCACGTGGAACATTTCTGCAAATATACTTTATTTAGAGTAGCTGTGAAACAGCTTTAAATAGTGCTCTTCTTTTATCCTCATCTCTTGAGCCTCATCATTTGTTGTATCATTATATCCGCAAAGATGAAGAAGACCGTGAGAAATAACCCTAAGTATCTCATTTTCAAAGCTTTGAGAATATTTTTTAGCGTTTTTTTCTACCTTTTTTGGGGCGATATATATCTCCGAAACAATACCATTTCCCTGCGAATAGTCAAAAGTCAAGATGTCTGTTGAGTAGTTGTGTGATAGGTGTCTTTTGTTTAAATGCTTGATTTTTGTTTCTGAAATGTAATTGTAAAATATCTTTTTGACTTTATAACCTTCTGATTTCGCAATGGTGTTTAACCAGTCTATTACCTTTGTTTCATTAGCCAAAGTAAACTTAGTTGTGTATTTAAACTTAATCATAAAACTATAGGCAAATCTACACAATCAATTGAAAAATTATTGTTTTATATTTGAGAAAAATTTGTTTTGAGTTTAAATAAGGTTAGAGTTCGTTTTGCGCCAAGTCCAACTGGCCCCTTACACATAGGTGGTTTAAGAACTGCAATATTTAATTTCCTGTTTGCACATAAAAATAATGGTGATTTTATTTTAAGAATCGAGGACACAGACAAGAAAAGAGAGGTTTTGGGGGCAGAAAAGTACATTATAGAATCGCTAAACTGGTGTGGAATTAAAGTTAACGAAATGCCAGGTGTCGAAGGTAAGAGAGGGCCGTACCGTCAAAGTGAGAGAAATGATATTTACAAAAAACATATATTAGGCTTGATAGAAAAAGGTAAGGCGTACTATGCTTTTGACTCTGCGGAAGAGCTTGAGTGGCACAGGGATGACCACAAGAAAAAAGGAAAAACATTCATATATAATTGGCATAACAGGCTTAAGCTGAAAAACTCTTTGTCAATGAGCAGCGCTGAAGTTGAGAGCCTAATAAATAGTAAAGGTAAGTTTGTAGTAAGGTTTAAGGCTCCGAGCAAAGGTTTTGTAAAAACCTCTGATATAATAAGAGGCAATTCAGAGATTGACTGTAAGTTGTTAGAGGATAAGGTATTGGTTAAAGCTGACGGTACTCCAACATATCACTTTGCAAACGTCGTTGACGATTATGAAATGGGGATTACTCATGTTATCAGGGGTGAAGAATGGCTTCCTTCGTTGGCACTTCACTACTTAATATATGATGCGTTTAATTGGGGTAAGCCCTTTTTTGCACATCTTCCCCTGATTCTTAATCCAAATGGCAAAGGAAAACTTAGCAAGCGAACCGGAGAAAATGCCGGCTTCTCTGTTTTTCCATTAAAGTGGGAAAATGATGGGCTAAGAGAGACAGGGATTTTGCCGGAAGCTCTTTTCAATTACCTTGCAACTCTTGGGTCTTCTAGTGGAAACACCGGGAAAACAATGTCTTTGAAACAGTTGGTTAAAGCATTTGAGCTTAACAGCGTTGTATCTGCTGCTGCAAATTTTGATTTTGAAAAGCTTAAGTGGTATAACCACAAACATATTCAAGAGAAGAACTCTGAAAAACTTCTAAACGATATTTTAGAGCTGATGCCAAGCCTAAAAGACCTTGATCAATTGAAGTTAATAAAAGCGATAGGCCTTGTAAAGGAAAGAGCTACAACGTTGGTAGATCTTTGGGCTCTAGCTGAATACCTGTTTTTTTCTCCAAAACAGTACAACGAGAAGGCGCGTAAAAAAGTATCTTTGGAGGTGGTAAAAAAGTTAATTGTACTGTGTGAAGAACTTGAAAGTAGAAATGAAAACAAAACAAACTTGCTTGGTTTAATAAAAAACTGGTCTAATGAAAACAACATTCCTTTAGGAAGGGTGTTAATCTCTATTAGAATTATTGTTGTTGGAGAGCCATCAGGCATAGACCTAGACAAAATACTTTCCTTTATAGGTTTTGATGAGTTTGTGTTGAGATTAAACAGCTTTGTAAACAGCGCTTTTTAACATTATTTTAAAAATATTTGTTTCTTTTGATGTTCTCTTTTTTTTATATTGTATAATATAAATCTAAATTTAATTACTATGTTTTTTTACTCAATAATCCTTCCTCTAATAGTTCTGCTTTTATTTTTTACTTTCTTTATCGTTAAGCAGCAGTCTGCAGCTGTAATTGAGCGGTTTGGAAAGTTTGTAAGCGTGAGACAGTCTGGTTTACAGCTTAAAATTCCAATTATAGACAATGTTGCGGGCAGGCTAAGCCTTAGGATACAACAGCTAGATGTAGTGATTGAAACAAAAACAAAGGATGATGTTTTTGTAAGACTTAAAGTGTCAGTCCAATTCAAAGTTATAAAAGACAAAGTATACGACGCTTTTTATAAGTTAGATAATCCTAATGACCAAATAACAAGCTTTATTTTTGACGTGGTTAGAGCAGAAGTTCCTAAATTAATTCTTGATGATGTGTTTTTAAAGAAAGACGACATTGCTATTGCTGTTAAAAATGAGCTACAAGAATCGATGACTGAATACGGTTATAACATTATAAAAACACTGGTAACAGACATAGATCCTGATACCCAGGTTAAGGAGGCGATGAACAGAATTAACGCATCAGAAAGAGAAAAGGTAGCGGCTCAGTTTGAGGGAGAGGCCCAAAAAATTCTAATTGTTGAAAAAGCGAAGGCTGAGGCTGAAAGCAAAAGGCTTCAGGGACAGGGAATAGCTGATCAAAGAAGAGAAATTGCAAGAGGGCTTGAAGACTCTGTAAAAGTGTTAAATGGTGTCAATATTAACTCACAAGAGGCTTCTGCTTTAATTGTTGTTACACAGCACTACGACACCCTTCAGTCTGTAGGTTCTGAATCTAATAGTAATTTGATATTAATGCCTAACTCACCTCAGGCCGGTTCAGAGATGCTTAACAACATGGTTGCTTCTTTTACAGCCAGCAATCAAATTGGTGAAGAGATGAAAAAAGCGAGGGAAAAAGAAAAAGGTAATAAAACTTCGAAAGATCAGTAGCATTTTACTTTTTCCAAGAATCTCTTAGGCCCACAGTTTTGTTAAATATAAGTTTGTTTTGTGCGCTGCTTTTGTCAGCAATAAAATAACCTTTTCTTTGAAATTGAAAGCTTTGTCCTGGCTTAGCTTTTGCTAATGATGGTTCTGCTTTTGCCTTTACAATAGTTAATGAGTTTGGGTTCAAATCTTTAAGGAAATCTCCGGATTCATTTTCACCTGGGGCTTCGGTTTTAAAAAGCCTATCGTAATTGTTTATTATTACATCAATACTATGGGATTGGGTTACCCAATGAAGGGTTCCTTTTACTTTTCTTAAGCTTTCTTCGGTGTTTGAACCGCTTTTACTTTTAGGGTCATATTCACATATAACTTCTTGTACAAGCCCTTTGTCATCTTTGACAATATCAACGGCCTTGATTATATAAGCACTCTTTAACCGAACTTCTTTTCCTATGGTCAGTCGAAAAAACTTTCGACCAGCTTCTTCTTTAAAATCTTCTCTCTCTATATACAAATTTTTAGCAAAAGGTATCTCTCTAGTGGGAGTGTTTTCTTTCTCTGGGTTATCCTCAGAAAAAAGTTTTTCAACTTTATCATTAGGGTAATTCCTAATAGTTAATTTTAATGGGTCAAGAACGACCATTTTTCGATTGGCTTCTTTGTTTAAATCTTCTCTTACGCAAAACTCTAACAAAGACACATCTATAATATTTTCTCTTTTAGCAATACCTACCTTTGATACAAACGCCCTAATGGATTTTGGAGTAAAGCCTCTTCTTCTTAGGCCTGACAACGTTGGCATTCTTGGATCATCCCAGCCATCAACAAGTCCTTTTTCAACCAATACTGATAATTTTCGTTTGCTCATGATTGTATAGCTTAGATTAAGTCTTGCAAACTCTCTTTGTTTTGGCAATATGTTTAATGTTGTATCTAAGCCTTCAATAGACTTAATAAACCATTCGTATAATTCTCGGTGCGGCTTAAACTCTAAAGAACACAAAGAGTGTGAAATTTGTTCGATGTAATCGCATTGGCCATGAGCCCAATCATACATGGGATATATTTTCCACTTTCCAGATGTTCTATGGTGTTGTTTGTTAATGACCCTGTATATTACGGGGTCGCGCATTAACATGTTTGGATGAGACATATCAATTTTAGCTCTCAAAACGTGAAGCCCTTCCTTAAACTCTCCATTTTTCATCTGCTCAAATAGTTTTAGGTTCAACTCTATTGATCTGTTTCTAAATGGGCTGTTTGTTCCTGATTTAGTTGGTGTGCCTTTTTGCAGAGCAATTTCCTCTGAGGTTTGTGAGTCTATATATGCTTTATTTTTGTTTATAAGCTCTATGGCCCATTCATAAAGCTGCGCAAAGTTGTCAGAAGAATATGTTTCTTTTGCCCAATTGTAACCAAGCCACAAAACATCCTCTTTAATAGCTTTTACATATTCAACATCTTCGTTTTCTGGATTTGTATCGTCAAACCTCAGGTTTACAGGAGCTTTATACTTTACACCTAAACCAAAATTTAATCCAATTGCTTTAGCGTGCCCTATATGTAAATATCCATTAGGCTCAGGAGGGAACCTAAACTTAAGGTTTTTTGTGTTAAAACCATTTGAAATGTCTTCCTTAATAATTTGTTCTATAAAATTTTCTGGATTACTTTCCACAATTGTTTGTTTTTAATAAGTTTACAAAGTTATCAAAAGATTAATAAATGAAAGCAACTGTTAAAGTCGAAAATCTAAAAATATTTGCTAATCACGGCTGTATGGCTGAAGAAAGCATTATTGGGAGTGATTACGTTGTAAATATTAGTGCTGTTTGTACTTTGTCAAAGACAGTTTTTGATGATGAAATAAGTGCGACAGTAAATTATGTGGATTTGGCTTCTATAGCTAAACGAGAAATGAGTGTTAGGTCTAAACTTTTAGAGATTGTAGTTAAGCGCATAATTACCTCTTGTTTTAAAGAAATTCCGCTACTAGAGGAAATTAGTGTTTGTGTCTCAAAACTTAACCCTCCAATTAATGCTGATGTCGAGTCAGTGTCCGTTTTTATTTCTGAAAAGAGAAACAAGCAATAAATTAAAAATTTGTTCTAAATTTGACAGCACTATATAAATGGCGCCTTGGCCGAGTGGCTAGGCAGAGGTCTGCAAAACCTTGTACGGCGGTTCGAATCCGCCAGGCGCCTCAAAAAAACCCCCAACGTATAATCGGGGGTTTTTTAGTTGTGCCAAGGCTTGCTTTTTTTTATTCCTGACTCGTTTGTGAAACAACGCCCATCTCTTTGTTAAAAGATGCGGAGTCATTCATTAAATATGCTCTGTCTATTTTTCCGTCATCACCCCAAACATATACCACATGTGTTGGAACCTTATAAGCTTCTCCGCTTGCCTTTCCAGTTCCATTCCAAGTAAACCATGCTAGCGTGACATCATTTTCAGGGTAAGTTGATGTTTGAACAAAAGCTGTTCTTGTGTTTTCCCCATCTCCCCAGGTTAGCTTAATGTCGTCAAATAGTTCGTGATGCATTGCTAAATTTTTCATGTTTTCTTTGATTGTAATTGAGTCTACACTGTTTACAAAAACATGTGCATCTTCGGAATATAATTTTTCAATTGATTCAGTGTCGTTTGACATATATGAATCGTATGCAGCTAAAATTGTCATAGATTTTGTGTCATCAAAGCTGACTGTCATCTTTTCTTCGCAATTAAAAAATAGTGAAACTGTTAAAAGGGTTAAAATATATTTATTCATAATTAATTGTTTATTTGTGTTAATTCCCTAATATAGTTAAACTCCTTTAATAATTAAAACAACACCTGACACAATCAATATAATTGAAATTATAGAATTAATAAATTTAATTCCTTTTTCAGACAAAAGATTTTTAAAAGTTTGTGCAATGGATATTTTTATTAGATCTGTGCAAAAATATGAGATGATCACTATGGAAAAATATATAATAAAACTGGTGAAAGATTTTCCAGTTGCTGAAGATGAACCAATCATTACAGCTCCCCAAAATATAAAAACACCAACATTAAGTATGTTTAAAGCAAATCCTTTAGCTGCTAGGCCTAAATAGTTTTCATTAAATTTTTTAATTTTTGGACCTTTTTTATTTTTCTTTGTTCTATTTGTCCAAGAGAAAAAGCCATAAAGAAGTAAGATGGTACCCCCCAAAACAAATAAACCTTGTTGGTTTGATGGGTCACCAAGAAGTTGAAAACTTCCCAAATAACATATCATAATGAAACAGACGTCTGCTAACATTACTCCTAAATCAAATACAACCGCTGCCTTAAAGCCTTTAGTTATGCTGGTCTCCAATAATACCCAAAAAACAGGTCCCATTATGAAAGAAGTAAAAAAGCCAATAGTTATAGGTGTTAATATATTAAAGTCCAAAACCTATTCGTAAAGTAAATTTACTGAGCCACCAAAAATAACTTTCTTTATTATCTTTTCGGTTTTCGTATGTATGTTTATAATACCACCTGCCTTTACGGTAGCTTCAATTTCTTTGACAGCTGATAAATCAATAACTGCACCAGTGGATGATGTTGCTGTTGTTTCTTCATTTAAAAGTGAAACAGCAAACACTTTTGATCCTGACATTGCAGTTACATCATGGTATTTTGAGCTTCCATTTAATACTATTGAAGAACCTGTTGCAGATGTCGTATTTAAAAAAGTAG